>NZ_DASSRP010000087.1:0-8247 GCF_035701725.1 Bradyrhizobium sp.
AAACGATGTGCATGGAGCGCTCATGCTGGTCGGATTCGTAACATCGGGATGCTACAAGGCGACCGTTAACGAACCGGAAACCATAACTGAAGCAAAACCGCCATATTGCGCGGGTTTTGTCCGGGCGTTGCCGGTGTGCGCGGCATGCCCTGTCGAACGGAGCTAGACTTGGTTCGGTTCGAAAATGTCGGATTGCGCTACGGGCTCGGCCCGGAGATTTTGCGCGACCTCAGTTTCCTGATCCCCGCCCATTCGTTCCAGTTTCTCACCGGCCCCTCCGGCGCCGGCAAGACGTCGCTGCTGAAATTGTTGTTCCTGTCACTGCGGCCGACCCGGGGGCTGGTCAATCTGTTCGGCCACGATGTGTCATTGCTCGGCAAGGATCAGATCGCGGATCTGCGCAAGCGGATCGGCATCGTGTTGCAGGATTTCCGTCTGCTCGATCACATGACCACGTATGAGAACGTCGCTCTGCCGTTCCGCGTCCTCGGCCGTGACGAATCGAGCTATCGCAAGGAAGTGATCGATCTTCTGAAATGGGTTGGCCTCGGCGAACGCATGGACGCACTGCCGCCCATTTTATCGGGCGGAGAAAAGCAGCGGGCCGCGATCGCGCGCGCGGTCATTTCCCGGCCGCAATTGCTGCTCGCGGACGAGCCGACCGGTAACGTCGATCCGACGCTGGGGCGGCGCTTGCTGCGGCTCTTCATCGAATTGAATAAGTCCGGGACCGCCGTCGTGATCGCGACACACGATATGAACCTGATGGATCAGTATGAAGCGCGGCGGCTCGTGCTGCATCAGGGACGGTTGCACATTTATGAGTAGGACCGATCAACACCTCGGCCCTCTGGTTGACCTCGGACGCGAGCGTCCGCAGGTGCCGGCGCGGGCCCGCAACATGTCGCCGATCGTGCCGCGCGGTTCGATCTCCGGCAGTGCGCTGGTCGCGGTGGTCGCCATCATGACCTTCCTGGCCTCGATCACAACAGGCACGGTGTTGCTGGTCAGCGCCTCCGCCGCCGAATGGCAGTCCGAGGTCGCAAGCGAGATCACGATCCAGGTTCGTCCGGCGCCGGGACGCGATCTTGACCGCGATGCGCAGGCCGCGGCGGACGCGGCGCGGGCGCAGCCGGGCATCGTCGACCTCAGACCGTTCTCGCGGGAGGAGTCGGCGAAATTGCTGGAGCCGTGGCTCGGCAGCGGATTATCGCTCGACGAACTCCCGGTGCCGCGCGTTCTCGTCGCGCGCGTGCAGCCGGGATCGACCGTGGATCTGGAAGCTTTGCGTCGCGCTGTGACGCAGGCGGCGGCGACCGCGAGCGTCGACGACCACCGGGCCTGGATCGAGCGGATGCGTTCGATGACCGGCGCCACGGTAGTCGCCGGCATCGGCATTCTGGCGCTCGTGATCATCGCCACGATCATTTCGGTTTCCTTTGCAACACGTGGTGCGATGGCGGCGAACCGTCCGATCGTGGAGGTCCTGCATTTTGTCGGCGCCGGGGACCGCTTCATCGCCAACCGTTTCCTGCGGCATTTCCTGCGGCTCGGTCTCGAGGGCGGAGTGATCGGCGGCGGCATTGCGATGCTCGTCTTCGGCTTTTCGGAATCGATCGCAAACTGGTTTTCGGGCACGCCCGTCGGGGACCAATTCGCCGCCCTGTTGGGGACGTTTTCGTTGCGCCCCTCGGGTTACCTGATCCTGGCGGTGCAGGCAGTGGTGATCGCTGCGATCACGGCCTGGGCTTCGCGGCGTACCCTGTTTGCCACCCTCAACGATATCGAATGAGGTGACCGGCCTCGATCGGAACACGAAAACCGGTTCCCGTTTGCTGTGGTCATGCTTTAGAATTGGGCCGAAGAGGAGATCGCCTGATTGCAATGAGCCTTCCGTCCGCCGACCGACCAAGTTCCGCGCCTTTAGCCGCGCCGCGTAAGGGCTGGAGAGCTGTGATCGCCAGCGCGGCCGCGATCACGGCGGTTGCGATAGCCGTTGGTTTCGTCGGATTTCTGTCGCAGCTGCGCGGCACCGAGGCCAAGCCGGCGCGCTCGGCTGACGGCATCGTCGTGCTCACCGGCGGGGCCTTTCGCGTCTCGGACGCGATGGAGTTATTGGCGGACGGCTATGGCCGAAGGCTTCTGATCTCCGGCGTGCATCCGGCCAGCGGCGCCAACGACATCTCGCGCTCGCTCACCGACAATCAATCGCTACTGAGCTGTTGCGTCGATCTCGATCGCTCGGCGGTCAATACCCGAAGCAACGCCGCGGAGACGCGGCGCTGGGCGCGCGAGCGCGGGTTCAAGTCGCTGATCGTGGTGACGTCGAACTATCACATGCCGCGGGCGATCGTTGAATTGTCGCATGCGATGCCCGATATCACGCTGATCCCCTACGCCGTGGTCGGCGACAAATGGCGCGAGGAGCCATGGTGGACCAATAGCGGAACATTGCGCCTGGTGCTATCTGAGTACTTGAAATACGTCGCGGCCGAAGTGCGGGTGCGTCTGGCGGATGTGGGCCTCGACATCACGCGCGAGGCCAATGAGGCTCCACCAGTGGCGCCGCGCCAGCCGGCGACGGCGCAAGCGAACTGACCGCGCCAGCGAATTGATCGGTACCGTCGATGATTTCCATTTTCCTGCGCTCGTTGACCTACAACGTGCTGTTCTATGTGCATTTGGTGCTCTGGCTCGTCGTCGCGCTTCCGACCTTCGTGCTGCCGCGCGCCGCACTGATGACGCTGGTCCGGCTTTGGTCGCGCCAGAACACCTGGCTGCTTCGCATCATCTGCAATGTGAAAGTCGAATATCGCGGCGTCGGAAAGATCCCGAAAGGGCCGCTGGTCGTCGCCTCCAAGCATCAGTCGATGTGGGAGACCTTTGCGCTGCTGCTTTGGTTCGATCGGCCGCTCTACATTCTCAAGCGCGAGCTGACGCGAATTCCGTTCTTTGGCTGGTACACGATCAAGGCCGGCATGATCGCCGTCGATCGCAGCGCCGGCGGCCGCGCGCTTCTGAAAATGGTGCGGCAGGCCAGCGAAGAAGTCCGCAACAATGGCCGCCAGCTGATCATCTTTCCGGAAGGGACGCGTAAGGCGCCCGGAGCCCCACCGGACTACAAGCCGGGCGTCGCGCAACTCTATGCGAGCTGCCGCGAACAATGCCTGCCGGTTGCGCTCAATTCCGGATTGTTTTGGCCGCGCCGGACCTTCATGCGCTATCCCGGCACGCTGGTCGTGGAATTCCTCGATCCCGTGCCGCCGGGCCTGCCGCGCGACGAATTTCTGGCGCGGATTTCAGCCGTCATCGAAGAAGCGACCGCGCGGCTCGTCGAGGCCGCGAGGCAAGAGCAGGCGCAGTTGTTCGGCGGTGTGCCGGATTCGGCGTCCGCCAACGCGTAAAGAATGCTGACTCAACGGTGCAGTGGAGCCTCGTCGTGCAGCATCAGCGCAAGCTGATGCAGTTGCGGATCGCGAAAGCCCTGCGCCTCGATCGAACGCACAGTCTCCAGCACATAGTCGCGATTGTTGCCGGAGCGGCCGTGGCCCTGCCGAACGTAGCGTAACTGGTCCTGTAGCGAGAGCCGTCCCGCATATTGCACGTGACCGCGGTCGACCACATAGGCCAGCGCACTCACACGCTGGCGCGGTTCGTTCTCCAGCCACACCGAGCGCATGACCTCGCGATAGACGTGGGTTGTCTGCTCGCGGCCACGAAGATAGTTGATCACATCTTCGCGACGCCCGCCCGCGACGCGGAACGCGATGCCGCGGCAGGCGCCGCCCCGGTCGAGCCCGAGCACGAGCCCCGGCTTCTCCGGCGTGCCGCGATGATCGAACGAATAGACGCAAAGCGCGCGGTGTTCTCCGATCAGGCGCGCGGGGATCTGTTCGAGGAACTCAAATCCCGGCCGCCACATCAGCGAGCCATAACCGAAGACCCAGAAGTCTTCGTGGGACGGGTGGGAAGGTTCTTTCTCGGACATTCGGAAGATGGCTATCAGAACCTGGTTGCGAAACGAAGCGGAAATGCCGCGCTAATGGCTTGGCAAGTGGCTGCTTATATTTGACAAAATTGGCCGCCAATGGTCCGGTCCATGACCAGCATGACCCTGCCCTCCGATATGCCGCGCCGCCGCTCGCGCTGGCCGCTTTTCGCGCTTCCGATCGTGCTCCTGATTGCCGCTGCGGCATGGAGCGCGTTCTGGTTTTATGCCGCCTCGCAGGCTGAGGTGAAGGCCGACGCCTGGCGCGCCCAGGAGGCGAAGTCCGGACGAAGCTACGACTGCGCCAAGCAGTCGATCTCCGGCTATCCGTTTCGTCTGGAGGTCCGCTGCGACGGCGCGCGTGTCGCGCTGACCTCGCAGACGGCAGGTGCTTCGCCCGTGCCCGTCACGATCAATCTCGGCGAGATCCTAGCGGTCGCGCAAGTCTACGATCCGAAACTGCTGATCGCCGAATTCAAGTCGCCGGCGACGATTTCCGAAACGCCGGGCGCGCCGCCGATGCAGGTGAGCTGGAGCGCGGCGCGTTCGAGCGTGGTCGGACTTCCCGCCATTCCACAGCGCGCCTCGATCGTGTTCGACGACGTCGCGATCGACCGCATCAATAGCAATTCGGTGCAGGTGCCGGTGGCGCGCGCCAAGCACGTCGAATTGCACGGCCGGCTGGCCGAAGGCTCGACGCTGAAAGATCCCGTCATTGAAAGCGTGTTGCAGATCCAATCGGGCAGCGCCCAGGATGTTCATCCCGTGCTGGCGCGCCCCTTTGGCGCAGACGTCCATGCAAAGCTTACGGGCCTGAAGGATCTTACTCCAAAACCGTGGCCGCAGCGATTTCGCGAACTTCAAGCCGGCGACGGACAGGTCGAGATCGTTCAGTCGCGGGTTGCGCAGGACGATCTGATCGCGGTGGCCGCCGGTACGTTGAAGCTCAACGCGCAAGGGCAGATCAACGGCGAATTGCAGATGACGGTGACGGGCCTTGAGAAAATCATCCCGGCGCTGGGTCTCGAAAAAATGCTGGAAGATGGCGTGCCGCAGGCAACGCTCGACCGCGTTGCGCCGGGCGTGCGGAGCCAGGACGTCACCAATTTGTTGGGCGCGCTCGACAAGGCAATTCCCGGCCTCGGCAAGGTGGTCAAGCAGAATGCCAATGCCGGTCTCGCCGCAGGCATCAACGCGCTCGGCACGGCCGCAACACTGGAAGGCAAACCGGCGCGCACGTTCCCGCTGCGCTTTGCCGATGGGACCGTCTATCTCGGCCCGCTGAAGGTCGGACAGGTCCCGCCGCTTTTCTAGATTTACTTTTTCAATTGCGCGTGCGGACGGCCGAAGTCAGCGGCCGCCGAATCCTGTCCGGTTTCGACGATGCCGCGTCGGATCGCGCGGGTGCGGGTGAAATGGTCGAACAGCGCTTCGCCATCGCCGCGGCGGATCGCGCGGGTGAGTTTTGAAAGGTCCTCGTTGAAAGTGCCGAGCATTTCCAGCACCGCATCCTTGTTGGCAAGGAACACGTCCCGCCACATGGTCGGATCGGATGCCGCGATGCGGGTGAAGTCGCGAAAGCCGCCGGCGGAGAACTTGATCACCTCGGAAGACGTCACCTGCGCCAGCTCGTCGGCGGTACCGACAATGGTGTAGGCTATCAGGTGCGGCAGATGGCTCGTGATCGCGAGCACGAGGTCATGGTGCTCGGGCGTCATGATCTCGACCTTGGCGCCGAGCGCGGCCCAGAACGCCCGCAACTTCGTGGTCGCGCTCGGTTCGGTCCCCTCGGGCGGCGTGAGAATGCACCAGCGATTGATGAAAAGCTCGGCGAAGCCGGAATCGGGGCCCGAATTTTCGGTGCCCGCCACCGGATGCGCCGGCACGAAGTGCACGTTCGCCGGCAGATGCGGCGCCATATCCTTGACAACGGAAGCCTTGACCGAACCGACGTCCGAGACGATCGCGCCCTGTTTCAGGTGCGGCGCGATCTCGGCCGCAACCGGGCCGCAGGCGCCGACCGGAATGCAGAGGATCACGAGATCGGCATTGCTGACCGCTTCAATGTTGGTCTCAACCACGCGATCGACAATGCCGAGCTCCGCGACGCGGGCGCGGCTCTTGGCCGAGCGCGCAGTGGTGACGATCTCTGTCGCCAAACCCTGCGCTCGTGCCGCGCGCGCGATCGAGCCGCCGATCAGCCCGAAGCCGATCAGCGCGATGCGATCGAAATGGGGCGTACTGCTATTGCTCAAGTTGCCCTCATGAAATCGTGCAATCCCTCGATCACGAGCTTGTTGGCTTCCTCGGTGCCGATCGTCAGCCGCAGCGCATGCGGCAGCTTGTAATTTTTCAGGGCGCGCAGCACGAGGCCACGCTTGGTGAGAAAGGCGTCGGCATCCTCGGCCGTCTTTCCCTTGTCGAGCGGAAAATGGATCAGCACGAAATTGGCGACGCTGGGCGTCACCTTGAGACCGAGCTTCGAGATCTCCTCGGTCAGTCGATTGCGCCAGGTTTCGGTGTGCGTCTTCGACATCTCCTGGTGCGCTGTATCTTCGATCGCCGCGATCGCCGCCAGCATCGCCGGCGTCGACACGTTGAAGGGTCCGCGAATCCGATTGGCCGCGTCCACGATGTGCGCCGGTCCGAACATCCAGCCGACGCGCAACGCAGCGAGGCCGTGGATCTTCGAGAAAGTGTGGGTCATCACGGTGTTCTCGCTGGTTGCGACCAGTTCGATGCCCATCTCATAGTCGTTGCGCGACACATAGTCCGCGTAGGCTGCATCCAGCACAAGCAGCACGTGGGAGGGCAGTCCCGCCCGCAGCCGCTTCACCTCGTCGAACGGCAGATAGGTGCCGGTCGGATTGTTCGGGTTGGCAAGCCAGACGAGCTTGGTCCTGGGCGTGACCAGTTTGAGGATCGCATCCACACTGGCGGTGTAGTCGACCTCCGGCGCGATCACGTTGACGGCGCCGTTCGCCATCGTCGCGATCGGATAGACCAGAAAGCCGTGGGTGGTCGAAATCGCCTCGTCGCCGTGGCCGAGATAGGTGTGCGCCAGGAGGTTGAGAATTTCGTCGGAGCCGGCACCGCAGATGATGCGGTCGGGGTCGAGCCCGTAGGCGCGCCCGATCGCTTCGCGCAGGATACGCGAGGTGCCTTCCGGATAGTCGTGCAGATGCTCGGCCGCACTCTTATAGGCCTCGATCGCCTTCGGCGAGGGGCCGAACGGCGTCTCGTTGGCCGACAGCTTGAACACCTTGCGGCCCGGTTCCGCCTTCGGGCTCTTGCCGGGCGTATAGGGCGCAATATCGAGAATGCCGGGATTCGGCACGGGGCGTGACATCTTCAACTCCGGAAAATAACGGGCGGCTATTTTGCCGTGCCGTTGGGCACGGTATAGCGCGTTGCGTGGCTGCCGACGAGGGCCGATGAGCGCACCGAGGCGCCGGACTGGATCAGCGCCGCCTTGATCTTCTCGAGGTGGCCGGCGGTCACCGACACCAGAAGCGCGGCGCCATCGAACGCCGTATCGGGTACCGCGACAATCTCGGCCAAGGGCGACAGCGCGCGGGCAGCCTCGGCGTTCCAGCCGGAGACGCGCACGCTCCAGGTCTCGACTTCGGTTACCATAGCGCTGTCGGCGACGCGCGACACCACGAATACCGGCAGGGCTGCGGGGTGGTCCGCACGCTCGACGAAGGGCAGGCGTGCGATGATCTTCGGCGCATCGTGCGGCTCGAGTGCGATCCACCATGGCGTGCGGCTCGCGGTCGCCGAGACCAGCGCCAGATCGCCTTTGGATCTGGCAACCGCTTCGACTGCTGCAGGTGCGCTGAAATGCGAGACGTAAGGTACGGTGAAGCCGAAATGAAACCGCGCCGAATCCCGCATCAGGGATTCGCCGACGGAGATGTCCGCATGCACCGAGAACGGCGCCTGGACGTAGGTGAAGGTCGAGATGATGACGCGCCAGATGCTCTCGACGGTGTCGAGCGGGAGGATGCCGCGATGACGCTGCACCAGACGACGCATCATGTCGGCCTCGCGCGCCGGCCGAAACGCTGAGCCGACTTCCTGCGTCTGCTTCACCTGAATCAGCCGGTCGATGATGTCGCCACGCTGCATCAACAGGCTGTGCACCTGCGAGTCGATCGAATCGATCTCCTGGCGCAGTTCAGCCAATGATGGCGGCGAGGGCGGTGGTTTTGACATTTGGCAATCCGGCGGCGTCTTGATCCCGTTCTCTCCCACGG
>NZ_DASSRP010000088.1:0-6866 GCF_035701725.1 Bradyrhizobium sp.
GTCCAGCGGATAGCGCTCGCCGTATCGGCGCTGCTTTTCATCCATCGCCAGGTTAAAGCGGCGGCGCTGCTCGGCGGTATCGGTCAGTTCACCAAATCCGTTCGCCAGTTCGACGCCGCAGGCATAGACCTCGAAGCGCTCGGCAACACGCGGATCGGATGAAACGGCACGCGCCAGCGCTGCCTCCGGTAGTGGATATTCGTAGAGTAAAGTAAGGCGCCCCTGCCCCAGATTTGGTTCAACATGCTCGACCAGTATCTTACTGAAGATATCCGACCATGTGTCATCGGTAGAAACACGGACCTTGGCGCTGGACGCGGCGGCGAGCGCTGCGCGGTCAGCTTCGCCCTCGACAATGGTGGCCAATACGTCGATACCGGCAAAACGCAGGAACGCTTGAGCAACCGTCAGCATCTCGGGCTCGATGAAGGGGTTGGCGGTCTGTCCGCGAAATGAAAATTGCCCGATTCCGGTAGCCTGCGCGGCATGGGCGATCAGGACGATGGTATCGGCCATGACGGCATCATAAGCGGCGCCCGCCCGATACCATTCGAGCATCGTGAATTCCGGCAAATGCAGCCGGCCGCGCTCGCGATCGCGAAACACGCGAGCCAACTCGAAAATCTTGGTTTCCCCGGACGCAAGCAGCTTCTTGCAGGCAAATTCGGGCGAGGTCCGCAAATAGCGGGGCATGCGGGCGCCATCAGCGGCGGTCAATTCCACCCGCGGCGCATGCAAATGGGTTTCGTTGCCGGGAGAGACCTGCAAAACCGGTGTTTCGACCTCGATGAAGCCCTGCTCGTCGAACCAGGTCCGCACCGCCCGGGTAATGGCGTTTCGGGCGACCAGAAACGGCCGGATATCGGCACGCCGGCGGGCGGACCACCATGGCGACGAGCTCTTATCCGCAGTCATCAACCAATCGCCCTGTCGGGTCCGCAAAACGCTAGCTTCACGGCACAAAATCAGTATGTTGCAGCCCGAAACCGCCCCCACGCGCCCCCAGGGAAGCCCCTGCCAGGCAGCGTCCGGGCCAGAATATCAGGAAAACAGCATTGAAAGTCATCGCCAGCTCTATTCGCAAAGGCAACGTTATCGAGCAAGACGGCAAGCTCTACGTAGTGCTTACGGCCGAAAACATCCATCCCGGCAAGGGAACCCCGGTCAGCCAGATCGAAATGCGCCGTATCGGCGACGGGGTGAAGATTTCAGAACGCTACAAGACCACCGACCAGGTGGAAAAAGCTACCGTCGAAGACCACAATTTCAACTACCTCTACGAGGACGGCGACGGCTTTCACTTCATGAACGCCGAGAATTACGATCAGGTCCAGGTCTCCAAGGAGATCGTCGGCTCGTCGGCACCTTATTTGCAAGAGAACATGACCGTGAAGCTGTCGCTTCATGAAGGCAATCCGGTCGCGATCCAGTTGCCGCAGCGCGCGACGCTGGAAGTCGTGGAAACCGAGCCGGTCACCAAGGGACAAACGGCGTCGTCCTCCTACAAGCCTGCCGTGCTGTCCAATGGCGTCCGCACCGCCGTGCCGCCGCACATCAGCGCCGGCACGCGAATTGTGGTCATGACCGAAGACGGGTCTTACGTCGAGCGCGCAAAGGATTAAGATAGCAAGACGGGTCATGCGCCGGGGGGCGTTGCGGTGGGATCGGGGGCCAGCAAGTTCGCGAAGTGTTTGCAGCTAGCTTTGCTTTTGCTGGTTGCCGGCTGCCATGCACTCGCCGCAGACGAATTCAGGAGTCCTTCGGTCTCGGTCGCGCGCACGGACTGGCGTGCCGCGCTCGATCAACTCCGCACCGAAATCGGCAGTGAACCTTCGGTCGCGTCGGCATTCACATTCGCCACCCGACGCCGGCTGACGCCCTCGGACCCGCGCGCGCTGCCCGCTTTCGTGCAGATCAATGCGGCAACCTCGCCCATCTTCACCGGCATCTCCCGCAGCACCGTGCCGGTCCTGCTGCCGTTTGATACCGCGGCCTATCTGGAGGCCCGGTGGACCGGGACGCTGGAAGGGCTGCCGCTGTCGCACTTTCAGGCCGACTTCCGCCCCGTTGACCTGTTCGACGCGGGACCCGCCGGATACGACGCGGTGTTTTCACTCGAGCCCGGCGTCGGTCCGCCACGGATCTTTGCCAAGCCGGTGGAAGTTCAGATCACCGGCTCGCTATTGATCTACGATCTCAACGATCCCCTCGGCGGCAAAGGCGAATCGGTCAAATCGCTGGCGGCGCAATATCCGGATCTGCGCCGCTTTATCCGCGAAGGCTATGTGCGATACGCCTTTACGCGTTTTGGCATTCCGTATGTGGTTTCGATCCAATGCCTCGACAGCGCGCCGAGGCCACGGCGGCTGGCCTGCCGCGAAGCCTATCCGGTCGCCGAACGCTTTCTGAAGGCGCTGCACGTGGCGGGTGGATTGCCGTCGCGCCCGCGCCAGGACATCGCACCCGACCCGATCGAACGCCCGCTAGATCTGTCTGCGGATTTCACTTACCGCGCGCCTGGCGATCTCATCGCGCACAGCGGTTCGCGCAAGCAAGGCGGCCGGATCGATTACATCGCCTACTCGCAGATTCGTTTTCCGCTGGAAAAGGCACCCGCCTTCGCCCACTCCCAGTCATTTGGAAAACGCAAATCGAGCGACCGGACCGATGAACTTGCGGGTGGACCGACCAGCTATCCCTGGCAGGACAATTTTTGCGAGGCCCGCAGTTTTGGCGTCGGTCAGTGCCCAAGCGGCTTCGGCCATCAGGGCATCGACATGCGGGCACCCTGCCCCGCCCACGAGGATGGACAGGAGCGCTGCGATCCCAAACAGCAGCCGGTGGTCGCCGTTCGCGATGCCGTCCTGATCCGCTCGCCGAAGCAGCAGGCGGCCACGCTCCAGGTCAATACCCGTAACGAGCACATTCGTTTTCGTTACATGCACATGAACCCGGCTGCGATGGATGCCGATGACATCCTGAACGGTCGCCATGTGGCGGAAGGCGAGAAGATCGGCGTCGTCTCCAATTATCTCGACCATCCCAACGGCACCACCCGCCACCTGCACTTCGACATCCAGGTGTTCACGCGCGACGGCTGGCTGTGGGTCAACCCCTATGTCACTCTGGTCGCGGCCTATGAGCGCCTGCTGCACGGACGCGGACGCGAGGTCGGGCCCCGTAGCCTGCCGGCCGCCGCCGACGTCGCGCATGCGCTTCCCGAAGACATGAACCGCATGATCCGCCAGGAAACGGAAGAAGGCGGCGACAACTAGTTCTTCACGCCAGACTCCGATCGCCTTCTAATCGAGCAAGGTCGTGAGTTCGGCGCCTTCGTCGGCCACGAACACCGCAATCAATTCGGCAGGCTCGGTGTTGCTCGCGTTGGCCGAGACCACATGCGTCGAGCCCGGCGGCTCGAAGAACGACTGACCCACCGAAAACGTCTCGATCGGACCTCCGCCGAGTTGCGACCGGATTTCGCCCTTGGTGATGTAGGCTGTCACCGAGCCGGAATGGCGATGTGCGGGCGTGAAACCTCCCGGACCGTAGGACACCCGCACAAAGGTCACGCGCTTGCCGGGAACGTTCGGCAGGGCGTGGGACGTGATCACTTCGACCTTGTTGAGCGGTGAGCCTGCGGCCGACGCACTGGTCATGCAAAGCGGCGCCAGGACGCGCGCGACCTTGCCCATCGTCGGCGGCAACGCGCGCGCTGCGCCCAGCGCACAGGCAAGCCCGGCCATCGCCGCGAGAAAGAGCGGCCGTTGCCGGAGCCGCATCGAGACGGGGGATATCATCGCTGTGGCAATCACGACCGTTGTTCCCGTTGCTTCATTGGTTCACGACGCGGCTGCGCTGGGACGCGCCTGCCGCCCCGGCGGCGTCCAGCGGTAGGCGACGCCGAATACGTTCCAGGCATTGACCGAGGCAATCGCCGAGGTCAGATAGGTCAGTTCGGAATCGGAAAACTCCGCACGGACCTCTTCGTAAATTTGGTCGCTGACGCCGTCGCTGCGCACGGTCAGCGCTTCGGTCCAGGCCAGCGCGGCACGTTCGCGCGCCGAAAATTGCGACACCTCCCGCCACACCACAAGGAGGTTAAGCTTGTCGGCGGATACGCCGAGCTTTTCGGCCAGAAGAATATGATGCTGCACGCAGAAGGCGCAGCCATTGATCTGCGAGGCGCGCAGCTTGACCAATTCGAGCAGTTCCTTGTCGCGGCCTGCCTTCGCGGCAAATCCACCGAGCGCGAGCGTGGCCTCGTAGGCATCCGGCGCCAGCTTCTGAAAATCGGCATATTCCTTTCTGGCGTATGACATTTCCAACCTCCCGTGTTATCAGTACTCTGATTAATTATAAGAGCACTGATACTATGCGCAAGGCATCAAATATCACGAGGCCGAGACCAGCGAAAAAAGCACGCACTCGACGGCAAAGATCCCGGCCAGCGACCAAATCCGCCCGGCGCGAAAACGGCTCCGCCGCGATCCCTGCCCCGCATGGCGTAAGGCCGCCGCCGCCCGGCGCCGGCAAGCGCGGCGAGGACGGCCATATCGCCTACCTGCTGCGGCAGGCCCAGGCCGCCACCCGTCTGACGATGGACCGTTCGCTCGCCGATCTCGGCGTCACGCCGCCGCAATTCGCCGTACTCACGATGCTGAACGCCTATCCCGGCCTTTCCGGCGCCGATGTTGCCCGTGTCGCATTGCTGACGCCGCAGACCGTGGGCGTCATCATCGGTAACCTGGAGCGCGATGGCGCGATCAAAAAGACACCGCACCCGGTGCACGGCCGGGTGCTGCAATGGACGCTGACACGGCA
The DNA here is from genome assembly GCF_035701725.1 of Bradyrhizobium sp. Taxonomy (GTDB): domain Bacteria; phylum Pseudomonadota; class Alphaproteobacteria; order Rhizobiales; family Xanthobacteraceae; genus Bradyrhizobium. Next base: position 4,825 of record NZ_DASSRP010000088.1, read on the forward strand.
CGGCTCGAATTTGCTCAACAAATGCCGCCGCCGCGTCGATGCCGTGGAACGGCGTCTGGTAGCGGGGCTTGGGCCGAGGGAAGAGGTCGTCATCCGGCGTTGGCTGTCCAGAATTGCCCTTCAGTTGCAGGAGGATGGCTAGGCGGAAACCTGCATTTTGCCGGGCGGCGCATGGCGCGGTTAGACTGGCCGAATGACGAAGCCCGATTCCCGACGAGGACCTTCGCGCCGCGCGCTGCTGCGGGCGGGCCTTGCGATCAGCCTGTGCCCAGGCGCCCTGCTTGTCAGCCGCCGCACCGCCGCGGCTTCGCCTGGCTTCGACCAATGGCGGGACGGCTTTCGCAGCCGTGCCCTGGCCAAAGGAATCTCGGAGACGACCTGGACGCGCGTGATGGGCCGGCTCGCACCGGACATGTCGGTCTTCGCGGAGATCGGAAACCAGCCCGAATTCAAGGAAGAGACCTGGCAATATATCAATCGCCGCGTCTCGGACTGGCGCATCATTCACGGCAAGGAGGCGCTGCGAAAGAACCAGGCGCTGTTTAGCCGGATCGAGAAGGATTTTGGCGTCGAGCGCGGCACGCTGCTTGCGCTGTGGGGCGTCGAATCCGCCTATGGCGATCCGCTGGTGCAGCAGAACCATATGCGACCGGTCTTCCCCGCGCTCGCGGCGCTCGCCTGGAACGAGCCGCGCCGCCGCACCTATTGGGAATCCGAACTGATCAACGCGCTGCGGATCGTCGATCGCGGCTGGAGCACGCCGGAGGAAATGCGGGGCTCCTGGGCCGGTGCAATGGGTCACACCCAGTGGATGCCGGAAGTCTGGCTCAATGTCGGCATCGACTATGACGGCGATGGCCGGGTATCGCCGTTCGGTAAACCGGACGATGCCCTCGGTTCGACCGCCCGCTACCTCGTCAACCGCGGCAAGTATCATCCCGGCGAGCACTGGGGCTATGAAGTGCGCGCCGGCGGCGCATCCGCGCGCGGCCACCGCAGCTATGCGGCCTGGGCCGCTGCCGGCGTAACGCGCGCCGACGGCGCACCCTTCCCGCAACCGAACGCTTCGGCACAGCTCTGGACGCCTGTGCCGGGTGGACCGAGCTTCCTGCTCGGACCGAATTTCTATTCGGTGCGCAGTTACAATCCCGCCATGAACTATGCGCTGGCGATCTGTCATCTCGGCGACCGTATCCTCGGCGGCGCCCCGTTCATCCAGCCATTCCCCGGTTCGGAGCGCGCGCTAACGCTTGCCGAGGTGCAGGAGATGCAGATCAGGCTGACCAAGGCCGGATTCGATACCGGCGGCACCGATGGCAGGGTTGGCAATGACACGATGCAGGCGGTCAAGAATTATCAAACCAAAATGGGCCTTCTGCCGGCCGACGGGTATGGCGGGCTGAAGGTCCTGGCGCGGCTGCGGCAGGGATCGTGAGATCGGCAGCGCCGCAACGGAGTTTGTCGAGATTTTAGCCTCGGATCCAGGAGTTCTCATGCGTTCAGCGGCCACTACCGTTCTCGACTCCGTGCTGTTTCGCGACGCCTTCGGCACGGTGCAGATGCGCGAAATATTTTCCGACCAGGCGCTGATCGGCCGCTATGTCGAGGTCGAGATCGCCCTGGCGAAGGCCGAGGCGAAATGCGGCGTCATTCCCGCCGAGGCGGCGGCGACCATCGCGCGTCAGGCCAGCGCATCGACGCTTGATTTCGATCTCTTGCGCGAAGAGACCGATAATGTCGGCTACCCGATCTTGCCGCTGGTGCATCAGATCGCCAGACAATGCGGCGATGCCGGCCGCTATGTGCATTGGGGCGCGACCACGCAGGACATCATGGATACCGCGGTGGTCCTGCAACTCCGGGCAGGCTTCAATCTGATCGAGCAGGACATCGCGGCGTTGCGCCGGATTCTGGCGGATCTGTCGCGGCGACATCGCGATACGCCAATGGCCGGCCGCACCCATTTGCAGCAGGCTTTGCCGATTACCTTCGGCTACAAGGCCGCGATCTGGCTTGCCATGTTCGATCGCCATGCCGAGCGG
>NZ_DASSRP010000089.1:0-30478 GCF_035701725.1 Bradyrhizobium sp.
GCCGCATCGTTGGTGATGAAGCCCGCCTGGACGCCGGCGCTCGAGCGCTCGCCGCTGCGGATCTTGCAGGCGCCGATGCCTTCCAGCGTCGCGCTGAGCGTCTGCCCGGTTGGCACCCTGGCCGCCTCGGCGCCGCCGATCAGGATATTCTCGGCCGAAATCTCGTAGACTTGCGCCGTGACGCGGCCCTGCGCAGTTTCGATTTCGATCTTCAGGTTGCACGGCAACCTCTCGGCCTTCCTGCGGTCGGCGCGCAGGTCGTGGCCAAGCAGCACAGCGCATCTGGTCTTGAGCTTCTGCGCGAAGATGGTGACGGCCTTGCCGGCGCTGGCGACGTGCTCGCGATGCGCTTCGGCCTCCTTGACGGCGTGGTCGATCTCGGAGGCGCTGTCGCCGACGGAGGCGATGAAGTTGGAGGCCGTCGCGACGTTCTCGGTCATTTCGCTGGTGGTCTGATTCTGCTGGGCCACCGCACCGTTGACGTTTTCGAATACCGGGCGGATCGCCTGGATCGCCTGCGAGATCCGGTGCACGGCTTCGACCGATCCGGCAGCGTCGCGTTGCAGCGCGTCGATCTTTTTCTTGATCTCCTCGGTGGCGTCCTGGGTTTGCACCGCGAGCGCCTTGACCTCCGAGGCGACCACCGCAAAGCCGCGTCCCGCCGCGCCGGCGCGGGCGGCCTCGATCGTGGAGTTGAGCGCCAACAGCGTCGTTTGCCGCGCGATCTGCGCGATCAGGTTGACGACGTTGCCGATTGCGGCGGACGACTCCTTCAGCCGGTCGACGTTGAGGCTTGCATCATGGGCGGCGGCGCTCGCCTCGTCGGCAAGCTTGCCGGCATCGCGCACCTGCGAGCCGATGCCTTCGGCGGAATCGGAAAATTTGTCGGCGGCCTGCGAAAAGATCGTTGCCGTGCTCTGGGCCTCGCTCGCGCGGACACTCAGGGCATCGGTGCGCTGGCGCACCGTGGCGAGCGTGGTGGCCGTCCCCTCCGCACCGTCAGCGACCGAACTGGCGGCGCGCTCAAGCTGGCGAATCATCCCGCCAAGCTCGATTTCGAGCAGCTCGAGGATGGCCTTGGTCGATTCGGCCTCGAAATTGTCCGCAGCCTCCGTCGCCTGAAGCGGCTTCGGCTGGGAATCGGCAGCCGTCGGGGGTGGCGGAGGCGCAGCTTTCCGGAACAATCCAATGGCCATAAGATTTCTCGAAGATCGGGTATCGCCCCATCGTTTCACGGCGCCGTGAAATGATGGTTAACAAATGCCTGATTTTTCGGCAGCTTTCCCTACCTTTGTACCTACGCAGCAGCTAAATATTGGATTCCAGCACGCGAGAGGCCTATAAGGCCGCGCTTTCCACCCCAATCATCGCTTTTCGACTTCCGAAAGATCAGGCATGGCCGGACATTCCCAATTCAAGAACATCATGCACCGCAAGGGGCGCCAGGATGCCCAGAAGTCGAAGTTGTTCGGCAAGCTGGCGCGGGAAATCACGGTCGCGGCCAAGCTTGGAACGCCTGACCCGGCGATGAACCCGCGGCTGCGGGCCGCCGTCATCGCCGCGCGGCAAGAGAACATGCCGAAGGACAATATCGAGCGCGCGATCAAGAAGGCGATCGGCGGTGAGAGCGAGAACTACGACGAAATCCGCTATGAAGGTTATGGCCCGGGCGGCGTCGCCGTCATCGTCGAGGTCCTGACCGATAACCGCAACCGTGCGGCCTCCGACATCCGCTCCTATTTCACCAAATCCGGCGGCAATCTCGGCGAAACCGGCGCGGTGTCCTTTATGTTCGATCGCACCGGCATCATCGAATACGACGCCAAGGTGGCGTCCGACGATGCGATGCTCGAAGCGGCGATCGACGCCGGCGCCGACGACGTGGTTTCAAGCGAAGGCGGCCACGAGGTTTATGCCTCGCAGGAAACCTTCCGCGACGTTGCCAAGGCGCTGGAGGCGAAGTTCGGCGAGGCGCGCAAGGCGGCGGTGATCTGGAAGCCGCAAAATACGGTCGCGGTCGACGACGAAACCGGTGAGAAGCTGATCAAGCTCATGGACCTTCTCAACGAACATGACGACGTTCAGAACGTCTATGCCAACTTCGAGGTTTCCGACGCGCTTGTCGCCAGGATGGGCGGATAACGGTTCGCGGCAGGTCAAACCCGCCCCGCTCGATGCGAATCATGGGTATAAATGCCCATGTCCTCGCAACCGATTCGCTCCCCCGTTCGCATCCTCGGCATCGATCCCGGCCTGCGCCGCACTGGCTGGGGCGTGATTGAGGTCGATGGCAACCGTCTGGTTTATGTCGGTTGCGGTTCGGTCGAGCCGCCGGACAATTTGCCGCTGTCAAGCCGTCTGCTCGCGATTTACGAGGGGCTTGCGGCCGTGCTCGGCGATTTTCGCCCGCTTGAGGCCGCCATCGAACAGACCTTTGTGAACAAGGATGGCGTTGCGACACTGAAACTCGGCCAGGCTCGCGGGGTCGCGATGTTGGCACCGGCGATGTTCGGGATTTCGGTTTCCGAATACGCGCCCAACCAGGTGAAGAAGACCGTGGTCGGCGCCGGCCACGCCGACAAGAACCAGATCATGGTGATGCTGAAGGTGCTGTTGCCCAAGGCCGAGCCGAAATCCCCCGACGCGGCCGATGCGCTCGCGATTGCGATCACGCATGCACATCATCGCACCAGTGCCGCGATGCGGCTCAAGGTGGTCGGTCTATGATCGGCAAGCTCAAGGGCCTGATCGATTCCTACGGCGAGGATTATGTCATCCTCGACGTCGGTGGGGTCGGCTATCAGGTGCATTGCTCCTCGCGCACCTTGCAAGCCTTGCCCGCTCCCGGCGAGGCGGCGGTGCTGTCGATCGAAACCTATGTGCGCGAAGATCAGATCAAGCTGTTCGGTTTCAAGAGCGACATCGAGCGCGAGTGGTTCCGACTGCTGCAGACGGTGCAGGGCGTCGGCGCCAAGGTCGCCCTCGCGGTGCTCGGCACGCTGTCGCCGCCGGATCTGGCGAACGCGATTGCGGTGCGCGACAAGGCGGCGGTGACCCGCACGCCGGGCGTTGGCCCCAAGGTCGCCGAACGCATTGTCACGGAGTTGAAGGACAAGGCGCCTGCGTTCGCCAATGTCGATCCGGCCGTCGTCAGCCTCTCCGGCGCGATCGACGAATCCCGCGCGCCGCGCCCGGTGACGGATGCGATCTCGGCGCTGGTCAATCTCGGCTACGGCCAACCGCAGGCGGCAGCGGCGATTGCAGCCGCGTCGCGCAGCGCCGGCGAAAAAGCCGAAACGGCGCAACTCATCCGGCTGGGCCTGAAGGAATTGGCGAAGTAGGCTAGCGTCCCCGGCTGCCTCGAAGGAATGCATCGTCGACCATGCTGAGCAAGAAGGACAAGGAACTGATCGCGGCCGCCACCAAGGCGATCAGCGAGCGCTATCGTAACGACTGGCAGGAAGTCGGTGCGGCGATGCGCACCCGCGATGGCCGCATCGTCACCGGCGTCAATATCGACGCCTATATCGGCCGCATCGCGGTGTGCGCGGAAGCGATCGCGATCGGCCGCGCGATCACCGAAACCGGCGATAAGGGCATTGAGACCATCGTGGCCGTGCGTCATCCGAAGCCGGACGAGCCCGGCGAGATCGCGGTGGTCTCGCCCTGCGGCATCTGCCGCGAACTGATCCACGACTACGACGCCAAGGCGAAAGTCATCGTGCCCAATAACGGACGCGCGCCGAAAGTCGTCAAGATCGGCGAGCTGTTGCCGAACAAGTACCGGCGGGGCAACGAATGAATCCGCCTTCGCGCATCGTCACGCCCGAGCGCCGCGCCGACGATGTCGGTGATACCGCGATGCGGCCGCAATCGCTGTCGGAATTCGTGGGCCAGGCGCAGGCGCGCAAGAACCTCTCGATCTTCATCGAGGCTGCGCGCAAGCGAGGCGAGGCGCTCGATCATGTGCTGTTTGTCGGGCCGCCCGGCCTCGGCAAGACCACGCTGGCGCAAATCGTCGCGCGCGAACTCGGCGTCGGCTTTCGGGCCACGTCCGGGCCTGTGATCGCCAAGGCCGGCGAGCTGGCCGGGCTTCTCACCAATCTCGAAGAGCGCGATGTGCTTTTCATCGACGAGATCCATCGCCTTAGTCCCGCGGTCGAGGAAGTGCTTTATCCGGCGATGGAGGATTTCGAACTCGACCTGATGACCGGCTCGGGGCCGGCGGCGCGCTCGGTAAAGATCGGCCTTCCGAAGTTCACGCTTGTCGGTGCGACGACGCGTGCGGGCCTCCTGACCAATCCGCTGCGCGACCGCTTTGGCATTCCGGTGCGGCTGAACTTCTACACCGAAGACGAGCTGGAAATGATCGTTACCCGCGGCGCCCGCGTGCTCAACATCGGGATGACCAGCGACGGCGCCAATGAGATCGCGCGGCGAGCGCGGGGTACACCGCGCATCGCAGGCCGGCTGCTGCGCCGTGTGCGCGACTTTGCGTCCGCGGCGGATGCGGATTCGATTGATCGCAAGATCGCCGACAACGCGTTGAGTGCACTTGAAGTCGATGCCGCCGGCCTCGATGCGATGGACCGGCGTTATCTTACGACGATCGCGCTGAACTATGGCGGCGGTCCGGTGGGTGTGGAGACGCTCGCTGCGGCCCTGTCCGAACCGCGCGATGCGATCGAAGACATCATCGAGCCTTATCTGATCCAGTGTGGCTACCTGCAACGCACCCCGCGCGGGCGGTTGTTGACCTCGCACGCCTTCCGCCATCTTGGCCTGGCTGAGCCTGCGCGCGATCCGGCGCAGTTCGGATTGTTCGGCAACGGCGATGAGGACGAATGATGGCCTCTCGCACGATCAGGGTGGTCGCAGCGTTGATCCGCGACGAGGTCGGGCGCGTGCTGTTGGTACGCAAGCGCGGCACGAAGGCCTTCATGCAGCCGGGCGGCAAGCTGGATTCCGGTGAAGATGACATCGCCGCGCTGTCTCGCGAAATTGCGGAAGAACTCGGCTGCACCGTCGTTGCGGCGTCGGTCCGGCCGCTCGGGGCGTTTGATGCGGTCGCGGCAAACGAGCCCGGCTTTCGGGTGGCGGCCAGTCTCTATCACGTCGATGTGATGGGTGCGATCGCGCCGAGCCGGGAAATCGACGAAGCGATCTGGATCGATCCGGCGTCACCGCCCGATATTCTTCTGGCGCCGCTGACGCGCGATCATGTGCTGCCGCTCGCCGTACAAGCCTAGCGCTGCGGCGTGATGACAGTAAGGTTACTGCGCGGTATCTGCAGAGCGGCTTCCCAATTCCGCTGTATTTCCTGATCATAGAGGAAAGTGCATCACGATCGTTTCCCATGATCTCGCGTCGTCATTTCCTGCGTACGTTTTCCGGCCTCGGCGTTGCCGGGGTCTCGACCGTTGCCTACGGGTTCAGCGAACCGGAGCTTCAGCTTCAGGTCACGCGCTATCAGGTTTTGCCGCCGCAGTGGCCGGCGGATCTCAATCTCAAGATCGCGGTCGTCGCCGACGTTCACGCCTGCGATCCCTGGATGTCGCTCGAGCGCATCGAGGAAATCGTTCAACACACCAATGCGCTTGGCGCTGACCTCATCGTTCTGCTCGGCGACTATGTCGCCGGGCACCGGCATGTGACCCGGTTTATTCCGGCCGGCGAATGGGCATCGGCGCTCGCCGGTCTCAAGGCGCCGCTTGGCGTGCACGCCGTCCTCGGCAACCACGATTACTGGGACGATCGAACGGTGCAGCACAGCGGGCAGGGCACGACGGTCGCGCGCCGCGCGCTAGAGGCCGCCGGCATCCCGGTCTATGAAAACGACGTTCAGCGTCTGAGTAAAGCGGGCCGGCCGTTCTGGCTCGCGGGGCTCGGCGATCAACTGGCTTACGCGCCGGCGCGTCGATTCCGTCCGATCAAACGAATTGGCGTCGACGATCTCAGTGCGACCCTCAACAAGGTGACCGACGATGCGCCCGTCATCCTGCTCGCACATGAGCCTGACGTCGCGCACCGCGTGCCGTCGCGGGTCGCGCTTCAACTGTCGGGCCACACCCATGGCGGTCAGATCCGGGTGATGGGCTGGGCGCCGGCTTCGCCCTCAGGCCAGCGCCTCGCCTACGGCCACATCCGCATGAATTGCGACATCATCGTCTCCGGCGGACTCGGCTGCAGCATTCTGCCGTTCCGGCTCGGCGTTCCGCCGGAAATCGTGCAGGTCACACTCGGCAAGCCCGGTCTCATCGTGTCGTAGTGCGAGCCCCGCGCTTGCGCGGCGCGACGATTTCTCGCAAAACGATTATCCGAACAAGACGGCGATCGAGGTCGCACGTGACACAACCTATTCTCGACGGCGAAATCCGTGACGGTCGCCATCACATGCAGATCCGCGTCTATTACGAAGACACGGACTTCTCCGGCATTGTCTATCACGCCAACTACCTGCGCTTTATGGAGCGCGGCCGTACCAACCATCTGCGACTACTCGGGGCCGAGCAGCACGCGCTGTTTACCGAAGTGGAGACCGAGACGCCGGGCTTTGCGTTCGTGGTCCGTTCGATGAAACTCGATTTCTTGAAGCCGGCGCGCATGGATGACGTGCTTGACGTCATCACCTGGCCTGTCGCGGTGAAAGGTGCCTCGATCACGCTGGCGCAGGAAGTTCGGCGCGGCACCGACGTGCTGGTCACCGCCGAGGTGCGGGTCGCTTTCATCAGCGAGGGCAGGGCGCAGCCGATACCAAGGTCTATTCGCATGTTGATGAAGGCTGATCTCGACTAGCTGAGCCATCATCGATTGGCTCTCGCAATCGGTCGATAGAAACACCGCCATCGACTCCGTCGATCCAAGCGCTAGTGTTCCCGTCGTTCAAAATGCCGGGAGGTCAAGATGTCGCGTCCGCCGCTGCCGCCGTTTACCCGCGAAACCGCCGCGCAGAAAGCGCGCATGGCGGAAGACGCCTGGAATTCACGCGATCCCGAACGCGTATCACTGGCCTATACCGAGGACAGCCGTTGGCGCAACCGTTCGGAAGTGTTCGAGGGGCGCGCCGCGATCGTGGCGTTTCTCACGCGCAAATGGGCGAAAGAACTCGATTATCGCCTGATCAAGGATCTCTGGGCGTTCGACAACAATCGCATCGCTGTGCGCTTTCAATATGAGTGGCACGATTCGAACGGCCAGTGGTACCGCTCTTACGGCAACGAGCAGTGGGAATTCGACGAGCACGGACTGATGCGCCGGCGCGAGGCCTCGATCAACGATATTGCGATTGCCGAAAAGGATCGCCGCTTCCATTGGCCCGCGCCGGGACCGCGGCCGGCCGACGTGCCGGGCCTCGGCGACAGTCCGTTCTAGCTTTCACGTCGTCCCGGCGTCGGCCGGGACGACGGACGGATTTTTCTTACGCCGCGGCCTTGTGACGGGCGATCTCGGCCTTGTAGAGCTCGAACTCTTCCGCGATCGCCTTCGCGATGCTGGGCCGGGCGCGCAGCCGTTCGTAATAGGCCTTCACGGCCGGCCATTTTGCCAGCTCGATCGGCGGAGTTGCCATCGTCCAATTGATAACGGTGACGAGATAGGCGTCCGCGACGGTGAAGTGATCGAGCAGGAATTCGCGTCCCTTCAAGTAGTTTTCGAGATGGTCGAGCCGCGAGAGGCCCTTGCCGAGGGTGTAGGTCTTGATTTCTGTCGCGGCCTTCTTGTCCAGCAGCGGTACGAACAATCCCTTGTGTAGCTCGGTGCCGATGAAACAGAGCCATTGATGCAGCCGGCTCCGGTCCATGCCGGGAGATGTTCCGAGATTGGCCTGCGGCAGGCGATCGGCAACGTATTGCAGGATCGCCGCGTTCTCGGTCAGCACTTGCCCGTCATCGGTGCGCAAGGTCGGCACCAGCCCGAGCGGATTGATAGTGCGAAAATCCGAGCCGTCGTTCTGCACCACCTTGGTCTTCGGATCGACCTCGAGATAGGTCGCTTCATAGCCTGCTTCGTAGAACGCGATGCGGGTGGCGAGCGAGCAGGCAAGCGGAGAGAAATAAAGGTCCATGGATCCTCCCGGGTTTGGCTTGCGAAGAAATTCGGGGTCAGGTTGTTTTTTGTACTATTTCGCATAATATAGGGGCGGTCAAGGAATATTTTGCGAAATGGTACAAAAAGAGAAAAAGTCCCCGGAAATCAAATCCGAAGCGCCGAAGCGCCGCGGCCGGCCGCGCTCTTACGAGCCTGACGTCGCGCTCGGCAAGGCGCTCGATCTGTTTCGGAAGGACGGTTTCGCGGCGACCTCGCTCGACGAACTCAGCGCGGCGACCGGCATGAATCGGCCGAGCCTTTACGCGGCGTTCGGCGACAAGCGCGAGCTCTATATCAAGAGCTATGAACGCTATCGCGCTGATGCGCGCGCGTCGATGATCGAGCTTTTCAGGGGCGAAGTTCCGATCCGCGAGCGGCTCAAGCGGATCTATGCGGCGGCTCTCGACATTTATCTTGCCGATGCCTCGGAGCCGCGGGGCTGTTTCACGGTGATGACGGCAGCGTCTGAAGCCGTGGCCGATCCCGAGATCCGCGCGATGGTGCTCGACGGTTTTGGCGAACTCGACAAGGCGTTCGCCTCATGCTTTCGCCGTGCGAGGGAAAAAGGAGAGTTGCCGGCGTCCGCCGATCCGCTTGCGCTGGCGCAGCTGGCGTCGGCCACGATCCATACCATCGCCATCCGGTCGCGGGCGCGGGTGCCCCGCAAGGAACTGGAGGCGATCGTCAGCGGCGCGATCGGCGTGTTGTGCGGGCCGGTGGCGAATTGATCAGCCGTCCCCGTCTGTGCGGAGACGGTCAACAGAATCAATATCCCCGTCCGGGATCGACAAGATTTTGCAGCGGCTGGCCGCTTTCAAATCGCGCGATCTGACGCGCGACATATTTCGAGATCTCATCGGCGTCGGTATCGGCGGCGTTGTGCGGCGTCAGCACGACCTTCGGATGGGTCCAGAACGGACTATCAGACGGCAGCGGCTCGACGTGATAGACGTCGAGCGAAACCGCGCCCAGCGTGCCGTCATCAAGACAGGCCAGAATGTCGGCCTCATTCTGCAAGCCGCCACGGCCGGCATTGATGATCACTGGCGCGCCCATCGGGCTTGACCGGTTCAGCTTGGAAAAGAGCTCGCGGTTGAGAATGCCGCGCGTGTCAGGCGTGAGCGGCAGCAGGCTGACGAGAATATCGGTGCGGTGCAGGAATGCATCGAGCTGAGTGTTGCCGTGGAAGCATTCAACACCCTTGATGGACTTCGGGCTATTGCTCCAGCCGACGACCTGAAAGCCAAGCCGTACCAAGACTTCGGCTGCGTCCAATCCGAGTGTGCCGAGGCCCATGATCCCGACCGTCAGCGCGCCGGCCGCCCATTGGTGCTTGGGCGCCCAGCGCTTCTGCCGCTGGCTGTCGCGCAAGTAAAGCTCCTGGCGGTGATGCATCAGCACGTGCAGCGTGACGTATTCCGTCATTCGGCTGGTGAGATCGCCGACCGAGACGCGGACCAGCGGCACCTTCGGCAGGGTCTTGTCGGCCATCAACGCATCGACCCCGGCTCCGAGATTGAAGATGACTTTCAGGTTCGGAAAGCCGGCCAATTCGCCCGGCGCGGGTTTCCAGACCGCGGCGTAGTGCACGTCGGCGGGATCGCCGGCTTTTTCGCTCGCCGGCCAGACAGGGCGGTCGGCACAGACCTCGTCAAACCGCCGCTTCCAGCGCTCCGGCGACCAGTTATCGGTGCCGCCGTGGATCAGCAGCGCCAGCGAGCCCTTTTTCATCGTGTTTGAACCTCTCGGAACCTGGGCCCGGACCATACCCGGGCCTGTTTCCAGTGCAAAATTTTTTCCGTAAGCAGTGTCGGAGCGGGGATACCCCGTGCGTCCTTGGTGACAAAGGAGCCTTTAACCCATGCTGTATGCCATACTTTGCTATCACGACGAGGATTTCGTCGGCTCCTGGACCCGCGAACATGATGCGAACGTCATGTCGAAGCTCATGGTTGTTCAGGACAAGCTGAAAAAAGAGGGCCGGCTCGGTCCGGTCGCGCGGCTGCTGCCGACCACGGCCGCAACGACGCTGCGCAAGGACGATCCGCCGCTGGTGCTCGACGGCCCCTATGCCGAGACCAAGGAGCAACTGCTCGGCTTCTACATCGTCGATTGCGAAAATCTCGATGCGGCCGTCGATGTCGCACGCGATCTCGGCGCCGCCAATCCGGGTGGCGCCTATGAAATTCGCCCCGTCGGATTTTACGAGCCCGGAGCAGGCGCGAAATGACGGATACCTCCTGGATCGATGCGACCCTGACTTCGGCGCGTCCCCAGGCCGTCGGCGCGCTGCTGCGCTATTTTCGCAATCTGGACACGGCCGAAGAAGCCTACCAGAACGCCTGCCTGCGCGCCCTGAAAAGCTGGCCGCAAAACGGTCCGCCGCGCGATCCGGCGGCATGGTTGATCATGGTCGGCCGCAACGCCGCTATCGACGAGGTGCGGCGGTCGCATAAACAGCAAGCGCTGCCCGACGATACGGCCATCTCCGATCTTGACGATGCCGAGGAGGAGATTGCCGAACGGCTCGACGGCTCGCACTATCGCGACGATATCCTGCGCCTGCTGTTCATCTGCTGCCATCCCGATTTGCCGGCGACGCAGCAGATCGCGCTCGCGCTTCGCATCGTCTCCGGCCTATCGGTGAAGCAGATTGCGCGCGCCTTCGTGGTCTCGGAATCGGCGATGGAGCAGCGCATCACTCGCGCCAAGGCCAAGGTCGCCAATGCCGGCGTGCCCTTTGAGACGCCCGGGGCCGTCGAACGGAGCGAGCGCCTCGCCGCGGTCGCGGCCATGATCTACCTGATCTTCAATGAAGGTTATTCGGCGAACGGCGAGACCTCCGAAATCCGCAAACCGCTCTGTGAAGAAGCGATCCGGCTGGCGCGGCTGTTGCTTCGCCTGTTCCAGAGCGAGCCGGAGATCATGGGATTGACTGCATTGTTGTTGTTGCAGCATTCCCGCTCCGCGGCGCGGTTCGATAGCAACGGCGAACTGATCTTGCTTGAGGATCAGGACCGCACGTTATGGAACGAGAAACTGATCAACGAGGGTCAGGCGCTGATCGACAAGGCGATGCGCCACCGCCGCGCGGGGCCGTATCAGGTGCAGGCGGCGATCGCGGCGCTGCATTCGCACGCCAAAAAGTCAGAAGACACCGACTGGGCGCAGATCGATCTGCTCTACGGCACGCTTGAGATCATGCAGCCGTCGCCTGTCGTCACGCTCAACCGTGCGGTGGCGGCTTCCAAGGTGCGGGGGCCGGAAGCCGCCCTGCAAATGATCGAGCCGCTCGGCGAGCGACTCTCGAACTATTTTCATTATTTCGGCGTGCGTGGCGCCTTCCTGATGCAACTCGGCCGCAACGACGAAGCGCGAGTCGCGTTCGATCGCGCCATTGCGCTTGCCAATACCTCTGCAGAAGCCGCCCACATCCGCATGCACCTCGACCGGCTGATCCGCGACAGCCAAGCGCGACAAAAAAGCAGAAAATAATTTGTCGGCCCTGTCGGCCGATCGTTCCTCCGTTCGTCTTGAGGTCATGAGATGCGCGAGAGGGGACGCGACCATGAAGACGCAGGATGTCAACTACACCGGGAAGGCCATGTCCGAGACCGCGGTGTCGCGGCCGGCAATCTGGCTGGGCCGTGCGACAAGCGGCGTCGTCATACTGTTCATGCTGCTGGATGGGGCGATCAAGCTCGTGCCGTGGCCGATTGTCACGGAGACGATGGACAGGATGGGCTATGGTTCGAGCGAAAGCCTGGCACGGAGCCTCGGCGCGATCAGTCTGGTGTGCACGGCGCTTTACGCTTTCCCGCCGACCTCGTTCGTCGGAGCGATCCTGATGACCGGCTATCTCGGCGGCGCCATGGCTTCGCATGTGAGAATCGGAAGCCCGTTGTTCACCCACATTCTCTTCGGGTTCTATCTCGGCGTGATGGTGTGGGGCGGCTTGTGGTTGCGCGACCAGCGGCTGCGCTCGCTGTTGCCGTTCGCTCGTTGATTCATTGTCACTGAAAAGGGGAATATTCCATGCTCGAGGTCATTGCCATCATTGCCGTTATCCTGGCGATCGCGATTGCGATCGTCCTGATCCTCGCTTCGACCAAGCCCGCGACTTTCAGCATCCAGAGATCGGCGGTGATCCGCGCACCGGCGGACAGGATATTTCCGCTGGTCAATGACTTTCGCCAGTGGACGAAATGGTCGCCCTGGGAGAAGAGGGACCCGGCGCTAAAGCGCAGCTACGGCGGAGCTGCAAGCGGCACGGGCGCGATCTATGCGTGGGACGGGAACAAAAACATCGGTTCCGGCCGTATGGAGATTCTCGACGCCTCATCGCCGTCAAAAATCACGATCAAACTCGACTTCTTCAAGCCGTTCGAAGCGCACAACACGGCCGAGTTCACGTTCGTGCCGGAAGCGGGCGCCAGCGCAACCAACGTCGTCTGGGTGATGCGGGGCCCCTCGTCGTTCATGTCCAAGGTGATGCAGGTGTTCATGGATTTCGACAAGATGATCGGCAAGGACTTTGAAGCCGGTCTGGCCAGTCTGAAGACGCTCAGCGAAAGCTGACCGAACTTTCGCCAGTAAGGAGGAAGCGATGCTCAATCCCTATCTGTTCTACAACGACAATTGCGAGGCTGCCTTCAAGTTCTACGAACAAGTGCTGGGCGGCAAGATCGAGATGATGATGCGTGCGGACGAAGGACCGGCGGACATGAAGCCGGGACCGGGCCGCGAGAAGCTGATCATGCATGCACGGATGTCGATCGGGGGCTCGGTCCTGATGGCGTCAGACTCGCCGCCCGAGCATTCTCAGAAGCCGCAGGGGTTTTCGGTCTCGCTGACGATAGCCGACCCGGCCGAAGCCGAACGCAAGTTCAACGCATTGGCCGAAGGCGGCAAACTCGAGATGCCGTTCGGCAAGACGTTCTGGTCCAAGGGCTTTGGCATGTGCATCGACCGGTTCGGCATCCCGTGGATGGTGAATTCGCCGCTGCATGGGATGTAGGACCCTCGCGCGGTCGATCAGCGGCATCTTGGATAAAGCGCGGCGAGTTCGCGGCCGCGGAGCAATAAGAGCCGCGAGGTCAAGCCGCCGCGGTGGACGATCCAGTCGCGCACGCCGGTCGGATAGGCCTGCAGCACCAGCGCGGAGGCTTCAGGCTCCGCATACATCCGGCCGCGCCGGTCCATCGACCGCGCGGCATGGAATCCGAGCACGGCGCGCCGCGTCACGCAGATGCGCGAACTCGGTACCATGCTCAGCACCAGCGTGCAGGCGGAGAGACAGGGGCCATCGATGACGACGCGTTCACCGGAATCGCGCACGCGTTCGAACAGATCGAGAAAGGGGCCGACCTGTCCACCCGGGCTCGCCAGGATGCGGACCTCGGCTTGTGCCGGCGCGGCGAGCGCCAATAGCATCAGTGCAGCCGCGCAAAGGCTGACGAAAAATGCGCGCATGTCAGGAACTCCCCTCGCTTTGGACATGCAGGTCCATATGCAAGTAATTGCAAACTCTGCGCCAAGGTTCCGTTGCACCTTCGTCGGGCGGGCCTCAGCCGTTTCGTCTGGCACCGCGCAGCGTCGGCAGCCCAATGCCTGCCGCATCGAAGCCGCCATCGACGGCAAGAATTTGGCCGGTGATGTAGCTGGCCTTGTCGCTGCAGAGGAAGTGCACCGCCTCGGCCAATTCCTCCTCGAGGCCGTAACGGTTGAGCGGAATCGCGTCGTGATAGTCGGCGCGGATTTCCGCGCTGTGAACGGCCTTCGCCATCGCGGTGTCGACCGGTCCCGGCGCGACGCCGTTGACGCGGATGCCGAATTCGGCGAGTTCGACCGCGAGCTGCTTGGTCAAATGCGCAAGTCCGGCCTTGCTGGTGCCATAGGCCGAGCGGAGCGTCGAAGCGCGCAGGCCCGAGATCGAGGTGATGTTGACGATCGCGCCGCCGGCGTGACGGCGCATCAGCGGTACGACCGTTTTGGTGCACAGAAACGGTCCGGTGAGATTGACGGCGAGCACACGGCTCCAATCCGCATCCGAGGTTTCCATCAATGGCGCGAATACCGCAACGCCGGCGTTGTTGATGAGCGCGTCGAGCCGTCCGAAACGGTGGTCAATCGCGGCACATGCGGTGGCGACGGCCTCGGCATCGGAAACGTCGCACGGGAGGGCGATCGTCGCGTCGGGCGCGGCCAGCGCCGCGACGCTTTTTTCCAGCGCCTCGCCCAGGATGTCGAGCAGCGCCACGCGCCAGCCATCGGCGAGAAAGCGTTTTGCCACGGCGAGCCCGATGCCGCGGGCGGCGCCGGTCACCAAGACGACTTTGTGCGAAGAAGCGGTCATGCCTGTCCCATTCCGGCTTTCATTGCATTGTCTCTCCTTCTCTCTAGCACGGAAGGCAGAGCTCTGCTTTGTTGCGCCCCGGCAAAGGTCATAAACCATTGCCATCAACATGACCGAACAGAGGAAGCGACGGAATGACGGGTGAGGGCAGGATTTCGAAAGCGGGGTTTGATCGCCTCCGCGCCGTGATGGCGGATCACGTCGAACGGGGCGAACTGCCCGGCCTCGTGATGCTTGTGAGCCGTCACGGTGAAGTCCACGCCGATGCGATCGGGCGGCTTGCCTTCGAAGGCTCGTCGATGTCGCGGGATTCGCTTTTTCGCATCACTTCCATGACCAAGCCCGTGACGGCCGCGGCTGCGATGGTGCTGGTCGAAGACGGCAAGATCGGGCTCGACGATGCGGTCGACCGGTGGCTGCCGGAACTGGCCAACCGCAAGGTGCTGCTCAGAGCGGATATGATGGTCCATCAGACCGTGCCGGCGCGCCGCGCGATCAGCCTGCGTGATCTGCTCACGTTCCGCTGCGGTTACGGCATCATTCCGGTCTTCCCGGAACGCCTGCCGATTCAGCGGGCCTATGCCGAAGCCGGCCTGGCGCCGGGCCCGGTATTTCCATCGTTCCCCCCGGACGAACTGATGCGCCGCTACGGCAGCCTGCCGCTGATCTACCAGCCCGGCGAGCGCTGGCTCTACAATGCCGGCAGCGAAATTCTCGGCGTGCTGATCGCGCGGCTGACGGGCAAGACGTTCGGCGAATTTCTCAGCGAGCGCATTTTTGCGCCGCTCGGCATGAAAGACACGGCGTTCTACGCGCCGAAGGACAAGCACCATCGCTTCACCACCGCCTATATGTACGATTCAGCGGCACGGCAGTTGAAAGTGTTCGATCCCCCGGTGACGGGCCGATTTTCAAATCCGCCGGTGTTCGAAAATGGCGCGGCCGGCCTTGTCTCCACCGCTGACGATTTCAATGCTTTCGCCCAGATGATGCTGGGCGGCGGCAGCCTCGGTGGCACGCGAGTGCTGTCGGAAGAATCGGTGGCGTTGATGACGACCAACCACATCGTCGCCGACGAGAAGCGCGAGTCGCAACTGTTCCTCGGCAGATCCCGCGGCTGGGGATTCGGCCTGTCCGTCTTCACCGGGCTCGACGATCCCAACGCCAGGCCTGGTCGTTTCGGCTGGGATGGCGGCTACGGAACGTCCTGGTATTCCGCTCCGAAAACCCAGCTTACCGGCATTCTCTTGACCCAGCGGGTCATGGATTCGCCGACGCCCCCGGCCGTATTTACCGATTTCTGGACCACGCTCGACGAAATCGCCGCGAAATAATTCTTCGGCCCGTGTCGGGAGTGTCCGGCATCAATCGTCTTATGAGGGAGCGCCGGCCTGTCCGGGGCCTTTCGATCGCGAAAACGGAGAAAAAGATGCGTTTTATGATGCTGATGATCCCGCGGGGCTACCACTGCGCGGAACCGGGCGCCACGCCGTCGGCGGAAGCGGTCGCGGCAATGATGAAATACAACGAGGCGCTGAAGGAGGCCGGCGTTCTGATCACCCTCGATGGGTTGCACCCGCCGTCCTCGGGCGTCCGGGTCTCGTTCGAAAGCGGCAAGCCCGTTGTCATCGATGGTCCGTTCACCGAGTCAAAGGAAGTGATCGGTGGCTACTGGATGATCGATGTGGAGTCTCGCGACGAAGCGATCGCCTGGGCCAAACGTTGTCCGGCGGCCAACAACGAAACCATCGAGATTCGGCAGGTTTTCGAGATGGCCGATTTTCCGCCCGACGTCCAGAAGGCGGCCGCCGGCTTCACCGAAATGCAGGCCAAGCACTGAACCGGATTTTCTGTCACGCAAACCAGGAGAAATCAGATGAGCAGCAATGACACTTTCCTCGCTGTCTTCCTTGGCAGCAAGACCAGCCCGAAGTGGGCCGCGTGGAACGCGCTGCCGGAGACCGAGCGCAAGGCGCGCGAGATGCGCGGCATGGCAGCCTGGAAGGCCTGGGTGGAAAAGCATCAGGCCGCTCTGGTCCAGATGGGCGGCCCGCTTGGCAAGACCAAGAAGGTCGATGCGCAGGGCATCGCCGACATCGCCAACGAGATGGGCGCTTTCACCGTGGTCCGCGCGGCCTCGCATGAAGCGGCGGCCAAAATGTTCGAGGATCACCCGCATTTCGCGATCTTCCCCGGCGAGCGGGTGGAAATCATGCCGGTGCTGCCGATTCCGGGCGGCTAGGTTCCAGAAACCCGCTAGCCGCGTTCGGTTTGAAGTCCGGGAAGCCCCTTCCCCAGGCGCCCGGGCTTCAAATCGGCGTTTGCTTCATGTAAAAGACTTTTACATGAGCTGGCGCAAGGAAACCGGCCGCAACGAACGCGGCTATCACCACGGCAATCTGAAAGAGGCGCTGTTGCAAGCAGCGCTCGATCTCATCGCCACCAAGGGCGCGTCGGGCTTCACCTTTGCCGATGCGGCGCGCATTGCCGGCGTCAGCCCCGCGGCTCCGTACCGGCATTTTCGCGATCGCGACGAGCTGCTGTCGAGCATCGCGCAACGCGGATTCGAGCAGTTCGAACAGGCGCTGACGGAAGCCTGGGACGACGGGCGGCCCGACACGGTCTCGGCATTCGAGCGCGTCGGCAAGGCCTATCTCGCGTTCGCGCGGGAGAAGCCGGCCTTCTATTCGGCAATGTTCGAATCCGGCCTTGCGGCCGATGTCAGCGCGGGTCTGCACGCTGCAGCCGAGCGCGCGTTTGCGGTGATCCGTGCGGCCGCGGAACGGCTCGCTGCCCTGGCGCCGCCGGGTTCGCCGCGGCCACCGGCGCTTATGATGGCGCTGCATATCTGGTCGATGTCGCATGGCGTGGCTTCGCTGTTTGCGCGCGGCGATGGCGCGCGGCGCAAATTGCCGATGTCGGCCGAGGAACTGCTGGAAGCCGAAGTGCTGATCTATTTGCGCGGGCTTGGCTTTATGACCGACCGCCGCTCGGCGGCGCAGGCAGCTCCCGGAAAAGAACAGGGGAAAGCCGGTCCGCCGCCGGTGCCCCCGGGGCCGTGGGGCCGCCCGAAATAATTTTTGAGCGGCCGCGCTTGCGCCTGGCTTGACAAAAGGCAGGAAGGGTTTAGGTATGTAAATGTTATTTACATTCACAACGGCATCAGCCGATGGAGAGGGAAATGGCCTACACCGCAGATGTCAATCGATGGCGCGGCCCCACCGAAGAATACGACCACCCCCGCATGCTGCATTCGCCCTGGCATCCCGGCTGGATCGCCGTGACGATTCTCGGCTTCATCATCTGGTGGCCGATTGGTCTTGCCCTTCTCTTTTTCACACTCGGGAGCAGAAAAATGGGTTGCTGGAGTCATCACAATCGCTGGGCCAACAAGATGGAGCGGATGCAGTGGAAGATGGAGCGGATGCGCAACCGCATGGAGCGGCACAGCTTCCCGTTCGGTCAGCCCTCGAGCGGTAACCGTGCCTTTGACGAATACCGCATGGAGACGCTGCGGCGCCTGGAAGAAGAGCAGAAAGAGTTTCGCGAATTCCTCGATCGCCTGCGCCACGCCAAGGACAAGGAAGAGTTCGATCTCTTCATGGCGCAGCATCGCACCCGTCCGACGCCGCCGGCTGACGACCATCCCCAGAGCTAGGATCGGAACCAGGACTTAAGGCGTATCGCCCCTTACGACCTTGAGGCCTTTGAACCGCCCGTCTGCGAAAGCAGGCGGGCGGTTTGCTTTTTGCCGCCAAAACGGCCTCTTGAGGTCGTTTTAAGTCTTTGGTCGACCGCCGTTTCCTCCGTCCAAAATCCCCTTTGGTAACCGGACGTTAACCACGATTGGCGTCTGGTGAGGGGCGAAAGGACGCGCGGAAAGCCCTTGTTTTGACACGTTGGCAGGGGAAGCCAGCCTCGGCTTTGGACGGGCCTCCCATGTGACAGATCACGGCTTTTCGCGCCGGCATCAACAGCCCCGCGCTTTTCACGCGGCCGTAGGATCGAAAAGCCATCGCATTCGTACCTGATGGCATTGAGGACATTGCTTGAGAGGACATCGCTTATGAATCCGGCTGACGTGGCGCAGTCCGCCTTGCCATTGCCATCCGCTGACGTCTCGCTGATTGCCCTGTTCTGGCAGGCGCACTGGATCGTGAAATGCGTGATGCTCGGACTGTTGTCCTGCTCGGTGTGGGTGTGGGCGATCGCGATCGACAAGCTGATTCTCTATTCCCGCACCCGCCGCGCGATGGATCGTTTCGAACAGGCGTTCTGGTCGGGTCAATCGATCGAAGAACTCTACCGGACGCTTGCCGCCAAGCCGACGCAGTCGATGGCCGCCTGTTTCGTGGCGGCGATGCGCGAATGGAAGCGCTCCTTCGAAAGCCAGGCGCGATCGTTTGCCGGACTTCAGATGCGGATCGAAAAGGTCATGAACGTCTCGATCGCCCGCGAAATCGAGCGGCTGGAGCGACGCCTTCTGGTGCTTGCGACGGTGGGTTCAGCGGGACCGTTCGTCGGCCTGTTCGGCACCGTCTGGGGCATCATGTCGAGCTTCCAGTCGATCGCCGCTTCGAAAAATACCTCCCTCGCGGTTGTGGCCCCCGGTATCGCAGAAGCGCTTTTCGCCACGGCCATAGGCCTTATCGCCGCCATTCCGGCGACTATTTTCTATAACAAGTTCACTTCCGAGGTGAACCGGCAAGCCCAGCGGCTGGAAGGCTTCGCGGACGAATTCTCAGCCATCCTGTCGCGTCAGATCGACGAGCGCGGGTGAGGGCGAACCTGAGATCATGTGGGCACTAGCGTGAGCAGCGAAACATGGCGATGAACGTGGCAAGCTCGTCCGGTGGCGGGCGCCGAAGCGGCCGGCGCGCCGCCGTGATGGCGGAAATCAACGTCACGCCGATGGTCGACGTGATGCTGGTGCTGCTCATCATCTTCATGGTGGCCGCACCGCTGATGACCTCGAATATCGACATTGATCTGCCCGTCGCTTCGGGCGGCAAATCGATCGCCTCCAACACACCGCCGCTGACGTTGTCGGTCAAGCGCACCAACGGCAGCTGCAACTCCAATGTCGAGCTTTATCTTGGGGATGCGCCGGTTGCGGCGGCCGATTTGTTGCCTAAAATCAAGGCCATCCGGGAGACGCGGTCAGAAGCCGAAAGCGTAGTTTACCTGCGCGGCGACAAGGATGTCTGCTACACCGATATGATGAAATTGCTCGGGCAGATCCGGACCGCCGGATTCAAGGCTAATATCGTCATCATTCCCGAGCAGGGTTCCTGAGGGATGACCGACGAGGCGGCGGCTGATCGAAACGGAAGGCCTGGCTTGAAAGGCAAGATCGACAAGACAATTCTTGCGTCGATTGTCCTGCACGTCCTCGTGTTCGGGTGGGGCCTGTTTTCGTTTTCGACCAAGGCCTACGTGATGCCGGAGGAAGATGTTGTCGCTGTCGACGTGATCTCCGCCGATCAGCTGTCGCACGCGATGCAGGGCATGAAGACCGGCAAAAAGGAAGAGAAGAAGCCGCTGGTCGAGAAAGTCGCCGAGGCCAAACCGCCGGTCGACGACGCTGTCGGCAAGATCACCGAGAAGCCGCCGGTCGTCACCGACACCACGCCGCCGCCGCAACCTAAGCCCGTCGAAAAGCCGGTCGAGAAGAAGCCCGATCCGCCGAAGCCGGTGGCCGAGACCAAGCCAAAGGAAGAGCCGAAACAGCAGGTCGAGAAAAAAACCGAGACCAACGACCCGATCGCCGAAGCGATCAAGAAAGAAGAGAAGAAGCCGCCGAAGCCGGTAGCCGAAGTGGCCAAGCCGCCGCCGCAACCGCCCAAGCCGAAGGAACGCACCTTCGACCAAACCAAAATCGCCGCGCTGCTCGACAAGCGCGATCCCGCGCGTCAGGCGGTTACGGGCGACACGCTCAATTCCAACGCAGCGCTCGGAACGGCCAAGGGTTCGTCCGCCGACAATTCGGCCACATGGGGCGCGATGTTCCGTCAACAGGTTGAGCGCTGCTGGAAGAAGCCTTACGGAGGAATCGAAAGCCAGAATCCGGAAGCCGCATTCTCGATCCGGCTGAAGCGTGACGGTACACTGGAAGCGATGCCGGTGCCCGAGGGCACGCCCGCGACTCCCTATCTCAAAGTCTATCAGGAGAGCGCGCTGCGCGCGATCATCGAATGCCAGCCGTACAACCTTCCGGCCGCCTATTTCGACGAATGGAAATTCTTCGCGCCGGTGTTCACGGAACGAAGAGGCTGAAGCGAACGGATAACCTGAAACGCAGCCGTTACGTTCCGCGTATATGAAGTGAAGCCCCGCACATGACCGATAAAGATATCTCGCACAAAATGCCGTTTCACCTGAACCGCCGCCAGCTCGTTTCCGGCATCGCCTCGATCGGTCTGTTCGCCGCCGCTTCGGTTCGCCCAGCGATAGCGCAAAAGCGCATCCCGATTCCCGAAGGCGACTTCGCGCCAGTGCCGATCGCGATCCCGAACTTCGCAGCCGGCACACCGTCGGATAGTGATGTCGGCGCCGGCGTCACCCAGGTGATCACCAACAATCTCCGCCGCAGCGGATTGTTCGCGCCAATCGATCAGGCGGCCTATCTCGAAAAGGTCGTCAACTTCGACACGGTGCCGCAGTTCAACAACTGGAAGACCATCAACGCACAGGCGCTGGTGACCGGCCGCATGACGCGCCAGGGCGACGGCCGTCTGAAGGCGGAGTTCCGCCTGTGGGACGTCGCGACCGGCCAACCGCTCGCCGGCCAACAATATTTCACCCAGCCGGAAAACTGGCGGCGGATTTCGCACATCATCTCCGACCAGATCTATGAGCGCATGACCGGCGAGAAGGGCTATTTCGACAGCCGCGTGGTGTTCGTCGATGAGACCGGTTCGAAGGAGCGGCGCGTCAAACGGCTCGCGCTGATGGATCAGGACGGCGCCAACGTGCGTTATCTGACCCGCGGCAGCGACTTGGTGCTGACGCCGCGCTTTTCGCCTTCGACCCAGGAAATCACCTATATGGAATTCGGGCAGGGCGACCCGCGCGTCTATCTGCTCAACATCGAAACCGGCCAGCGCGAAATCGTCGGCAACTTCCCGGGCATGACCTTCTCGCCGCGCTTTTCGCCGGATGGCCAGCGCGTGATCATGAGCCTGCAACAGGGCGGCAACTCGAACCTGTTCGTGATGGACCTGCGGTCGAAATCGACCACGCGCCTCACCGATACGCCGGCGATCGACACCTCGCCGTCCTATTCACCTGACGGCTCCCGAATCTGCTTCGAGTCCGACCGGGGCGGAAAGCCGCAGATCTATGTGATGGGATCGAGCGGCGGCCAGGCCCAGCGCATTTCGTTCGGCGATGGCAACTACTCGACGCCGGTGTGGTCGCCGCGCGGCGACTACATTGCATTCACCAAGCAGGGCGGCGGCCAGTTTTCGATCGGCATCATCAAGCCCGACGGTTCGGGCGAGCGAATTCTCACGTCAGGCTTCCATAATGAAGGTCCGACCTTCGCGCCAAACGGACGCGTGCTGATGTTTTTCCGCGATCCCGGCGGCAATGCCGGGCCGTCGCTGTTTACAGTCGACATTTCCGGACGTTTCGAACAGCGCGTGCCGACGCCGGGCTTTGCCTCCGATCCGGCCTGGTCGCCGCTGCTGTCCTGACAGGGTTAATCCGGAAATCGCGGGCTCTCTCGAAAGGGTGTGCGGCAAACCTTGCCTAGCCTGCTGATTTCGTGGGCAGATTTGCCGTAACGGGACAAAAAACAACGTCCCGGTAACGATGTTCCCTCAGAAAGGCTTCACCCGCGGCGGGTAAGACTGCGCCGGCAAAAACGACGTCCGCGGTCCGCGCCAGCATGCAATTGGTCGACGAAAAAAGACAAAGCCATCAAGAGGAGCTGCCGCCCACGATCTATGCGGCGCTCGTCGATTCGCTTTTCCAGAATTTCACGGCGACCTTGGCCGGCACGTTGACCGCGACCATCGTCGCGGTCATGACGGCGCTGAAGACCGGCAATCACATGGTCTGGCCTTGCGCGATCTGGATTTCGATCGTCGGTATCGCGCGCGCGGTACAAATGCGCCAATACGAACTGGAGCGGCGGGTGTCTCCGCTCTCGCCCGAGCGCGCTCCCTGGTGGGAAAACAACTACAAGAATCTGGCCGATCTCTATGCGAGCTCGCTCGGCCTGTGGTGCTTTGTGGTCGTACTCGGCAGCGACGACGCCATCGCGCACATGCTGTGCGCCTCGGTCACCATCGGATACACGGCCGCGAGCGCCGGCCGCAACTATGCCCGCCCGTGGATCATCCAGCGGCACATCGTGTTCGCCTGCGCCCCGCTGGCGCTGGCGCTGATCCTGCACGGTGACGTGTATTACACCGGGCTCGGACTGCTGCTGGCGCTGTTCTTCGTCGGCTTGAAGCACATCAACCTCAGCCTCAACGCGATCTTCGTCGATGCGTTGACCTCAAGCATGAGGGAAGCGGCGCTCGCCACACGTTTCGATACCGCCTTGAACAACATGCCGCATGGCCTGTGCATGTTTACCAGCGACGGGCACCTGGCGGTCATGAACCACCGCTTCGGAGAGATGATGGATCTGCCGGCCGACCTCGCGCATCTGCGCCCGAGCGCTTCCGGGATCCTGGCCGCTTGCGTCGATGCCGGCTCGATCTCCGAAGCCAACGCCAATATGATCCTTGCCGAAATCGAGAACCCGCAGGCCAAGGGCATCATCACTACCGATCCGGACGTAGCACGCGGCCGATCGCTGTCATGGGCATTCCAGCCGATGGCCGACGGCGGCGCGGTTGTGCTGCTCGAGGACGTCACCGAGCGGCGCAACGCGGAAGCCAGGATCACGCATCTGGCGCGCTACGACGAACTCACGGGATTGCCGAACCGGGTCAATTTCCGCGACGAAATCGGCCATCTGCTGGCCAGCCCGCATGGCACCGACGAAACCTCGGCGCTGCTGTTCATCGATCTCGATCAGTTCAAACAGGTCAACGACACGCTCGGCCATCCCTGCGGCGATCAGCTGTTGTGCGCGGTCGCCGACCGCTTGCGCGCGATGCTGCGGCCTGAGGATTTCGTGGCGCGGTTCGGTGGCGACGAGTTCGTGGTGTTCCAGCAGAACATCAATTCGCCGGAAGATGCGGCCGCACTGGCGCGCCGCATCGTCGATCACCTCAGCGAGCGGTACAAGATCGACAATCACCTGGTCGAGATCGGCGCCAGCATTGGCATCGCGTTGACCTCGGGCGTCGGCGCCGACACGCTTCTGAAGAACGCGGACATGGCGCTGTACCGCGCCAAGGCGGACGGCCGCGGCACCTTCTGCTTCTTCCGCGAGGAAATGGCGCAGACCGTCGAGGCGCGCCGCATCCTCGAGCTCGACCTGCGCCGCGCGCTCGCGAACGAGGAATTCGAGTTGTTCTATCAGCCGCTGGTCAACCTGCAGAGCGGCAAGATTTCGACCTGCGAAGCGCTGCTGCGCTGGAATCATCCACTTCGCGGCACCGTGTCGCCGGCCGACATCATTCCCGTCGCCGAGGACATGGGCATGATCGTCGACCTCGGCCGCTGGATCTTGCGCAAGGCCTGCCTGGAGTGCATGCAGTGGCCTGAGGCGGTGAGCGTTGCGGTGAACTTCTCGCCGCAGCAATTCCACCAGCGCGACCTGCTCAGCGAAGTTCGCTACGCGCTCGACGTCTCGGGATTGCCGCCGGAACGGCTCGAAATCGAGATCACCGAATCCTCGCTCTTGCGGAACACGCAGCTCACCCACGAACTGCTTTCGCAGTTGCGCGAACTCGGCGTGCGGATTTCGCTCGACGATTTCGGCACCGGCTATTCGAGCCTGAGCTATCTGCATAATTTCCCCCTGCAGAAGGTCAAGATCGACCGTTCGTTCCTGGAAGGTATCGATACCGACCGCCCGCTGCGGCTCTTGCGCGGTGTCGCGCGGCTGAGTGCCGATCTCGGGATGTCGGTGGTGGTCGAGGGCATCGAGACCAACGAACAGCTTGAGCTCGTCAATGCCGATGGCACTGTCAGCGAGGCCCAGGGCTACCTGTTCAGCCGGCCGGTGCCGGCAATGCGGGTGCGGCAGCTCCTGAACGCCTCCCATGGCCGCCGGGCGGACGGCGATCCCTTCGCCTCGCGGTCGATCGCCTAGCAATATCATTACGTCGCTGTGGCCAGCTTGAGCGGGTTTATTCCCGTGCATCCGTATTTTTTCGGGGCGGGCAGGTTAACCCTGTTCGGCCGATCTGTTTGCACTTGCGGTAAGAAACAATTAACCTTCGGTTGTACGCGGCTAGGTGGTTGCTGCGAGGAGGTCTGATTGAGTTTAGTGCAAGAGACGCGGAGCGGCCCCCTCCAGAGCCAAATCGACCTGCTTGATCAAGTCGAGTACCGCCTGGCAGAGTCCGAAGCTGAAAAAGAAAAAATCTACAACTTAAGATATCGGGCGTACCTGACCGAAGGTGCGATCGAGCCGCGGGCCGATCAGCGCCTGGCCGATCGTTTCGATGAGCTGCCGAATTCCTGGACTTTCGGCATTTACCTCGGCGGCGAACTGACGAGCTCGGTTCGCATCAGCGTTGCCTCGCCGGATCAGAGCGACACGCCGGCCGTCGACGCTTTTCCGGACCTGCTCAAGCCCGAATTGGCCAAAGGCAAGGTGATCGTCGACCCCAACCGGTTCGTCGCCGATCCCGTCCGCCGCACCAAATATCCGCAACTGCCCTACGTGACGCTGCGGCTCGCTTATGTGGCGTGCGAGCATTTCAACGCCGATATCGGCACCGCAACCGTGCGCAAGGAGCATCAGGCGTTCTATCGCCGGGTGTTCTTGCACCAGCCATTGTGCCTGCCGCGCCCCTATCCGACCCTGACCAAACCGCTCTGCCTGATGGCCGTCGACTATCCCAAGCTGCGGGACAAGGTGTTTCGGCGCTATCCGCTGTTTCGCTCCACCGAAGCCGAGCGACAGATGCTGTTTGGGCGCAACCGCGGCGTGCTATCGCCGCTGCCGGATCTGCCGGAACTGCCGCTGGGGCAGGCGCCGATTTCGCCGACCGGTTAATCAGGCGCGCACAGCCCGTCGTCCAGCTCGAGCCGGCGCGGGG
The DNA here is from genome assembly GCF_035701725.1 of Bradyrhizobium sp. GTDB lineage: Bacteria > Pseudomonadota > Alphaproteobacteria > Rhizobiales > Xanthobacteraceae > Bradyrhizobium. Next base: position 25,615 of record NZ_DASSRP010000089.1, read on the forward strand.
GTTCCGGCGAACGGGGGAACGTCCCGACCGATCGCCGCCACGTCGCGATATAGTGGTTTTGCGGGCAAAACGGTGCAGATCGCTTTGAAATAGCGATATATTCCCCCCGGCGGCCTTGCCTTCACCCTCGTGCCACATTTACAACGCATTAACCATCTCGGTCGCTTTTCGCCGTTTGGGGGCATTTGAACGGGTTCGGCAACACGCCATCAAGGTTGATGGAACGTTCGCTTAACCATCGCCCTGTAGACCGGATAGAAGTCGAAAACGTGAGCGTGGAGGCTCCCGAATGAAACACCCTATGCGTATCCTCCAGGGTCTGAAGCTGGCGGCGGCGCTTGCAATTGCGCTGTCGATGGGCGCCTGCGCAAAGAATTCGCTGACCGATGGCGCAATGGCGAGCGCAGCGACGCCGGGCAGCCAGCAGGACTTCGTGGTCAATGTCGGCGATCGCGTCTTCTTCGAGAGCGATCAGACCGACCTGTCGCCGCAGGCGATCGCCACGCTGGAGAAGCAGGCGCAGTGGCTGCAGACCTATCCGCGCTACACCTTTACCATTGAGGGCCATGCCGACGAGCGCGGCACCCGCGAATACAACATTGCGCTGGGTGCGCGTCGTGCGCAGTCGGTGCGCACGTTCCTCGCCTCGCGCGGTATCGACGCATCGCGGATGCGCACCATCTCCTACGGCAAGGAGCGCCCGGTCGCGGTCTGTAATGACATCTCGTGCTGGTCGCAGAACCGCCGCGCCGTCACGGTGCTGAACGCGAATTCGTAAAACGCCTGAATTGGAAGAGTTTGCCGGCGCCCTCGAAAACGAGCGGCGCCGGTTATGCTTTTGGACTAGTTTTTATCGGTCCATGTGATTTGTCTCAGTCACATTTTTGGCGTACTCCCTCTCGCAAGCTGATCCACCGTCGCGCTCACTGGCTGTAACGCCCAAATGTCATTCAGCATTCATAAAACCACCCGCGCCGCCGCGCTGGCCTCGGCGCTTGCGCTATGCGCTGCCGCCGGACCGTCGCCCGTGCTCGCGCAATCCGACGAGGTCGATCCGGAGGTCCGGATTCAGCAGCTTGAAAATCAGCTGCGGCAGCTCACCGGGCAGAACGAAGAGCTGCAATATCGCAACCGCCAACTCGAAGAGCGTTTGCGCATGCTCCAGAGCGGCACGCCAGCTTCGCCTCAGGGCACGACGCCCGGCCAGCCCGGCGCTCCCATGACGAACACGGCAGCGGTGCCTCCGGTGCAGCCGGGGCCGTCTTACCAGCAGCAACCGCCGGTCTATCAGCCGCCGCCTGGCGGCTATCAATCCCAGGTCGCCGCACCCGCGCCGATCCTCGCCGAGCCCGCAGCGCCTCGCGGCGGTCGCCGTGGCGATGCCTTCGACCCCACGCAGAATCCCAATGCGCCTGGCGCGCCGCGCGCGCTCGGTGGCGGCCAATTGCCGATGCCCGCGGAAGCGCCGATCGGCGCTCCCGGAGGCCGCGGCGCCGGCGAGCCGCTCGACCTTGCCAATAGCGGTGGCCCGCCCGGTGGCGCCGGACAGCCGCGCAACAACGCCGGCGGTGCGGCGCTCACCACGCTGCCACCGTCGGCGACGCCCAGGGATGAGTTCGATCTCGGCGTCGGCTACATCCAGCGCAAGGACTATGCGCTGGCCGAAGAAACCATGCGCAATTTCCAGCGCAAATATCCGAGCGATCCGTTGACTGCCGAGGCGCAGTTCTGGCTCGGAGAGAGCCTGTTCCAGCGCCAACAATATCGCGAGGCGGCGGAAGCCTTTCTCGGCGTGACCACGAAACACGATCGTTCGGCAAAGGCCCCGGATGCCCTGCTGCGCCTCGGCCAGTCACTGGCCGCCTTGAAGGAGAAGGAGGCGGCTTGCGCGGCCTTTGGCGAGGTGACGCGCAAATATCCGCACGCCGCGGGCAACATCAAACAGACCGTCGAGCGCGAGCAGAAGCGCTCCAAGTGCTGAGCCTGCCCGAGTACTGAGCTTGCCGATCGCGTAACCGTGGGCGCCCGGCTGATCCTGCCGGTCAGCGTCATGTCGGCGCGCGGGCCGCAGACGGCTTGATCGTGGCGACGTGCCGCATCTCCCCGGACTCGAAAATATCCGGGTTGTCGAGATAAGCCCGCGCCATCGGCAAGGCGTCGACACCCCAGAATAGTTCGTCCCCGATCTGCAATGTCGGTACGCCGAAAAGTCCCGCTGCGATCGCTGCCTCGGTGTTGGCCCGCAGCTTGGCCTTGGTTTCCGGAGCTTCAGCCAGAGAAGCAGCCGCTGCGGGCGCGAGGCCGAGGGCCGCGCTGGTCGCCTGCCAGTTCTCTTCGGTTGAAAGATCAAGACCGTCGCGCCAAATGCGATCCATCACGGTTCGGACAGCGCGCGGGTTGGCCTCCAGTGCAACAAGAAGGCGCAGGGTCTTGAGCGGATTGAATGGGTGATGCGGCGGAAATCGAAATGCGATTCCGCGCTGTTGTGCCTCGAAGACACATAACCTGTAGGTGTGAAGGCGCTTCGGCGGAATCTCGGCGGGGCCGCGATGGCTCCAGTGCTCAAGCAGGGCGGCGAACAGGATCGGTCGGTAGCTGATGCTCATGCTCTGCGCGAGGCGCTCGATTTCGGCGAGCGCAAGATACGAAAATGGGGAGACGACGTCGAAGTACCAGGTCGCCTGTTTGAAGGATTTTGGGGGCGCCGAAGCCATGGGATTTCTTTCGGAGTAGGCCTGCGCACATCTGGCGCGGTTTTCGATCGGTCGAGCTGCAAGGCACCATATGGCCATGCGCTCGTTCCATCGTCATAATGGCGGTCGATATGAAGGACGACGATAGCTCCGCTGTATCGGGCCGGGAAGCGAAAGAATTGTTCGCAGCCTGGAAGAATCTGCCTGCCATCGTGCTGGCCGTCTCGGGCGGGCCGGATTCGGTCGCCTTGTTGTGGCTAGCTGCGCGCTGGCGAAACGCGCTTTCGCGCGGACCCCGCCTTTTGGCGGTGACGGTCGATCATGGCCTGCGGGCCGAGTCCGCGCGCGAGGCGCGCGAGGTCAAGCGCCTGGCTCATACGCTCGGGGTCGCACATCGCACGATGCGCTGGACCGGAGCCAAGCCGAAATCGGGCGTTCCGGCGGCGGCGAGGGCGGCGCGTTATCACTTGCTCGCAAGAGCCGCGCGTGGCGGCGGCGCCAGCCATGTCCTTACCGCCCATACAAGGGACGATCAGGCCGAAACGCTGTTGATGCGGTTGCTTCGCGGCAGCGGCATCAGTGGTCTGGCGGCGATGGCGCGCGAGAGCGAACGCGATGGCGTGGTCATTGCCCGGCCGCTCCTGAGTATTTCAAAGTCGCGGCTCATCGCGACGCTGGACCGCGCCGGGATCGGTTTTGTCGACGACCCCACCAATCACGATACCGGTTTCACCCGGCCGCGCATCCGCCAGGTGATCGAGGGACTTGCTGCAGAAGGCGGCGATGCCCGCAATCTTGCGCGGCTGGCATCCCGCCTCGCCCGTGCTAATGCCGCGATCGATGTCCTGGTCGATGGCGCCGCGCGTTATCTGGCGCTCAAGGACCGCTGGGCGATGTCGCCGCCGGCAACGCACCGCCGTTCGGAAAATGCCAGCTTCGATGCCGAAAGCTTTGTGGTCCTGCCCGAGGAGATCCGGCTGCGGCTCCTGCTGCGTGCAATCGACCGGTTCGGCCACGAAGGGCCCGCGGAACTGGGCAAGGCCGAAGCGCTGCTGGCCGCGCTCGATCAGACCGTGCAAACCGGCGGAAAACGCCGGCAGAAACGTCTGAAACAGACCCTCGCCGGCGCCCTCATCAGCCTTACCGGCGGGCGAATTGTCATCGAACCGGCTCCGCCGCGGCGGCGGCGGGGGAGCTAGGCCGGATTTTCGCAAGGCCCCCGCATTTTGCGGGTCTTAACCACCCCCCAAAACACCCTATTTCGAAGACATGAATCGAACCGTATTTGCCCCGGGATAGGCTAAATAGTCTCATACGGTTCCCTTGGCAGGGGCCGCCTTGGCACCTAAATTATGATGCGCGGTTGCGTGGTAAGGAGTCTCTCGCGCGTACCCCAAGGAACAAGGCCGCGATCCGCGCGACCACGAAGGAAAATCAATGAACGCCAATCTGCGCAATTTCGCCTTGTGGGTCATTATTGTCCTGCTGTTATTGGCCTTGTTCACGCTCTTCCAGAATCCGGGCCAGCGCGCGTCCTCGACCGACATCTCCTTCTCGCAGCTTTTGACCGAGGTCGATCAGGGCCATGTGCGCGACGTGGTGATCCAGGGGCCGGAGATTCACGGCACCTTCACCAACGGCTCGAGCTTCCAGACCTATGCGCCGAACGATCCCTCGCTGGTGACACGCCTCTATAACGGCAAGGTCTCAATCACCGCCAAGCCGCCCGGCGACAATGTGCCTTGGTTCGTCTCGCTGCTGGTGTCGTGGCTGCCGTTCATTGCGCTGATCGGCGTCTGGATTTTCCTGTCGCGGCAGATGCAGGGCGGCGCCGGCAAGGCGATGGGCTTTGGCAAGTCGCGCGCCAAGATGCTGACCGAGGCGCATGGCCGCGTAACGTTCGAGGACGTGGCGGGCGTCGATGAAGCCAAGCAGGACTTGCAGGAGATCGTCGAATTCCTGCGCGACCCCGGCAAGTATCAGCGGCTCGGCGGACGCATTCCGCGTGGCGTGCTGCTGGTCGGTCCTCCCGGCACCGGCAAGACGCTGATCGCGCGTGCGGTCGCCGGCGAAGCCAACGTCCCCTTCTTCACCATTTCCGGCTCGGACTTCGTCGAGATGTTCGTCGGCGTCGGCGCCAGCCGCGTGCGCGACATGTTCGAGCAGGCCAA
>NZ_DASSRP010000090.1:0-10244 GCF_035701725.1 Bradyrhizobium sp.
AGATCCTCATATTCATAACCGCTGCGCCGATTGAGCATATCAAAGTGCCCCTTCTCACAATCCCCGATTGAGCATTTGCCGCGACCAGGACCCGCTTTATATGGTGGGAAGCGCGCCAAAACGACTGCCATTTGGCACGAATTCCGGAAGGCCAAGAGGGCCTTAACGCTGCCGACGCTTCACTGTGCCGAAACCGGTCAGCCGGGTCCGGGCGCTCTCTATCATAGGCCCCAAGGCTCGGCAAAGTGCCCGCCAGCGGGTAAATCGCCGCATCGCGCGATATGTTCCCGTGGCTTGACTTAGGCCCCTTCTAGTTGCGAAAAACTTGCATCTAAGGAATTTCCTCCATATATTCCGGCGAGATAGTCCGGATTTGACAGTGCGGTGCCATAAGTGGAAACGACCGATAATCGTTCAGAATTGAATGACGACACCGTGGATGCCCCGGCGGGACGCCAGCCGGCGCTGACCGGCTGCCCATGGCATGATGTCAACGAAATGCTGCAATCCGCGGGACTACGCCCGACGCGGCAGCGGATGGCATTGGGGTGGCTGTTGTTCGGCAAGGGTGCCCGGCATCTGACCGCTGAAATGCTTTATGAGGAAGCGACGCTCGCCAAGGTTCCCGTGTCGCTGGCCACCGTCTACAACACGCTGAACCAACTCACCGACGCCGGCCTGCTCCGTCAGGTGTCGGTCGACGGCACCAAGACCTATTTCGACACCAACGTGTCGGCACACCATCACTTCTACCTCGAGAATAATCACGAGCTGGTCGATATTCCCGACCCGCATCTGGTTTTGTCGACGATGCCCGACGTGCCCGAGGGCTACGAGATCGCGCGGATCGACATGGTGGTCCGCCTGCGCAAGAAGCGCTGACTTTGAGTGTCATACACGGGCATAGCCGTTCAAGAGAACGCTATGCCCGGCAACGACAGCACCGCATCAATCCACTTTCTCGTCGGCGTAGACGCCCCAGAGCCGCTGTTGCTCGATCCAGCCGTCAAACCCGTTGCCCGCGATATGGCACCAGCCGGCGGCGCAATGCTTGACCTGCGCAACGACGCCGGCCTGCAAACGGGCACTCACTGCGCTCGAGGCATCGGCCCGCTCATAAAGCGCGGCGAGGTCGTCCTTGTTCTTCATGGTGATGACCGCGGTGCGGCGCCCGGACAATAGCGAGTGGTAGACCCACCCCTCCGCGCCTTCCGAATCCCGCACCCGGCGCCAGTTTTCGAATTCGGCGGTGATTTCCACCGGCAGGCCGGAGCGCGTATAGACCCAAGCCACGTCGTTGTCCTTGGTCGGACCGGCGCGAACGTTCACATGATCTGATTTGAGGCTGACATAGCGCGGAACGGGCAGACCGCTGGTCGTCATCGCGGCGTCCCTGGCCGCTGCCATCGCCATCAACGGCGCACCTGAGAGCCAGGCGGCAAGCACCGTCAAACCCAAACGCCCCCACGCCATCCACGCGTCTCCTGCCGAGATCAGCTCAAAATTCTTCGAGCTGCGACACCTGTACCTGTAAGACCCCAAAGCCCCTGCCGGCCGATGACCCTCGGCTTGAACCCGGTTCCCTCCCGGGTTCTTGTTTTGGCCCGGCCTTCTGCTAGAGAGGACGGAAAGCCAGAACGAAAGACCCCGAAAAAGTCCCGCGACGACTCCGACGGTGACGTCGGGCCATGCGGAAACGCCCGGACCACGCGGCAGTGCAGTGTCGAACAGCCGGGTTAATGAGGTCTGAACAACCTCATGAGGGCAGGACATGTCGGTTAAGAAGAAACCTCTCGTCGTCGTCACCCGCAAGCTGCCGGACTCGATCGAGACCCGGATGCGCGAGCTGTTCGACGCCCGACTGAATCTCGACGATGCGCCGCTAACGCCGGAACAGCTCGTCGATGCGGTCCGCACCGCCGATGTCCTGGTGCCAACGGTCACCGATCATCTCAGTGAAGAGGTGCTCAAGCAGGCCGAAGGCAAGCTGAAGCTGATCGCCAATTTCGGTAACGGTGTCGACAATATCGACGTCACAGCCGCGCATGCGCTCGGCATCACCGTGACCAACACGCCGAAAGTCTTGACCGAAGATACCGCCGATATGACCATGGCGCTGATCCTGGCGGTGCCGCGCCGGCTGATCGAGGGCGCCTCCATCCTGACCGAAGGCAAGAACTGGGAGGGCTGGTCGCCGACCTGGATGCTCGGCCATCGCCTCGGCGGCAAACGCCTCGGCATCGTCGGCATGGGCCGGATCGGCCAGGCGGTCGCACGCCGCGCGCACGCGTTCGGCCTGCAAATCCACTATCACAACCGCCGACCTGTCGCTCCGCGCATCGCCGAAGAGCTCGGCGCTACCTATTGGGAAAGCCTCGACCAGATGCTGGCCCGGATGGACATCATCTCGGTGAATTGTCCGCACACGCCGGCGACGTTCCACCTGTTGTCGGCGCGGCGGCTCAAGCTGATCCGAAAAGACGCCTATATCGTCAACACGGCGCGCGGCGAGGTGATCGACGAGGAAACGCTGACCAAGTTGATCGAAAGCGGCGACATCGCCGGCGCCGGCCTCGACGTTTTCGAGCACGAACCTGCGGTGAGCCCGAAGCTGGTTCGGCTCGCCAAGGCCGGCAAGGTGACGTTGCTGCCGCACATGGGCTCGGCCACCATCGAGGGCCGCGTCGAGATGGGCGAGAAGGTGATCATCAATATCAGAACCTTCCTCGACAACCACAAGCCGCCGGATCGCGTGCTGCCCAGCATGCTGTGAGGCGCATATCATATTCTGTCGTCCCGCTTGTCCGGGACGACGGAGGTTTTGCCTCGCTCCCGCTTCCGCCATTCGCCGACAAAGGCGACGAAAGCGGCGAGCGGCGGCGGCACCTGGCGACGGCTCGGATAGTACAGGAACGGTCCGGGAAACGGCGCGCACCAGTCTTCCAGCACGCTGATGAGCTTTCCGGCCTTGATCGGCTCGCGCACATAACCTTCGAAGGTGAGCCAGAAGCCGAAACCGTCGTGGGCGGCGCGGTAGGCGACCCCGGGATAGTTGACGATCAACTTCGCCGCCGGCGAGACCTTGACCACGCGCCCGGACTTTTCGAATTCCCAATCCTGGATCGCGCCGCGGCCGTAGCGAATGCGGACGCAGCGGTGGCCGAGCAGATCCTTCGGATGTTTCGGCTTGCCGTGCCTGGCGAGATAATCCGGCGAGGCCACCAACGCGTAGCGCTGCGGCGGGCCGAGCGCGAGTGCGATCATGTCCTGCGCCAGATGCTCGCCATAGCGAACGCCGGCGTCATAGCCCTGCGCCACGATGTCGACAAAGCTACTCTCGCCGACAAGCTCGAAATCGATCTGCGGATGTGCGGCGAGAAACGGCGCGACCATCGGCGCCAGCACCAGATCGATCGCCGGCGGCGGCGCGTTGATGCGCAACCGCCCCGACGGCACGCCGCGCAGACCGCGGACTTCGTCCAGCGCGCCATTGACGTCATGCATCGCGGGCGCCACCCGCGAGAGCAGCAGCTCGCCGGCTTCGGTGAGCGCTACGCTCCGTGTGGTGCGATTGAGAAGCCGCACGCCAAGCCGCTCCTCGAGGCCGCGCAGCCGCTGACTGAGGCTGGAAACCGATGCGCGCTGATCCAGCGCCGCCCGGCGAAAGTTTTTCGCGCGCGCAATGGCCACGAAAGCGTCGAGATCGCGGAGATCGAGGTCGCTCATTGTTCGATAGAATGAACAATCTATTCACGACTGTCTATCTTATCGTTTCAATGGCCAGGCGTCATATCGGGGGCACTTCAACGGTTGCGAACTTTTCCGCACCCCACTTTCGGAGCACCCCTATGGAACACCGCAAGCTCGGTAAATCCGGCCCCACCACCTCCGCCATCGGACTCGGCTGCATGGGCATGTCGGACTTCTACGGACCGGCCGATCGCAACGAGAGCATCGCGACCATCCATGCGGCGCTGGACGCCGGCATCACCCTGCTCGACACCGGCGACTTCTACGGCATGGGCCACAATGAGATGCTGATCCGCGAAGCGCTGTCCTCGCGCAATCGCGCCAACGTGCAGATCTCGGTCAAGTTCGGCGCGCTGCGCGAGGTCGAGCGCAAATGGAACGGTTACGACAGCCGTCCCGCCGCGGTGAAGAACTTCCTCGCTTATTCGCTGCAACGGCTCGGCGTCGAGGCGATCGATATCTACCGCCCCGCCCGGCTCGATCCGAACGTGCCGATTGAGGACACGATCGGCGCGATGGCTGAGATGATGACAAAGGGCTACATCAAGCACATCGGCCTGTCGGAAGTCGGCTCCGAGACCATTCGCCGCGCCCACGCCGTGCATCCGATCGCTGATTTGCAAATCGAATATTCGCTTCTGTCGCGCGGCATCGAGAACGACATCCTGAAGACCTGCCGCGAACTCGGCATCGGCATCACCGCCTACGGCGTGCTGTCGCGCGGGCTGATCAGCGGCCACTGGACCAAGGACCGTTCGGGCGCGCAGGATTTTCGCGGCAACAGCCCGCGCTTCCAGGGCGAGAATCTCGATCGCAATCTGGCGCTGGTCGAATCCTTGCGCGCCATCGCAGATGACATCGGTGCGACGCCGGCGCAGGTCGCGATCGCCTGGGTCGCCGCGCAGGGCGCAGACATCGTGCCGCTGATCGGGGCGCGGCGGCGCGACCGCCTTTCAGAGGCGCTCGGTGCGCTCGACGTCAAGCTGACGAACGAACATCTGACGGCGCTCGAAGAGGCGTTCCCGCCCGGCGCGGCGGCCGGCCACCGCTATCCGGAGGCGCAGCTCGTGCACATGGACAGCGAGAAGCGCGCGAGCGCGTGACGAAGCTCTTGCTTATGTCTCCATGAAAAAGTAGAGGCCGCTTGCTCTGGAAGAGAAACGGGAGCGGGTCAACCTCTCCCTTTTCCGCGAGAGGGAGGCGGATCGGTTGTCAGCGATGCCCGCTCAGATCCGTGATGGTCAGCGCATCGCCATTCAGGGGGTTGAGCGGATCGCGCTGATAACGCAGCGTCTCGAACCGCATCGCGCGTGCGTCGACCATCAGGAGACGTCCGACCAGCCCGTCGCCGAAACCGACGATTTCGCGGATCGCTTCCAGCGCCATCATCGAGCCGAGAATGCCGGCGAGCGCGCCCATCACGCCAGCCTCCGCGCAAGCGGGCACCGTGCCCGGCGGCGGCGGTTCCGGAAACAGGCAGCGATAGGTCGGATTGAATACGCCATCGGCGTTTTTCTCGTGCGCCCGGATCGTGGTCAGCGACCCGTCGAACATGCCGAGCGCTGCCGTGATCAAGGGCCTCGCTGCGAGAAAGCAGGCATCCGACACCAGATACCGCGTCTCGAAATTGTCGGAGCCATCGAGCACGAGATCATAACCGCCGATCAGCTCCATCGCATTGTCGGCGTTCATCCGCGTCGCATGCGCGGCGAACTTCACATGCGGATTGAGGCGGCCGATGCGCTCGGCGGCGCTATCGACTTTTGGTTTTCCAATATCGAAGGTATCGTGAATGATCTGACGTTGCAGGTTGGAGAGCGACACGACGTCGTCATCGACCACGCCCAGGGTGCCGACCCCGGCCGCGGCCAGATACATCAGCGCCGGCGCGCCGAGACCGCCGGCGCCGATCACCAGCACTGAGGCTCCCTTCAACGCCGTCTGGCCGGGCCCGCCGACCTCGCGCAGAACGATGTGGCGGGCATAGCGCTCGAGTTCTTCAGAACTCAACATGTCGCAAACTTACCTTTTCCGGCCAAGCTACGCTGAACCGTCCAGCCAATAGTGCCGACCCAACAGATGTGCTTAATTGAGGCTTCGTCAATGGACCTGAGACGTGTCATGAGATCGATGTCGGCGGCAATAGTTGTGTTTATCGCCACATGTGCTTCTGCGCAGGCCCAGACGCCGGCCCCGACGGCAGGCGCCAAGTCGAAACAGGCCACAGCCGCCGCGCGTCCGGCATTGCAAACGCCGTCTGATACCGCGAACGCGATGGGCCAGAGCGAGCGCATGTCGATCCAGGCCGATCTCGCCTGGGTCGGCCAGTACAACGGGGCCATCACCGGCGACGTCAGCGAGCGGATGGTCGAGGCGATCAAGGAATATCAGAAGGCGAGCGGCGGCAGGCCGACCGGCGTGCTCAATCCGAAGGAGCGCATGGTGCTGGCCGAGACCGGACGGCGACGCCGCGAAAACGCCGGATGGAAGATCGTTACGGATGCGGCGAGCGGCGTTCAACTCGGCATTCCAACCAAGCTGGTGCCGCAGCAGACTTCCGACGCCAACGGCACCAAATGGAGTTCGCCGACCGGCACGATCCAGGTGCTGCTGACGCGGCGCAAGGAAGCCAACCCGACCACGGCGAAGCTCGCCGATCGCGAAAAGAAGGAGCCCGCCGGCCGCGCGGTCGACTACACCGTGGTCAAGCCGGATTTCTTCGTGCTGTCGGGCCTGCAGGGGCTGAAGAAGTTCTACGTTCGCGGCACCTTTAAAGGCGACGAAGTCCGCATCCTCACCATTCTCTACGATCAGGCGACCGAGAATACGGTCGAGCCGGTGGTGATCGCGATGTCGAGCGCGTTCAACCCATTCCCGGTCAAAGCCGCGCCGCCGCCGCGCAAGACGGTTGAATACGGCACCGGGGTCGTCGTGAGCGAAGACGGCGCGATCGTCGCCGACCGGCAGGTCACCGACGAATGTCTTGCGATCACGGTCCCGCCATTCGGCAACGCCGACCGCATCGCCGAAGACAAGGAGCATGATCTGGCGCTGCTTCGCGTCTATGGCGCACATGGGTTGAAGCCGCTCAGCCTCACCTCCGACACCGCAGACAAGGCCAGCATCGAACTGATCGGCATTTCCGATCCGCAAAATCAGTCTGGCGGCCGCGCCGCAAGCACGATCAAGGCGGCGGTGACGCCGGCGGGCAGCGGCGGCGACCTCGCGTTGTCGCCGACACCGGCGGCGGGGTTTTCCGGGGCCGCGGCCCGCGACGATGGCGGCAAGTTTGCCGGCCTGGCGCTGCTGAAACCGGCGGTCGCAACCGGCGCGGCATCCGCCCAATCCGTGCTGGTGTCGGCGGCGGCGGTCCGCGAGTTCCTGAAGGCGAATGGCGTGAGCGCATACCAAGGCGCAAATGATGCGGCTTCCGCCGTCGTCCGCGTCATCTGCGTGCGCAAATAGCCGCCGATTCGCCGCGCCGTCACAATAGTTAACACTTGGTAAACACTTCGGTATTTGCCCGGATGCCGCCGGCGGCGCGAGCCTGTCATGCTACCCTTAAGCTGATTCGGCCCGCGAAGGAGTCCTTCGGATGCACACGGTTGTTTTGGCCACTCAGAAAGGCGGCAGCGGCAAGAGCACGCTGGCCATCGGGCTGGCACTCGCCGCCAAAAAAGCCGGCCAAAACGTGCGGCTGATCGATACCGATCCGCAAGGCACATTATCGAACTGGCAGAGCCGGCGCGGGATCGCCGAGCCCATGGTCGAGACCATCTACAACGTCGGCCGGATCGAGACCCGCCTCGAGGCGCTGGCGCGCGGTGGCGTCACGCTGGTCGTGATCGACACCGCCAGCGGCGTCAGCGCCACCACGGCGGCCGCGATCCGCTGCGCCGACCTCTGCCTGATTCCGGCGCGGCCCAGTATTACCGACATCGAGGCCTGCGCGGCGACGCTGAAGGCGGTTCGCGGCTGGCAGAAGCCGTTCGCGTTCGTCCTCAACCAGACGCCGATTCGTGGACGCCGCATCGACAACGCCGCGCTTGCGCTCGGCGATGGCGCGGCGCGCGAGATGAGCGATGTGCTGGCGCAGCCTTTCATCGCGATGCGCAACGATCACCAGGACGCACTCGCTTGCGGACTTGCGGTCAGCGAATATGCGCCCACCGGCAAATCCGCCGAGGAAATCGGTCAGCTCTGGCGATGGGTCGAGGCCCGGCTCGGCGCGACCGCCTCCAAGCCTGCAGCGTTTCCGGACGCCAGCTTTCCGCTCGTGCCGGTCGCCGCACAAAGCGGCGAGACCGCGAGCGCGCCGCGCGCCGGTTGGGGCGATGGCCTCGCTCCCTGGGATGCGGGCCTCTAACGGGCCACGCTATTTCCGGCGTTTCATTTCTGACACTTCGGGCACCAGAAGGTCGAACGTCCGTTCTGGGTGAAGCGGCGCACGATGCCGCCGCAGCCTTTGGTCTGGCATTTCTGACCTTCTCGGTCGTAGACCTGAAACGAGTGCTGGAAATAACCGAGTTCACCCGAGGTCTGTCGATGATCGCGCAGCGATGAGCCGCCGGCCTTGATTGCCTGATTGAGCACGGCGTGGATCGCCTCGACCAGACGCCGCGCATGATCGGTGGTCTCGCCCTTCTTGGTTGCGAGCGTCGCCGCCAGCCTGCGCGGCGACAGACGCGCGCGAAACAGCGCCTCGCAGACATAGATGTTACCGAGGCCGGCGACCACGCGCTGGTCGAGCAGCGCTGCCTTGAGACTGGTTTTCTTGTTGGCGCAGGACCGCGCCAGCATGTCGGCGTCGAATTCATTGCCGAGCGGCTCGGGACCAAGTCCCCTGAGCAATGGCTCGTCCTCGATCGCCTCGCGCGCGATGACTTTCATGTAACCGAAGCGGCGCGGATCGTTGAAAATGATCAGGGCGCCGGACGACATATGAAACAGCACGTGGTCGTGCGCACGGTCCTCGCTGCGCGGATGATGAAACTGGCCGGGCCCATGGCCGTTACCGTCTGTGACGACACGAAACGAGCCGGACATGCCGAGATGCATCAAAAGCACGTCGCCCGAGGCCAGATCGGCCATCAGATATTTGGCGCGGCGGCCGAGCCCGGTCACGGTTTGACCTTCAAGGCGGCTGGCAAAATCTTTCTGAAACGGAAATCGAAGGTCTTTGCGCCGAACTTCGGCTTTTTTGATCCGCGCCCCCTCCATGGCCGGCTGCAAACCGCGACGGACGGTCTCGACTTCGGGTAATTCAGGCATAGGTCGTGTTCACCTTCATCTGGGGACGTGATAGCGCCATTGCGGCGGCCGCGCTATGGTCCGGCCACAAAGAGGATGGAATGAGCCAACCGGACGAAACCACGCATTTTGGCTTCAGGGACGTCGCCCTCGGCGACAAGCAGACGCTGGTCAATGACGTCTTTCACAGCGTGGCGCGACGCTATGACTTGATGAACGATCTGATGTCGGCGGGTCTGCATCGCGTCTGGAAAGACCTGATGATCAATGCGCTCAATCCGCCGCGCTCCGACATTCCGTTCGCGCTGCTCGATGTCGCGGGCGGCACCGGCGATGTCGCCTTCCGTGCCGCGGATGCGGCGGGCAGCGGTTTCAAGGCAACGGTTTGCGACATCAATTCTGACATGCTGGCAGTCGGGCGCGAACGCGCGGCCGCGCGCCATCTCGATGACCGCGTCTCGTTTGTCGAAGGCAATGCCGAGGAGCTTGCGTTCGGCGATCGAAGCTTCGATGCCTATACGATCGCGTTCGGCATCCGCAACGTGCCGCGGATCGACCGTGCGTTGAACGAAGCCTATCGCGTATTGCGGCCGGGCGGCCGTTTCCTGTGTCTGGAATTCTCGGCGGTCGACGTGCCGGGGCTCGATCGTCTCTACGATCTGTTTTCGTTCAACGTGATTCCGCCGCTGGGGCGCGCCATCACCGGCGACGCCGAGTCCTACCAGTACCTGGTGGAATCGATCCGGAAATTTCCAAGGCCCGGCGCGTTCGCCGAGATGATCAGCCAGGCGGGATTTTCCCGCGTGAACTGGCAGAGTTTTTCGGGCGGCATCGTGGCATTGCATTCGGGCTGGCGTTTGTGATTTCGGCAACGATGCATATCGCGCGGGTCGTCCGCGCTGCGTTCGTGTTTGCGCGTGAGGGCGTTTTCGGCACCGTCGATCCGTCTCTGGTGCCGCCGCCAGGGCAGTTGGCGCTGAAGTTCGCGCGGATGTTCGAACGATCGGGCGCCAAGTCGGGCCCACGGCTGTCGCGCGCCCTGACCCGCCTGGGGCCCGCTTATCTCAAGCTTGGACAATTCCTCGCCACGCGACCGGATGTGGTCGGCGTGGTGCTGGCGCGCGATCTCGAAAGCCTGCAGGACCGCCTGCCGCCGTTTCCGCAACAAGAAGCCGAGGCGGTGATCGCGACCTCGCTGGAGCGCCCTATTTCACAGGCTTTCGCAAGCCTCGGTCCCGCGGTTG
>NZ_DASSRP010000091.1:0-5097 GCF_035701725.1 Bradyrhizobium sp.
GCCTTGGTAATGCTTCGGAAAGGCTTTTAGGCAAGGCTCGGACGGGGCATTTGGGGCGCTTGAACCGCCCCGATTTATGCCCATATTGGTCAGTGATCGGAGGGTGAATCCACCTTCAGGTCATCTGGGGTGCCGCAAGGGCCCCAAAACTCAAAGTCGCTTCGAGAGGACTTTGCAAAGATGTCTCGTGTTCCCTCGTTATCCAGTCCCTTTCTGCTGGGATTTGACGAAATCGAGCGTGCGCTCGATCGCGTCGTCAAGGGTGCCGACGGCTATCCTCCTTACAACATCGAGCGGTGCGACCGTGCCAACGGGCAGCCCGAAAAGCTGCGGATCACGCTCGCGGTTGCCGGATTTACCCGCGACCAACTCGATGTGACCATTGAGGAAAACCAGCTCGTCATCCGCGGCCGTCAGCAGGAGGACAAGGCCAGGCAGTACATCCATCGCGGCATTGCCGCGCGCCACTTCCAGCGCACCTTTGTGCTGGCGGAGGGGATGCTGGTGCTCGGCGCGGACTTGAAGAACGGGCTGTTGTCGATCGACCTTGCCCGGCCAGAACCGGAGAGGGTCGTTAAGACAATTGCTATCAATGAACACGAATAATGGAACGAGTAGCGGACTCGACCGCTTGGACTCAGAAGGAGTCGAGACCATGACTGACGTTAATGTTGCTTTGGAACCTCGCGTCTCCCTGGAGGCGCTGGCCAGCCTCGGCGAAGGCCACATCGCTTACGTGAAGCAGATCCGCTCCGAAGACGTGCCGGGGCTGTTTCCGGAGGCGCCGGAAATCGCGCCAGGACTGAAATTGTTCGCGCTCCACGCCGCCGACGGCACCCCGATCATGCTGACCGACTCGCGCGAAGCCGCGATCGCCAATGCATGGAGCAACGAATTGCAAGCCGTCAGCGTGCACTGAGGCGCCTTAACGCCGACCACGCGGAATGCGAGCTTGGAACAAACGCGGATAGCGCCCCCACGTATGGGCCGTCCGCGTTTTTTCATTCAAGGGATATCGGTAAGCGTATCAGGCCGCGCTTGCCGGAGGCAGCGCCAGCACCGAATAGATTGCCTGGGCCTCACGCGAGGCCCGCAGCTTCTTGGCGACGTCCTGATCGCGCAACAACCGCGCGATACGCGCCAAGGCCTTCAGGTGATCGGCGCCCGCGCCTTCCGGGGCCAGCAGCAGGAACACCAGGTCGACCGGCTGACCGTCCATCGCCTCGAAATCGATCGGGCGTTCCAGCCGCGCGAACAGGCCGAAAATCTTTTCCAGCTTGGGAAGTTTGCCGTGCGGAATGGCAACGCCATATCCTACCGCAGTGGTTCCCAGCTTCTCACGCTGCAACAGCACTTCGAAGATCGAGCGCTCGTTCTGTCCGGTCAGTTCGGCGGCGCGCGCCGCCAGTTCCTGCAGCGCCTGCTTCTTGTTGTTGACTTTCAAAGCCGGGAGAATCGCCTCGGGTGCGACCAGATCGGTAATCGTCATCGGGGCGTTCCGAGGTAATTGCCAGGTGAATCGATCGTCAGGTTTCGAGCAGACTTCGGCGGGCGAATGAGATGGAGAGGCGGCCGTCCACCACCCCGGTCCTAATTGGGTGGGCTTCTACTCCAACGCAAGAGCGGTGCCAACACCTGCAGGGTTTCCCCTGCCCCGTATCGTTAAGGGCGCGGACCATAGGGACGGTCAATGGGGTCGTCAATGCCGATTTACACCCTTCTATGCGATAGTTTTGGATAGGGCCGGCGTGATGCTTAGCGTCTTGTTTTAAAACAATCTTTTCGGTGGCCGGTTCCCTTCGGCGCTCAATCCGGCGCCTTTACCGCAGGCGGATCGATCCATCCGACATTCCCGTCGGCACGCCGGTAGATGACGTTGATCCGTCCGCTCGAGCCGTGGTGAAACACCAGACAGACCGCGCCGGTGAGGTCCAGCTCCATCACAGCCTCGGAAACCGAAAGTCGCTTCAGCGAGGTGGTCGCCTCGGCGATGATCACGGGGCTATAACCCGGTATCTCCTCGTCGCTCTCCGGCGCCTCGATCACATAGCTCGCGGCATCGAATGTCAGCGCGTCAATTCCCTTGAGCGCTTGCGCTTCTGCATGCGCCTTGCGCGCCGAGCGATCCTTCAGCCGGCTTTTGTAACGGCGCAGCCGCCGTTCGATCATCAGCAGCGCCTGGTCGGCGCTGGCATAAGCATCGGCGGCGCTGGAATCGGCCTCAAGCGTGATTCCGGAATCCAAATGCAATGCGCAGTCGGTTCGGAAACCAGAACCGTCCTTGCTGAGCGTGATGTGGCCGGAATAGTTGCCGTCGAAGTATTTGCGCAGCACTTCTTCGGTGCGTTCGTTCACCCGCCCGCGCAAGGCGTCGCCAACCGAAATGCTTTTTCCAGAGATCCGGAGCGTCATGGGTGCCTCGATCGTTTCTTATCGTGTGGCGGATCGCACCAACACTATTCCGATTTTGGCAGGACGCAATCAGGCGGGCTGAGGGTCCTTCGAGCGATCGGAGGATGAAGCTGACGACGACAGGGCATTACCAAGCATGCTTTGTTTGTCACGTCGGCGCTGGACGGACGAGGGAATCCGCATCGCCTCGCGGTACTTGGCGACGGTGCGGCGGGCAATATCAATGCCGGTTGCGCGCAATCGTTCCACGATGGTGTCGTCGGAAAGAATGAGCGCGGGGTCTTCCGCATCGATCAGCTGTTTGATGTGATGGCGCACCGCTTCGGCCGAATGGGCCTCACCGCCATCGGCGGATGCGATCGAGGCGGTAAAGAAATATTTCAGCTCAAAGATGCCGCGATTGGTCGCCATGTATTTGTTGGCGGTGACGCGCGAGACGGTCGATTCGTGCATCTGGATCGCGTCGGCCACCGCCTTGAGGTTGAGCGGCCGCAGATGCGCCACGCCATGGGTGAAGAACCCGTCCTGCTGACGAACGATTTCGGTCGCGACCTTCAGGATGGTACGGGCGCGCTGATCAAGCGCGCGAACCAGCCAGGTCGCATTCTGCAGGCAATCGCTGAAATAGGACTTGTCGCCGTCCTTGCGGATCGTCTTCGACAGTTGGGAATAGTAGCTCTGGTTGACCAGCACGCGCGGCAAGGTTTCGCTGTTGAGTTCGACGTGCCAGCCGCCGTCCGGACCCGGGCGCACATAGACATCGGGCACCACGGTCTGCGTGCGCGCCGAGCCGAACTTCAGGCCGGGCTTGGGATCGAGCCTGCGAATTTCGCCGATCATGTCGGTGATGTCTTCGTCGTCGACACCGCATAATTTGCGCAAGGCCGCGATGTCGCGCTTGGCCAGCAGCTCGAGGTTTTCGACCAGCGCCTGCATCGCCGGATCGTAGCGGTCGAGATCGCGCAACTGGATCGCCAGGCACTCGCTCAATGAACGCGCGCAGACGCCGGGTGGATCGAATTTCTGCAACACCGAAAGCACGGCCTCGACCTCTTGTTGCGAGGTGCCGAGCCGTTCGGCCGCCTGCCCGAGATCCGCCGGCACATAGCCGGCTTCATCGACGAGATCGATCAGGTACTGGCCGATCATGCGCTGGGCGGGCGCGCTGAAGGCGACCGCCAGTTGCTCGGCCAGATGGCCCGCCAGCGTTACCTCGGCGGCGGCAAAGGCTTCGAGATTATAGCCGTCGTCGTTGGAGGCGCCGCCGCCCCATTCGGTATAGGTCGTCGGCGCCGCATCTTGCGCGCTGCGTGCCGCGGCCTCCGCCGGTTCTTCGGAAAACACGTTGTCAAGCGGGGTGTCGAGCGTCTGCTCGATCTCGGTACGGCTGCCGAGATCGCGGTTCATCCATTCTTCCTGCGGCGGCTCGAAGCCCTCCCCGCCCGCCTCGGCGCCATCGCCGGAGAAGCCGTCGTCAAAATCGCCCTCGGCGCGCTCCGCCTGGCCGGCGGCCGCCTCGCCGGCCACTGGCGCTTCCGGGCCGTCGCTTTCGCGCTCCAGCAGCGGATTTCGCTCCAGTTCCTCTTCAACGAAGGCCGAAAGGTCGAGATTGGAGAGCTGAAGCAGCTTGATCGCCTGCATCAACTGCGGCGTCATCACCAGCGACTGCGACTGGCGGAATTCTAGTCTCTGCGTCAGCGCCATGGAGGCAAAAAACCGATTCCAAAAACTTGGTCCGATTCTTGCTTATCCTACTCGCAAGCCGATGTACACGGCTTGACTCCATAGAAAAAAGACTGATGTCGCCGGCCGGTTAAAGGCAGGGCAACGCCCCGGTCCCGGTCGGGGCGTTTGGACTCCGCGCCCACCCCGCGTCCCTAGAGGCGGAATTCCTCGCCGAGATAGAGCCGGCGCACATCCGGGTCGGCGACGATTTCATCCGGGCTGCCTTCGGTCAGAATTTCGCCGGCATAAACGATGTAGGCGCGGTCGGTGAGGCCGAGCGTCTCGCGAACATTGTGGTCGGTGATCAAGACGCCGATGCCGCGATTGGTCAGATGGCGAACCAGATCCTGAATGTCACCGACGGCGATCGGGTCGATGCCGGCGAACGGCTCGTCGAGCAGCATGTAATTTGGACGAGTGGCGAGCGCGCGCGCGATTTCGACGCGCCGCCGCTCACCGCCGGATAGCGCAATGGACGGCGATTTTCTCAGGCGCGTGATGTTGAACTCGTCGAGCAGGGAATCGAGTTCGGCTTCGCGCTTCTTGCGCGACGGCTCGACAACCTCGAGCACGGCGCGGATGTTCTGCTCGACGGTGAGACCGCGAAAGATCGAAGCTTCCTGTGGCAGATAGCCGACGCCGAGCCGCGCGCGCTGATACATCGGCAGCTTGGTGACGTCGTGGCCGTCGAGCTCGATGGCGCCGCGGTCGGCCTTGATCAGGCCGGTGATCATGTAGAAGACGGTGGTCTTGCCGGCACCGTTGGGGCCCAAGAGGCCGACCGCCTCGCCCCGGCGCACGTAAATACTGACGCCGCGGACCACCTTGCGGGTGCCAAAGCTCTTTTCCACGCTATGCACAGCCAGGTATCCGGCCCTCGGCGCCGATCGGGGCGGCGCCGCGCCGCCCGGTCTGGGTGCGGCTTTCGCGGGCGAGGGACGCTGTGCCGGCGGCTTTTCA
>NZ_DASSRP010000092.1:0-8956 GCF_035701725.1 Bradyrhizobium sp.
CGCATCATCCTGTTCTGCGACGTCGAGCGTCCGATGAAGTACGGCTTCATGACCGCGATCAACCGCTGGGTCAGCCATCACATCGTCAAGGCGTCCGCGACCCAGAACGTCGAAGGTGAGCAGGTCGGCGTGCTGAACCGGTTCTTCGGCAGCATCTATGGCATCCACACGGCGAGCCGCCGCCTCAAGGACTGGAACCGCAAGGTGTATTACGCGCTGAAATACACCGTGACGGCCGCGGTGCTCGGCCTGATCGTGGTGTCCGTGTTCCGCTGATTATCGCCGGATCGGTTCGGTAGAGCCGCAATGAGATTTGCTCCCTCTTCCTCTGGGAGAGGGTTGGGGCGAGGGGTTACGGTCACTCCGTATAGCTTATAGCTTGCCCCTCAACCGATCGCTTCGCGATCGACCGCAGGGGAGAGGTGAGCCGTGCGGCTGAAAATGTGCAGCCCTATTCCGCCGCGCTGATTTCGCTCAGATAGCCGCTGTCGCGCTGCTGCAGGCGGAAGAACGAGGCGTAGCGGCCGCCGCGGCGCAACAGCTCCTCGTGACGGCCACGCTCGACGATCTCGCCGGCTTCGACCACCAGGATCGCATCCGCGTGCATGATGGTGTGCAGCCGGTGCGCGATCACGATGGTGGTGCGGTTCTGGCAGAGATGCTCGATCGCCTCCTGAACCTGCTTTTCGGATTCCGAATCCAGCGCCGCGGTTGCTTCATCGAGCAGGATGATCGGCGCATTACGAAGCAGTGCGCGGGCGACCGCAATGCGCTGGCGCTGGCCGCCCGAAAGCTGGGTGCCGTGCTCGCCGACCGGGGTGTCGTAGCCAAGCGGGAAGGTGGTGATGAAATCATGCGCGCAGGCGGCCTTGGCGGCCTCGACGATTTCTTGCTCGGTGGCGTTCTCCTTGCCGAAGGCAATATTGGCGCGGATCGAATCGCGGAACAGATAGACGTCCTGTCCGACATAGCCCATCTGCTGCCGCAGCGAACGCCGCGATACGTCCGAGATCACCTGGTTGTCGATCAGGATCGCGCCTTCCCGGGTCTCGTAGAAGCGTAGCAGCAGCGCCAGCACCGTCGATTTGCCGCCGCCGGAGGGGCCGACGAGCGCGGTCATCTTGCCGGGCTCGGCGACGAAGCTCATGCGGTTCAATACCGGCTCGTCCTGACGATAGGCGAACGAGACATCGCGAAATTCGATTCTGGAATCGGAGAGCTTCAACGCCGGCTTGTCATCGTCGGCCTTTTCGGTGGCCGGACTGTCGATGACCTCCAGCAGCATGCGCGCGCCGACCAGCTGGCTGTTGAGGTCGATGTTGAGCCGTGCCAGCCGCTTGGCCGGTTCGGTCGCCATCAGAAAGGCGGTCATGAACGAGAAGAATGCGCCGGGCGTCGCATTGAGCGCGACCACGCTGTAGCCGGCATACATCAGGCAGCCTGCGACCGCAAAGCCGCCGAGCATTTCCATCAGCGGGTTGGAGCGGTTGGAGACCCGCGCCATCTTGTTGGCGTTGCGTTCGACGGCGGCGATGTTGTCGTCGATGCGCTTCTGCATCGCTCCTTCCAGCGTGAACGCCTTGACGGTGCGGATGCCCTGCAGCGATTCTTGCATCGTCTCCATGATGCTGGCGGTGCCGGTGAACTGGGTGTGCGCCAGACCTTTGATGCGCTTGACGAGCTTGCGCAGCATCAGCATCGCCGGCGGCACCGCGACAAGGCCGATCAGCGACAGGATCGGGTCCTGGCTCACCATCACGGCGATCATCGCGGCCAGCACCAGGAAGTCGCGCCCGATCGCGTTGATCAGCATGTTCAGGAGATCGGTGATGGATTTGGCGCCGGCAGTCATGCGCGCCAGAAATTCCGATGAATGCCGCTCGGAGAAGAAACCGACGCTCTCGTTCATCAGCTTGGCGAACAGCTGGCGCTGGTTGTGGGCGAGAATGGCGTTCGAGATTTTCGACAGGATGACCGTGTGGCCGTAGGTCCCGATGCCCTTGATGAACAGCAAGAGCACCGTGACGCCGGAGAGCGTGGCGATGCCGGCGACATTCTTGTTGACGTAGGCCTGGTTGATCACTTGTCCGAGCACGTAGGTCGCGCCGGCGCTGGCGGCCGCCACGACGCCCATCAGCGCAAACGCCAGGAGGTATTGCCGCCAGTAGCCGAGCCCCTGTTCCACCACGAGGCGGCGGATCAGGATCGCCGCGCCATAGGGATCATCGGTGATTTTCTTTGGAAATTCGGCCATCCGCATTCCCTGACGTCGGGGCTTCGCTTCGTGTTCGAGTCGGTTTGCCCGCACTTCAAGTGATTTTCAAGCAAATTCGCCGCTGAAAAATCTGGCGTAACCGCTTGATTTTTCTGGGCGGAAGCTCGCCGTTTCCAGTCTTAAACCTGCTTCGCCAGAATCTCCGCGACGAACGCATCGAGGTCGCCGCCGGCAAACAGAAAGCCGGGCAGGCCCGCGGCCTGTGCTGCCTCGAGGTCACTTGCGCGGTCGCCGATCACGAAACTGCCTTCGCGCCGCACCGGCCAGTGCTCCATCAGGTCGTGGATCATGCCGGGCTTCGGCTTTCGCCAGTGATGGTCTTCGAGATATCCCTCGACCGAGCCTTTCGGGTGATGTGGGCAGTAACGGACGTCATCGATATGTGCCCCTTGCGCCGACAGTTCGGTGCGCATCCAGTCGTGCAGCGTATTGAGTTCGTCCTCAGTGAAGAAGCCGCGTGCAACGCCGGACTGGTTGGTAAAGAAGAACACGTAATAGCCGGCGTCGTTGAGGCGGCGGATCGCTTTCGCCGCATTCGGCATCCAGCGGATGCGGTCGCGGGTGCCGACATAGCCGTCGTCGTGATTGATGACGCCGTCGCGGTCGAGAAAAGCGGCGGGCCGCTCGCGAGCAGAGGCGGTCATGGCGCCGTGAGCACCTGTTCGACGACTTCGCAGATGCCGTGGGCGAAGGCCATGTGAATCTGCTGGATCACCGCGGTGTCGTCGCTCGGGGCGACCAGGAGGTGGTCGCATGCGGCGCCGAGCGCGGTGCCCTTGGCGCCGGTGAAGCCGATCGTGACAATTCCAAGCTGCCGCGCGGCCTTCAGCGCGCTGAGAATGTTTGGCGAGCGGCCCGACGTCGTCATCGCAAGCAAAACATCGCCGCGCCTGCCCAGCCCCTCGACCTGGCGCGAAAACACCTGCTCGAAGCCGTAGTCGTTGCCGATCGCGGTCAAGGCCGAGGTATCGGTGGTCAGCGCGATCGCGGCATAGGCCGGCCGGTCCTTTTTGTAGCGGCCGACAATTTCGGCGGCGATGTGCTGGGCGTCGGCGGCGCTGCCGCCATTGCCCGCGATCAGCAGCTTATGGCCGGCGCGCAGGGCGGCGGCGATCACGCTCGCGATCTTCCGTGCGGCATCGAGCACAGCCGCATCGCCACTCGCGTGCTCAAGCGCCTCGCGCGAGGCCACGAGATGGGCCGCAATCGGATCTTTCGAAACCTGATTCAAGCGTCACCGCTAACGTGATGGCTTACCTTGGTAATCGTGACACTGAATCGGTGCAAGCAGCTATCATCCTTAATGCGCTGCTTCGGCGACCAGTCGCATTGCCTCTTCGGCCACCTCGGAGGCCGGAATGTCCCGCATGCAGGCATGGTCGTTCATCCGGCAGACCGGGCGGTGACAAGGCTGGCAGGGCACATGGGTCTTGGTCTGAATGGTGGCCGCGAGGCCATTGATCGGCGCCCAGAGACGGGGGCTGGTGGGGCCGAAAATGCCCATGGTCGGCGTGCCCAAAGCGGCTGCGATATGCATCAGCCCCGAATCGTTGCTGACCGCAAGCTGAGCGGCCGCCATCGCCAGAATGCCGTTGCGCAGGTCTGTCCCGGTGAGATCGCGCACCCGCGATCCGCCGGCTGCGACGATCTCGGCCGCGATCGCCTTCTCGCCGGGACCGCCGACCACCCAAACATCGAGACCATGCCGGGCCAGATGTCGGGCCAGTTCGGGGTAATAGGTCCAGCGCTTGGATGAGCCGACCGAGCCCGGCGCGAGCGCGACCGCGCCGCCCTGCCCGAGTTGATTTGTTTGCCGGAAGCGCAGGGCTTCCTCCCGCGACACCCGGAGTTGCGGAACCGGCCATTCCGGCGGCAGCGCGGCGCCGTCGGGCAGGGCGAGCGCGGCGTTTTTGTCGAGGAATCGCGGCAGGCGCTTCTCGCCCCAGCGCCAGCGGTTGATGAGGCCGAAGCGGGCCTCGCCGACGAAACCGATTCGTTCGGGAATTCCGGCAAGTGCCGGCGCAATCGCCGATTTCCAGGTCCGCGGCAGCACCAGCGCCGTGGCGTAGTTGCGCGCCCGCAAGTCGGCGGCCAGCGCGCGCTGTTGGGCGAGCGCTAAGCGCCCGCGTGGCAGGTCCCGGACAATGGCGGCGCGCACGCCCGGCATGTAATCGACCAGCGGCGCGCACAGGCTGGTCGCGAGCAGATCGACCGGCCGGTTCGGAAACCGCTGCTTCAGGACCCGCACCACGCTATGACCGCGCACGAAGTCGCCGATCCACATGTAAGGGACGATCAGAATCGGTCGGGTGTCGTCCGCATCCTCAACGGCCACGGAATGATATGAATCATCGTTCATAGTTTTGAAGGTATCGCCCATGGCGGCCTCGGTAACGGCTCCAAACACGCAGGTAAAGCCTCGCTTTAACCTTCACTATTTAGCTCAGCCCACGTTGCCTGTCGGAGCCTGTTGAGGCAAAGCTGGCTCTCTAACGACAGGGTGCGCGGAATGCTGCTGGTGACCGGCGGGGCCGGTTTTATCGGATCGAATATCGTAGCCGCGCTCAACGAGGCCGGCCGCGCGGACGTTGCCGTCTGCGACGTGCTCGGCGACAGCGGCAAATGGCGCAACCTCGCCAAGCGGCAGCTTTCCGACATCGTTCCGCCGGCCGAGCTTATGGCTTGGCTGGACGGCCGGCGCCTCGATGCCATCATTCACATGGGCGCCATTTCCGACACCACCGCGACCGACGGCGATCTCGTGATCGAGACCAATTTCCGGTTTTCGATGCGCCTCTTCGATTGGTGCACGGCGCGCGGCGTTCCCTTCATCTATGCCTCCTCGGCCGCGACCTATGGTGATGGCGCGCAAGGCTTTGCCGACGATTCGGCGCTTTCCGCGCTGAAGACGCTGCGGCCGATGAATCTCTACGGCTGGAGCAAGCACCTGTTCGACATGGCCGTGATGACGCGCGCCGCGCGCGGCGAGAAGCTGCCGCCGCAATGGGCAGGCCTGAAATTCTTCAACGTGTTCGGGCCCAACGAATATCACAAGGGCGCGATGATGAGCGTCCTCGCCAAACGCTTCGACGACATCAGAGGCGGCCGCACCGTCGAGCTCTTCAAGTCGCATCGCGACGGAATTGCCGATGGCGATCAGCGCCGCGACTTCATCTATGTCGACGATGTGGTGCGGGTGGTGACCTGGCTGCTCGCAACGCCGGAGGTCTGCGGCCTCTTCAATGTCGGGACCGGCAAGGCGCGCAGCTTCAAGGACCTGATGCTGTCGGCCTACGCCGCGCTGGGACTTGCACCCAATATCCGCTATATCGACATGCCGGTGTCGATCCGCGACAGCTATCAATATTTCACCCAGAGCGAGGTCGATCGCCTGCAGCGCGCCGGCTATAACGGCGGCTTCACGGCGCTCGAGGAAGCGGTCGCGCTGTACGTCAAAGGTTATCTCGATCAGCCCGACCGCTATCGCTGAGTTCTCGGCTTACAACGGCAAGCTCATGTTCGACTTCGATTCCTTTCACCGCGCGATGGCCCGTCAGACCGTGCTCTGCGTCGGCGATCTCATGCTCGACGAATTCGTCTACGGTGAAGTGTCGCGGATTTCGCCGGAGGCGCCGGCGCCGGTCATCGCGGCAAAGCGCAGCGAGATCAATATCGGCGGGGCCGGCAACGTCGCGCGCAACATCGCCGCACTCGGCGCCAGATGCATCTTTGTCGGCCTGATCGGCGAGGATGCCGCCGGAACGGAACTGAAGTCCGCGCTCGCCGCGGAACCGTTGATCGAAAGCGTGATGGTGGCGGATGCATCGCGGCCGACGACGCGCAAGGTGCGGTTTGTTTCCGAGCATTTCCTCACCCACATGCTGCGCGCGGATTGGGAAATCGCGCACCCGGCGACCGGCGCGACCGAGCAAAAGCTGATCGACACGATTCTGCCGCTGATCCCGCGCGCCGATATCGTGCTGCTGTCGGACTACGCCAAGGGCGTCTTGACCGCGCGCGTGATCCGCAATGTCATCGACGCCGCGCGCAAGGCTGGCAAGGCCGTCATCGTCGATCCCAAAAGCGCCAACTTCGCCATCTATCGCGGCGCGACCTTGCTGACGCCGAACCGCAAGGAATTTTCCGAGGCGACGCGCAGCCGTGCCGATTCCAACGACAATATTGCCGCAGCCGCGCAGGATGCGATGCAACTGGCCGATTGCGAGGCCATTCTCGTGACGCAGAGCGAACACGGCATGACGCTGGTGCCGCGCCAGGGCGAGGCCGTCCACGTGCCGGCCTATCCGGTCAAGGTTCGCGACGTTTCCGGTGCCGGCGATACCGTCGTCGCGGTGTTGTCGGTGGCCCGCGGCGCGGGCGCCGATTGGGAGGACGCATTGCGCCTCGCAAATGCGGCCGCCGCGGTCGCCGTCGCCAAGAAGGGAACCGCGATCGTGACGCCGGCAGAACTGCGCCGCCAGATTCTGCCGCACGCCTCGCTCGCGGCCGAAGACAAGATCGTCGCCTCCGGCAGCGAGCTTGCGGGGCGGCTTGCCGAGTGGCGCAAGCAGGGTTTGCGGGTTGGCTTCACCAATGGCTGTTTCGACATCCTGCATCCCGGTCACGTCAAGGTGCTCACCGCCGCGCGCGGTGCCTGCGATCGCCTGATCGTCGGCCTCAACAGCGATGCATCGGTCAAGCGGCTGAAGGGCGAGGGACGGCCGGTGCAGGCCGAGCGCGCGCGCGCCGAAGTGCTGGCGGCGCTGGAGGCCGTCGATCTCGTCGTGATCTTCGAGGACGATACGCCGCTGAAGCTGATCGAGGAGATCAAGCCGAGCGTGCTGGTCAAGGGCGGCGATTATACCCGCGAGCAGGTGGTCGGCCACGAGATCGTCGAGGCGCATGGCGGCGAGGTGATCCTGGTCGACGTGCTGCAGGGATTTTCTACGACCTCGCTCGTCGATCGCGCAAGAGGAGAAAAGAAACCTGGAGGCAAGGCGTGACGGCCAGCGCTGAGCCGATCGGCGCGTCGTTCTGGAGGCGGTTGAGAGATCCGGCGGCCTGGATGACCACGACCGACATCGTCGCCGTGCTGCTTGCGGCGTCGTTGCCCTGGTCGACCTCGCTGGTCGGAATCTTCGGTGTCGTGCTGGTGCTCGTGATGCTGCCGACGATCGATGCGCCCACCTTTATCGCCTCGCTGAAGCGCCCGGCCTGCATGGCGCCGATCGCGCTGTTCCTGCTCGCTCTGGCCGGCACGCTGTGGTCGGATGCGAACTGGAACCTGCGTTTCCACTCGGTCGCCCCGACCGCCAAACTGCTGCTCGTGCCGCTGTTGTTCTATCATTTCGAGCGCTCGCGCCGGGGGCTTTGGGTTTTCACGGCGTTTCTCGCATCGTGCGCCGTGATGGTGGTAGCGTCCTGGATCGTCGCCTATTTCCCCCAATTGACGCTCAAGGAAGCGGGCGCCGCCTCGCGCGGCGTCTTCGTCAAGAACTATATCGACCAGAGCCAGGAGTTCGCGCTATGCGCGGTCGCGCTGGCTTTTCCGATCGCGACCATGCTGCGCGCCAAACGATTCGCGCTCGCGCTTCTGCTCGGCGCGCTCTCGCTCGCCTTTCTCGCCAACATGGCCTTCGTCATCGTCTCGCGCACCGCGCTGGTCACGATCCCGATCATGCTCGCGGCCTTCGCGGTGCTGCACCTGCGGCTGAAAACCACGCTACTGGTGCTGTGCGCCTGTATCATTGCAGGGGTGGTCGTCTGGTTCGCCTCGCCGCAACTGGAATCGACCGTCGCCACATTCCGCCAGCAGTACCAGGAATATATGGCGACCGGCGCGGTCACCTCGATCGGCCAGCGGCTGGAATTCTACCGCAAGTCGCTTCGCTTCTTTGCCGACGCGCCCGTCATCGGTCATGGCACCGGCTCGATCGAAGGGCTGTTCGTCCAGGCGGCGATCGGGCAGACCGGGGCTGCCGCCGACGTGGTCAGGAATCCCCATAATCAGACCCTGAACGTCGCGGTGCAGTGGGGGACGCTCGGCGTCGTGATCCTCTACGCGATGTGGATTTCGCATCTGATGCTGTTCCGCGGCGACACTCTCGCGCACTGGATCGGGCTGCTGGTCGTGGTGCAAAACATCTTCACCTCGCTGTTCAACTCCCACATCTTCGATTTTCACGAGGGCTGGATGTACGTGATCGGCGTCGGCGTCGCCGGCGGGATGGTCAAGGTTTGCAGGTCCCCCGCCGCACCGATCAGCAATTCATGAATATGCTTTCCCCTGCGCTTTGCAGCGCGCTTCTGATGGGCTATCGGTCTTCTTAAATGACGCGTTTGACGCACCTGACGCTGCGCAATTACCTGATCGCCCTGCATGACGCGGGCGCATCGGCGGCGGCGTTTTTTGTCGCCTTCTATCTGCGCTTCGAGGGCGCCGAACAGTTCTGGGAGCGGATGCCGCTGCTGCTGCGCATCCTGCCGTACTTTCTGGCGTTCAGCGTCGTCGTTTGCTACCTGTTCAATCTCACCACCACTAAATGGCGTTTCATCTCGCTGCCGGATGCGCTCAACATCCTGCGCGCCGCGACCGTGCTCGCCGTGGCGCTGTTGGTGCTCGACTACATTCTGGTGGCGCCCAACGTGCATGGCACCTTCTTCTTCGGCAAGGTGACCATC
>NZ_DASSRP010000093.1:0-33644 GCF_035701725.1 Bradyrhizobium sp.
TGGGGTCTCTATTCCCTGCCGTTCCTGTTTCCGACCAGAGTCGTCGACATGACCGACGTAGCCGACTACCTCGGCAAGAAAGGCGGTGGGTGGTCTAAAGCTGGCGAAGCCTACGGCAAACTTGACGGCAAATGGATCGGCGTTCCCGTCGCCGCCACCGGCGCGCTGGTCAATTATCGCATCTCGGCCATGGAAAAGGCCGGTCACAAGGAATTCCCGAAAGACCTCGCCGGCTTTGCCGACCTGATCAAGGGCCTCAACAAGAACGGCACGCCGGCCGGCATGGCGGTCGGCCACGCCTCGGGCGACGCCAATACTTGGCTGCATTGGGCGTTGTGGGCGCATGGCGGCAACTTGATCGATGCCAACAACAAGGTCGTCATCAACTCGCCGGAGACCGCAAAAGCGCTCGAATACGTCAAGGGCCTCTATGACAACTTCATTCCGGGCACCGCGTCCTGGAACGACAGTTCCAACAACAAGGCCTTCCTGGCCGGCCAGCTCTACCTGACCGTCAACGGCATCTCGATCTATGTCACGGCGAAGAAGGAAAATCCGCAGATCGCCGAGGATATGAATCATGCCGATCTGCCCGCCGGCGTCGACGGCAAGGTCCGGGAAATGAACCTCGGTTTCCCGATCTTGGTGTTCAACTTCACCAAGTTCCCGCAGGCCTGCAAGGCCTTCACGGCGTTCATGATGGAGCCGGAACAGTTCAATCCGTGGGTCGAGGCGGCGCAGGGCTACCTGTCGCCGTTCCTGGCGGGCTTCGCCAAGAACCCGATCTGGACCGCCGATCCCAAGAATACGCCGTATCGCAACGTCGCCGAGGTTTCGCTGACGCCCGCCGGTATCGGCAAGATGGGCGAGAACGCCGCCGCTGCGATTGCCGACTTCGTCGTGGTCGACATGTTTGCGAACTACTGTACCGGTCGCGAGGATGTGAAGACGGCGATGTCCACGGCAGAACGTTCCGCCAAGCGCATCTTCCGCTAGGATATCTAAAGGCTGGCGTGGCGATATGGCCGCGCCAGCCTTAGCTCTTTGTTGACGGTCCGGAGCTTCCCCGGAACTGAATTGGAACGAAATGACGACGCTTCAGACATCTGTGCCCGTGAAGGCGCCACGCATCGAAACCCCGTCGCTATGGTCGCGGCTGAAGTTCAACCGCAACTTCATGGCCGTGTGGTTCATGCTGCCGGCGGGCGCGTTCCTGATTCTGTTCCTGGCCTATCCGCTCGGCCTTGGCGTGTGGATGAGCTTCACCGACCTGCGCATCGGTCGCGGCGGCGTTTTTGTCGGGCTGGAGAACTACGAGTGGCTTTGGGATGACGCCATCTTCTGGCTCTCGGTGTTCAACACGTTGCTCTATACGATCGTGGCCAGCGCGATCAAATTCGCGATTGGTCTCTACCTCGCGCTGCTCTTGAATCGCAACATGCCGTTCAAGGCGCTGATCCGCTCGATCGTCCTGATTCCCTTCATCGTGCCCACGGTGCTCTCGGCGATCGCGTTCTGGTGGATCTACGATTCCCAGTTCTCGATCATCTCCTGGTCGCTGATCAAACTCGGTCTGATCGACCACAACATCAATTTTCTCGGCGACACCAACTGGGCACGCTTTAGCGTGATCTTCGCCAATATCTGGCGCGGCGTTCCCTTCGTGGCGATCACGCTGCTCGCCGGTCTGCAAACCGTTTCGCCCTCGCTCTATGAAGCCGCGACGCTCGACGGCGCCACCAACTGGCAGCGTTTCCGCTATATCACCTATCCGCTGCTCACCCCGATCATCGCCGTGGTGATGACGTTCTCGGTGCTGTTTACCTTTACCGACTTTCAGCTGATCTGGGCGCTGACCCGCGGCGGGCCGGTGAACGCCACGCACCTGATGGCCACCTTGAGCTATCAGCGCGGCATCCTCTCCGGACGGCTCGGGGAGGGCGCGGCGATCGCGACCGCCATGATCCCGTTCCTGCTGGCCGCGATCGCGATTTCCTGGTTCGGCATGCAACGTCGCAAGTGGCAGCAAGGATCGAGCAATGACTGATTCCGTGCTTCCAACCAAAGGCCCGGCCGGCGGCGTGACGACTGGCGCGACCGACGACAGCGAGGGCATGAGCTATCTGGAGTCGTTGCCGCGGCGCGTGGTGACGCTCTATATCCCGCTCGGCCTGATCCTGATCGTTCTCTTGTTCCCGTTCTACTGGATGGTGCTGACCTCGATCAAACCCGACGAGCAGCTCATCGACATGAACACCTACAACCCGTTCTGGGTGGTTCATCCGACGCTCAAGCACATCAACAAGCTGTTGTTCGAGACGCAATATCCGCGCTGGCTGTGGAACACGATGTATGTCGCGGTCGGCGCCACGGTGCTGTCGATCATCGCAAGCGTGCTCGCCGCTTATGCGATCGTGCGCCTGCGCTTCAAGGGCGCGGATACCGTCGGCGTCTTGATCTTCTTCGCCTATCTGGTGCCGCCGTCGATCCTGTTCATTCCGCTGGCGTCGGTGATCCAGGCCTACGGCCTGTTCGATTCGCCGCTGTCGCTGATCCTGGTCTATCCGACGCTGTTGATCCCGTTCTCGACCTGGCTGTTGATGGGATACTTCAAGACCATCCCCTTTGAGCTCGAGGAATGCGCGCTGATCGACGGCGCCTCGCGCTGGCAGATCCTGACCCGCATCGTGGTGCCGCTCGCCATTCCCGGCCTGATCTCGGCCTTTATCTTCTCGTTCACGCTGTGCTGGAACGAATTCATCTATGCGCTGACCTTCCTGCAGTCGACGCCAAACAAGACGGTGCCAGTCGCGATCGTCAACGAGTTCGTCGACGGCGATATTTATAAATGGGGTTCGCTGATGGCGGGCGCCCTGGTCGGTTCGCTGCCGCTGGTGATCCTCTATGCCTTCTTCGTCGAGCACTACGTGTCGGCGATGACAGGCGCCGTCAAAGAGTGACGGCTCGGTAATTCGTCCTATAATCGCTCCATAACACTCTGAAAATCACGGGAGTGCGTTTTGCATATTCTGGTTCTGGGCGCGGCCGGCATGGTCGGCCGTAAATTGGTTGATCGCCTCGTCACCGATGGCCGTCTCGGCAAGAACGAGATCACCAAAATGACGCTGCACGATGTGGTGGCGGCGAAGCAGCCCGAGAAGGCTTCTTTTCCGGTCGAAATCATGTCCGGCGACTTCGCGCTCCCGGGCGTACCTGAAAAGCTGATCGCCGGCCGCCCCGACGTGGTCTTTCATCTGGCGGCGATCGTCTCGGGGGAGGCGGAGCTCGATTTCGACAAGGGCTACCGCATCAACCTCGACGGCACGCGGATGCTGTTCGACGCCATCCGTCTCGCTGGCGGCGGCTACAAGCCGCGCGTGGTGTTCACCTCCTCGATCGCGGTATTCGGCGCGCCATTCCCTGACGCCATCGGCGACGAATTCTTCAACACGCCGCTCTTGAGCTACGGCACCCAGAAGGCGATCGGAGAACTCTTGCTCGCCGACTATACCCGCCGCGGCTTCATGGACGGCGTCGGCATCCGCCTGCCGACCATCTGCATTCGTCCGGGCCTTCCCAACAAGGCGGCTTCCGGCTTCTTCTCCGGCATCCTGCGGGAGCCGCTCGCGGGCCAGGAAGCGATCCTGCCGGTATCTGAGGATGTGCGGCACTGGCATGCCTCGCCGCGCTCGGCAGTCGGTTTTCTGATCCATGCCGGCAGCATGGATACCGCCAAAATCGGCCCGCGGCGCAACCTGACGATGCCCGGCATTTCGGCCACGGTCGGCGAACAGATCGCGGCGCTCAAGCGCGTAGCGGGCGAGAAGGTCGCCGCGCGCATCAAGCGGGAGCCGGACCCCTTTATCATCGGTATCGTTGCGGGATGGCCGCGCAATTTCGACCCCAAGCGGTCGCTTGAGCTCGGCTTCACCACGGCCGAAAAATCCTTCGACGATATTATCCGGATTCACATCGACGACGAATTGGGTGGTAAGTTCGCCGCCTGATCTTTCTAATTCTGCGGAGGACGACCATGACAGCCAGCATCGTCGGATGGGCGCACACGCCCTTTGGCAAATTCGACACTGAGACCGTCGAGAGCCTGGTGGTCAGGGTTGCCAATGAGGCATTGGCCGATGCGGGGATTGCCGCCGCCGATGTCGATGAAATCGTGCTCGGGCATTTCAATGCCGGGTTCTCGCCGCAGGATTTCACCGCGGCGCTGGTGCTGCAGGCCGATCCGCATCTACGCTTCAAGCCGGCCACCCGTGTCGAAAACGCCTGCGCCACGGGTTCTGCAGCCGTGCATCAGGGTATCCGCGCGATCGCCGCCGGCGCCGCCAGGATCGTGCTGGTCGTCGGCGTCGAGCAGATGACGCGCACGCCCGGTCCCGAGATCGGCCGCAACCTGCTCCGCGCGTCATATCTTCCGGAAGACGGCGATACGCCGGGCGGCTTTGCCGGCGTGTTCGGCAAGATCGCGCAAGGCTATTTCCAGAAATACGGCGATCAGTCCGATGCGCTCGCGATGATCGCGGCGAAAAACCACAAGAACGGTGTCGCCAACCCATATGCGCAGATGCGCAAGGACTTCGGCTTCGAATTCTGCCGCTCCGAGAGCGAAAAAAATCCGTACGTCGCCGGGCCGTTGAAACGGACCGATTGCTCGCTGGTTTCCGATGGCGCCGCCGCGCTCGTCCTGACCGATGCCGAAACGGCCAAGAAGATGGGCAAGGCGGTGAACTTCCGCAGCGTTGCGCATGCCCAGGATTTCCTGCCGATGAGCAAGCGCGACATTCTGCAATTCGAGGGCTGCTCGGTGGCGTGGCAGCGCGCACTGGAGAAGGCCGGCGTTGCGCTTTCCGATCTCTCCTTTGTCGAGACCCATGACTGCTTCACCGTCGCCGAACTGATCGAGTATGAGGCGATGGGCCTGACGCCGCGCGGGCAGGGCGCGCGCGCCATCAAGGAAGGCTGGACGCAGAAGGACGGCAAGCTGCCGGTCAATCCGTCCGGCGGGTTGAAGGCCAAGGGCCACCCGATCGGCGCCACCGGCGTCTCCATGCATGTGATGACGGCGATGCAGCTTGCCGGGCAGGCCCCGGAGGGGATGCAGCTCGCGAACGCCGCGCTCGGCGGCATCTTCAACATGGGCGGGGCGGCTGTCGCCAACTACGTCTCGATCCTGGAGCCTGCGAAGTAAGCGGGGCATTTTGCGATGAATATCGCCGAATGGCTCGCCTCAACCGCAAAGCTTCGTCCCGAGGCGCCGGCGCTTCTGACCGGCTTTGATCTCGACGCAGATTACCGGACCTTTGCCCGCCGCGCCTCGGCCATCGGTGCGGCCCTGTCGCGCGATTTCGCAATCGCGCCGGGCGATCGCGTGGCGGTGTTTGCTTCAAACTGCACGCAATACCTCGAATGTCTTTACGGCATCTGGTGGATGGGCGCGGCGGCAATTCCGATCAATGCCAAACTGCACGGCCGCGAGGCCGCGTGGATTTGCAGCGATGCCGGCGCAAAGCTGGTTTTCCTCTCCGACGATACGGTTGACGCTTTGACGGAGGCCAAGGCCGAGCTGCCACCTTCGATAAAAATGCTGTCGCTCGACAGTGACGCCTATCGCGCCATGCGCGACGGCGAGGGGACGGCCGCGCCGCTGGAGCGCGACGTCAATGACCTCGCCTGGCTGTTCTATACCTCCGGCACCACCGGCCGGCCGAAAGGCGTCATGCTCAGCCATGGCAATCTGGTCGCGGCCTCGATGTGCTATCTCACCGACGTCGATCCGGCAACGCCGAAGGACGCCTCGCTTTACGCTGCGCCGATCTCGCATGGCGCGGGCCTCTATAACTTCCCGCACACCCGCATGGGTGGGCGCCACGTGGTGCCGGAGTCCGGCGGCTTCGATCCGGACGAGGTGCTCAATCTTGCTCGCAATCTTGAAAATGTCGTGATGTTCGGCGCGCCGACCATGGTCCGGCGCCTGGTCGACGCCGCCAAGCGGCGCGGCGAGAACGGCGAGGGCATCCGCACCATCATCTATGGCGGCGGGCCGATGTATCTGGCCGATATTCGCGAGGCGATCACGGTGATGGGCCAGCGCTTCGTTCAGATCTACGGCCAGGGCGAGTCACCAATGACCATCACGTCGTTGACCCGTGAGTGGCACATGAAGACCGATCATCCGCGCTATCTCGAACGCCTCGCCTCGGTCGGTACCGCGCAGAGCGTGATGTCGGTCCGCATCACGGACAAGGACGGTCGTCCGTTACCCGCCGGCGAGACCGGCGAGGTCGAGGCCAAGGGCACGGCCGTGATGCTGGGCTACTGGAACAATCCGAAAGCCAATGCGGAGACGCTCAAGGACGGCTGGCTGCGCACCGGCGACGTCGGCCGGCTGGACGAAGACGGCTTCCTCACGCTCTCAGATCGCTCCAAGGACGTGATCATTTCCGGCGGCGCCAATATCTATCCGCGCGAAGTCGAGGAGGCGCTGCTGACGCACGCCGATGTGCGCGAGGTCTCCGCGATCGGTGTGCCCGATCCGGATTGGGGGGAGATCGTCGTGGCCTGTGTGGTGCTGGAAGACGGCGCGCCGGCGGATGACGCCAAGCTCGATGCGCACTGCCTCGCATCGATCGCGCGTTTCAAAAGACCGAAGCGCTACGTCTATCTCGATGCCCTGCCGAAGAACAATTACGGCAAGGTGCTGAAGACTGAATTGCGGCAGATGCTGCGGAAATGAATGAAGCCCGGCGATGCGATCGCCGGGCTTCGGATGGTGCCGGGAAGCAGGCCGACTTACTTGCCCGCCAGTTCCTGAACCTTGGCGTTCAGCAGCTGCGCCTTGATGATCAACTCCAGCGTGGTGCCGTCGAAACGGACCGGCTGGTTCTTGAAGGCCGCGCCGTTGAGCAGCTCGATCATCTGTCCGGCCAGCGCATTGCGCTCGTCGGTGATCGTGCCGATCTTGGTCAGGAACTTGCCATAGGTCGCATCGTCGCTGGTGATGGCCTGATTGGCGGCAACGAGGCTGTTGACACCGAGCGGTCCCTTGGTGGCGTTGATCTCCTTGTAGGCCTGGGCGAGAGCGGTGTAGGCGAACGAGCTGTCGCGCAGAGAGTCCGGCAGCGAGTGTGTTTCGAGATTTTCGACCAGCACGCGGCCGTCGTGGGTGTAGGAGTCCTTCAGGCCGAGCAGGGCCATGACGGTCGGACGCAGGTCGGCGTGATCGGAGAACACGCCGTCAAACCGGCCTTGCTTGGCGACACCAGGGCCGGCCATGCCGAACCAGGTCCGGGTGATCTCCTTTTGGAAATCGCCGTGATTCCAGGCAAAGCCACCCGTCAAGGAGCTTTCCTCGTTGACGCAGGCCGGGGGCTGCGAGCAATCCTTGCCTTGGCCGGTCTTGCTGTTCGAGTTCTCGATGAAATAGTTGTCGTTGCCGAACATGGTGAAGGTCGGCACACGGTCCGCCGGGAACGGGACCATGTGCAGAAGCTTCATTTCCGCCCGGTCTGCCAACAGCTGCGACAGCTTGTCATTCTTGCCGGTGAGCGGGTTGGTGACGGTGAGGGCATCAAGGTCATGTTCGAGCGTGCGCGTCACCGTGTCCATCGGTCCGGGATTGCCGGTGATGTAAACCGTCGGCGCATCGTCGGAGTGAACCGCGAACGGCGTCGTGTTCTGCCGCTGAGTCAGCAACACGCGATCGAGCAACGTGTCGATCTCGCCGACATGGGCGTAGGTGCAGGGCACGTGAACGCCGTCGCAGTTCGCCGGGGTCGGCGCGCTGCCGACGAAATGATCGTTTTCGTCGGCGGTGACGACGAACAGCGTGTTTTCCTTGGTGATACCGTCGGCCTCGAGCCGCTTGAAGAACTTATCAAACGCCTGGTCGTAGATCTGAAGCTGCTTGACGTAGGCTGCTTCGCCGGGTCCGAAGGTGTGCGCGGGGCTCAGCGACGGTCCAAGCTCGTTGTCGTGGGCGTCGGAAATATAAAAGTAGACGACGGGAACGCCCGCTTCCAGCATCGCCGCGACATAACCCAGCGACTGGGACGCTGTCGGGTCGAAGCCGGGGAAACCGGGATTGCCGTTGCTATCCGCGACCGGCTTGCCATCCAGATCCATGACGGCGGGGCCGCCGACGATCGCCGGCGCGACATATTTGTTGCCGTACAGCGCATTGAAGCCGATGTAGCCGCCCGGCTCGTCGGGCAACACGTCAGGCTTGGCATGGGCGGAATTCTTGTTGCACACCGAGCTCGGGCCCTGTGCACAGTGGATCGCGATGCCCTCGAAGTCCGCGGTCGCCACAGCGCCGGTTTCCTTGGCCTCGTCGGAGCCCGGACCGAACACCGTGATGACATCGGCAGGGATGCTTTCGAACTCGATATTGGCGGTCGAGAAGCCGCCGACGTCACAGCCGGCCCGGGTGAATGGGACCCACGGCGCCGGGGCGTTCTTGCCCTTCTCATTGATCAGGTTCAGCTGGCCGTCCTTGGCCAGTCCGGTCCAGTACAGGAACGAACTCTGGAAGCCGACCGAGCCGTTGGCGTTGAAGAAGCCGTAGCTGTTGGCAACGGTGAAGCCGAACCGGTCACCATAGAGGCCGGTCAGCGTCGTGACGATGTCCTGCGCGGTATGGGAGATCAGCGGCGTGAAATGATTGCCGCTCACAGTGCCATTGTCTTGCAGGTAGTTGAGCAAATGCGGCATCTGCTCCAGATCCGACGGTACGTTCGGATTGTCGCGACGCAGATGGACGTTATCAAATGTCAGAAAAACAACACGCTTGATCTTGTTGCCTGCCGACTGGAAATGGCAGGAGGCCTGGACCGGTGCGTGCTGGTCGGCCTGCGCGGAACTCGGAGCGAATGCAACCGCGGCGGTTGCGATCAGTGCTGAAATCGAGGTTCCCCTCAACCAGGCTTTCAATCTATCCATTCTTTTCTCCCGACGTCGGCGTGTGAAAGGTGAGTCCGACGGCGGCGCACATTATGTTGCGACATGTTTCGGTGACTTGACGCGCCAATGACGATTGCGAGTCACCAATATGAATGCCGTCGTGACGCAACTCAGGCGGGCTTCGATTTTCGAAAACAGTTTCAAGCGCCTGAGCGCTGCGCTCATTCGAACGCCGGAGCGCTCTTGTTTGTCAGCGCGCCGGCGCTCGGAAATTTCGCGGGCGAGCTGACGTGCAATGACAACAGTCAATTGCCACTCGTTTTCCCTTTCTCGGTGCGCCAGTGACGCGGTGATTCGCGGACGGACCTGCAGCGCGTCCGGCGGCTGCCGACATGTTGCGCTGCCCGCAAGAATTCCGAGGAATTTCAATCCGGTTAGGCCCGCTAACGCATGCGCCTATACGGCCGCAAGCCTTGATCTTGCGGATAGCCTGTCGTTATTTGGCTGCAACAAACGCAAGTCGCTTGTTTTTCGGAGAAAACGGCAGTGCCGCCTCTGTTTGAAGTTCCTGTCCCCCACGCGGCGAATCCGACGCAGGAACTTCAAATAGAAAAGCGGCAGTGGAATCGAAGAGTTTGCAAGTGCCCTTACTTTCCGAAGGTCGTGAAAGGCGGGCGCTGAGGTGGGACACGAACTTCGGAAAGAGGGCACTAGCCATGGGGCCGCTGAAAGGCGTCAAGGTCATCGATATGACGACCGTGCTGATGGGCCCCTATGCCGCCCAGATGCTCGGCGACTATGGCGCCGACGTCATCAAGGTTGAAAGTCTTGAAGGCGATGTGACGCGGCTGATCGGCCCGTCGCGGCATAGCGGTATGGGACCGGTTTTCCTCAACACCAACCGCAGCAAACGCTCGATCGCACTCGATCTGAAGAAGCCGGGCGGCCGTCAGGCGGTGCTGCGGCTGCTCAAGACTGCCGATGTCCTGATCTATAACGTGCGTCCGCAGGCGATGGCGCGCCTGCAGCTCGGTTACGACGTCGTCTCGCAGGTCAATCCACGGCTGATCTATGCCGGCGTGTTCGGTTTCGGTCAGGACGGACCCTACGCGACCAAGCCTGCCTATGACGACCTGATCCAGGGCGCGACCGCCTTGCCGGCGCTGATGGCGCAGACCGGCGATGGCGTGCCGCGCTATGTTCCGAATGCGCTGGTCGACCGAATCGTTGGTCTCACGGCGGTCGGCGCGATTTGCGCCAGCCTCG
This sequence comes from Bradyrhizobium sp., assembly GCF_035701725.1. Taxonomy (GTDB): domain Bacteria; phylum Pseudomonadota; class Alphaproteobacteria; order Rhizobiales; family Xanthobacteraceae; genus Bradyrhizobium. Next base: position 10,180 of record NZ_DASSRP010000093.1, read on the forward strand.
TGCATCGCGACCGCACCGGACAGGGGCAACGTCTGGATGTTCCGATGTTCGAGACCATGGCGAGTTTCGTCATGGGCGATCACATGGGCGGTCTCACCTACGAGCCGCCGCTCGATAAAGGCGGCTATGCGCGGCATCTGTCACGCGACCGTCGCCCTTACAAGACCGCCGACGGCCATATCTGCGTCATCGTCTATAACGACAAGCAGTGGGCGAGCTTCTTTGAGGCCACCGGCCGCGACGACCTGCGCGCTGATCCCGTGTTTTCGACTTTTGCCGGCCGGTCCACCAATATCGATACCGTCTATGCGGAACTCGCGCGCATCTTCGAAACCAGGACCACGGCCGAATGGACCGAGCTGCTGACGCGGGCTGACATCCCGGTGATGCCGATGCATGACCTCGAAAGCATCCTGCAGGACCCGCATCTGGTCGCGACTGGCTTCTTTCCGGTGGTCGATCATCCCAGCGAGGGCAAAATTCGCAGCATGAAGCCGTCGGCGCGGTGGTCGGAAACCCCGTGCGAGCCTTCACGCCTGGCGCCGCGGCTCAACGAGCATGGCAGCGAGGTGCTGCGGGAGGCCGGATTTTCGGAGGAAGAAATCGCGGCGCTGGTGCGCGAGGGCGCAACGCCCGCCGTGCACGACCGGGTTATGGGGTAAGGCCATGGATTTCGCGCTGACCGCCCATCAGGAATCGATCCGCGATGCCGTTGCTAAGATCTGCGCGCGCTTTGACGACGCCTACTGGCTGAAGAAGGACAAGGAAGGCGGATATCCTGCGGATTTCCACCGCGCGCTGGCCGATGCCGGCTGGCTCGGCATCTGTATTCCGGAAGAATATGGCGGCTCCGGTCTTGGCATTATGGATGCCGCGATCATGATGCATACGATCGCAAGGTCCGGCGCCGGCATGTCCGGAGCCTCTGCGGTCCATATGAACGTGTTCGGGCTCAACCCGGTTGTCGTGTTCGGCACCAAGGAGCAGTGCCAGAGGATGCTGCCGCCGATCGCCGATGGCACGCAGCGTTCCTGTTTCGCCGTTACCGAACCGAATACCGGCCTCAACACCACGCAGCTCAAGACCCGCGCGGTGCGTTCGGGCGACAAATACATCGTCAACGGCCAGAAGGTCTGGATTTCGACTGCACAGGTTGCCGAGAAGATCCTTCTGCTTGCGCGCACCACGCCGCTCGAGGAGGTCAAAAGCCCGACCCACGGTCTCAGCCTGTTCTATACCGATTTCGATCGCAGCCGCATTTCGGCGCGCGAGATCGAAAAGATGGGCCGCAAGGCGGTCGATTCCAACGAACTCTTCATCACGGATTTCGAAATTCCCGTGGCCGACCGCCTTGGCGAGGAGGGGCGCGGTTTCGAATACATCCTGCACGGGATGAATCCGGAACGGATCCTGATTGCGGCGGAGGCCGTCGGACTCGGTCAGCTCGCATTGTCGCGCGCCGCAGCCTATGCGAAGGAACGCAACGTCTTCAATCGTCCGATCGGCAAGAACCAGGCGATCCAGCATCCGTTGGCGCAGAACTGGATGGAACTGGAGGCGGCCTGGCTGATGACGATGAAGGCCGCCTGGCAATACGATCAAAACGAGCCGTGCGGGCCGGCTGCCAATGCCGCGAAATATCTCGCCGGAGAAGCCGGGTTTCACGCTTGCGAACAGGCGGTGATGACTCATGGCGGCTTCGGCTACGCCAAGGAGTTTCACGTCGAACGCTACTTGCGGGAATCGCTGATTCCGCGCATCGCCCCGATCAGCCCGCAGCTCATTCTCAGTTTCATCGCCGAAAAGGTGTTGGGCTTGCCGAAATCATATTGAGGCGGCTATCTCCCCTGGAAAGACACTTGCACGCTAAGGATTAATCATGACCCGTCTCAAGGCCGCGCTCGACCCGCGCTCCGTCGCCATCATCGGTGCCTCGGAAAATCCCAACAAGGTCGGCGGCCGGCCAGTGCATTACCTCGACAAGTTCGGTTTCAAGGGCAAAATCTTCCCGATCAATCCGTCGCGGCCCGAGGTTCAGGGCCACAAGTGCTACAAGAGTCTCGCCGATCTTCCCGAGGCGCCGGAGATGACGATTGTCGCGGTCGCGGGCGATAACGCCATTGGCGCGGTCGAAGAATGCGCGGCGCGCGGCGTCAAGGTCGCCGTCGTGATGGCGTCCGGCTTCGGCGAAGTCGATGCGGTCGCGGGCAAGGCCAAAGAGCGGCGGATGGTCGAGGCCGCGCACAAGGCCGGCATGCGCATCGTCGGGCCGAATTCGCAAGGGCTCGCCAATTTCGGCACCGGCACGATTGCAAGCTTCTCCACCATGTTCATGGAGATGGAGCCCTCCGAAGGGCAGGGCCATGTCGCGATGCTGAGCCAGAGCGGCGCGCTCTCCTCGGTCCCGGTCGGATTCCTGCGCCAGCGCGGCATCGGCGTGCGTCACACCCATGCCACCGGCAACGATGCCGACATCACGGTCGGCGAGCTTGCGGTTGCGGTCGCCGAGGACCCCGAAGTCAAGCTGCTGTTGCTCTACCTCGAAAGCATCCCCGACAAGTCCTACCTGGAGGAACTTGCCTCGCTGGCCTTGCAGCGCGATCTGCCGATCATCGCCTTGAAGTCGGGCCGCTCCGAAGCCGGGCGCCAGGCGGCGCAATCGCATACCGGGGCGCTAGCCAATGAAGACCGCGTCGTCGATGCCTTCTTCGAGCAACATGGCATCTGGCGCGCGCCGGACATGCGGGGCTTGGTGGAAGCCACCGAACTTTACCTGAAGGGCTGGAAGCCAAAGGGAAGGCGGCTGGTTGCGATTTCCAATTCCGGCGCGGTCTGCGTGATGACGGCGGATGCGGCGACGAGCGTCGGCATGCCGATGGCGAAACTCTCCGCCGAGACCGACAAGAAGCTCAAGGGCATCCTGCCGAGCTTTGCCACCACCACCAATCCGATCGATCTGACTGCCGCGCTGCTCTCGAACAGCCGCCTGTTCGGCGACATTCTTCCCGTCATTGCCGAAGATCCCGCCGCCGATGCGTTCCTGATCGGCGTGCCCGTGGCGGGGCCGGGCTACGACGTGGAGGCGTTTGCCAGCGACGCCGCCGCCTTTGGCAAACAGACCGGCAAGCCGCTCGTGATAGCCGCAACCCAGAAGAGCGTTGCCGATCAGTTCGCGGCCGAAGGCTCGAGCGTTTTTCCGACCGAGACCGAAGCCGTGACCGCGCTGCATCAGTTTCTGGCGCATCGCGAGCTGATGGCGCGGATCAAGGCGCGCCAGGCGCAGACACCAGCGGCGCGCGCGCCATGGGTGCCCGCAGCATCGACCACGATGCTCAACGAAGCGGATAGCCTGGCGTTGTTGGCCGAACGCGGCGTTCCCGTGGTGGCGCACCGGCTCTGCCGGTCCCGCGCCGAAGCGATTGCGGCGTTCGAATCGATCGGCGGTCCGGTCGTGGTCAAGGGCTGCTCGGCCGACATCGCGCACAAGTCCGAGCTTGGGCTGGTCAGGCTCGGCATTTCAAGCCGCGAGGAGGCCGGTGAGGTCTGGGCGCAGATGGAAGCGATCATCCGCAAGCATGGTTCGCGTTTCGACGGCGTCATCGTCGCGGCAATGGCAGGCGGCCGCCGCGAAATCATGATCGGCGCGCACCGCGATCCCGTCTTTGGTCCGGTGGTCGCGGTCGGCGATGGCGGCAAATATGTCGAGATTTTCCGCGATACCGCGCTGCTGTTGCCGCCTTTCTCGAAAGACGACGCCAAAGCGGCGCTGCACAAGCTGAAGATCGCGCCGTTATTCGCGGGCGTGCGTGGCGAGCCGCCGATGGATCTCGAAGCGCTGTGCGACGCGGTGATGCAAATCGGCGATTTGATGCTCGATCCCACGGCCAGGGTCGTCAGCCTCGATCTCAATCCCGTGCTGCTCGACAGTGCCGGCAAGGGCTGCGTGGTCGTGGATGCGGTAGTCTTTCAGGGATAGTTGCCAAACGGTGGTCGCGAACGCAACGAAGCAATCCCCCAAAAGGCTACGCCGAACCAGTGCCCCGGATCGCTTCGTCGCGTTCGCTTAACCCCGCGCGCTTTTGCGGTGGTGATCACCGCACGTAGAGGACAACGCTGGCGATGACGAGCATGGCCGTCACTGCCATCATTTGCGCGAGTGCCTCCGAGGTCGCCCTTTTGGTGGCGTCCTTCATGCCGTTCTCCCTAGACTCGGGCTAGAGCTCCGATGCCGAAGTTCGCACGATATCGAAGCAACCTCTGATGCGAACTTCGGAATCAAAGGAGCTCTAGTAACTTGTTGCTTTCTAGTGCGGCTTTGAATTTGAAGTTCCTGTAACGAACCTGCTGCAACACAGATAGGAATTTCAAATTCGCCGCACCAGGTGACCCGATATGGGCGCGTTTCATCGGAGCCTGAAAGGCCCGACGACCGACTGAATTTACTCGGAACACCCCACGACGAGTATTCGCTTTGATTGAGTCCCCACTCAGCGAACATCGACGAGTGTAAAGTCGTTTAGCAATGAGGCGGCAATTTGGCCCGCCTGTAGCGGGTTTATGCGGAAGCTGAGGAATTTTGCGAGCTGGTGTCCCGGTTTTGAACATGCGTATCCGCAGCGGAGGTCGGTATCGCCACATTAGCTTGTTGCGGTTGCAAGACACCGGCCGTACGCTTTTGTGAAATCCGTCATTCAAAAAGACGCTCAAAAGCAAACCCCAAGGTGAACCATGGCACGCATCGAATATTGCGATACGTCGAGATCGAACGAACGCACCAAGGAAATTCTCGGCAAGAACCGCAACGCCAATATCTTTCGCATGATGGCGCATTCGCCGAGCTACTTCGAGCAGTACTGCCGGCTGGGCGGAGCGATCCGCCACCGCGGCGAACTCGATCCCATCGTGCGCGAACTGGCGATCACGCGAACCGGAATCCTGTGCGAGGCGCCGTATGAAATCGTTGCGCACAAGCGCATTGGCAAGAATGTCGGCGTCACGGACGAGCAGAACGAGGCGTTGGAGAACTGGGAGGCTGCAACCTGCTTCAACGAGACCCAGCGCGCGGCGCTCGCTTTCACGGACGAGATTATCCGCCTGCGCCGTCCGAGTGACGCGACGTTCTCCGCGATCGCTGCGAAGCTCACGCCGGCTGCGCTGGTCGAGTTGCAGCTCGCCGTCGGCTTCTACATCATGACATCGAAGTTTCTCGAAACCTTCGACATCGACATGCAGCCGGTCGAACAGGTGGTGTGAGACGTGCACCATTGCGGCTGCGTGGCCATGATGGGAATTCGAAGCGCCAGTTGATGGCTCTGATCACGGCGCGCCGCCACTAGTTCCAAGTTTCGCTATGCGAACCACCTGCGCGTTTTTAAGCAGAGCGGTGTTGCTGAGCTGCAGTTGTCGCCTCAAATTCCCTGGGCTAGCGTGTCTTCAATAAAGTGGAATTTGGTTCCGCTGTGCGGAATGCGGGGAGAGACGCGATGGGGCGACGCTCGGAGCGGCTGAGCAGGCAGGGAGCGCTTGCGCATGAAGCTGCCGGCGAAGGCGATGTCATTCAAGTGGTATCGCGAGCCTTCGATATTCTGCGTTGCTTCGAAGGGCACGAAGCGCGGCTTGGAAATCTGGAAATCTCGAGCCGCTGCGGCCTGCCGCGCTCGACCGTGTCGCGGCTGACCCACACGCTGACGCGGATGGGACAACTGGTTTATCTGCCGCGCGATCAGAAATACCGGATCGGGCCGAGCGCCGTGGCGATGAGCACGTCGATGATGCGCGGTCTGCAACTACGCCATCTGATCCGCATGCGCCTGCAGGAAGTCGCCGAAGAGCTGCCGGGCACGGTCGGCTTCGTGATCCCGGATCGCTTCCATCTCGTCTATCTCGAGGTCGGCCGCGCGGCGAATGCGATCGGCCTGTCGTCGACGTCGGGCACGCGTATTGCGATTGCGAGCACCGCGGCCGGCCATGCCTATGCCGCCGCGCTGGCGCCGGAGGCCGCGGAATCCCTGCTGGCGGACATGGAGCGTGAAATTCCGGAAAGTGCCAAGCTGCTGCGGCCGCGCCTTGACGCCGATCGTCATTCGCTGCGGGAACGCGGCTATGTCACCGTCTGTGGGCTGTGGAGTCCACACATCAACGGGCTCGCCGTGCCGCTGTGGTCGCCGCAATACCAGACCTTTGTGGTCGTCACGATCGGCCTGTTGTCCAGTATCTATGACGAGATGCGGCTGCACCGGGATGTAGCGCCCAAAATTCTGGAACTAGGCTCCTCCATTCGGGCTATGCTGGCGGAGCGGATTTAGCCTGTCGGAGATCGCGATGACCTGGAAGCCGGAGCTCGAGGAACTGGCCCGGCGCGAAGCCTTTGCCCGCCAGATGGGCGGCGCCGATAAGGTCAAACGCCAGCGCGAGCAGGGCCGGCTGACCGTTCGCGAGCGCATCGATCGCCTGCTCGATCGCGACAGTTTCCACGAGATCGGTGCGGTGTCGGGCACCGCCGAATATGACGACAAGGGCGAACTGAAGAACGTAACACCGGCCAACTGCGTCTTTGGCCGCGGCAAGGTCGACGGCCGCACCGTGGTCGTGGTCGGCGATGACTTCACGGTCCGCGGCGGTTCGGCGGATGCTTCGATCTCGGCCAAGCCGTTGATGGCCGAGGAAATGGCGCATGATTTTCGGCTGCCGATCATCCGACTGATCGAAGGCTCGGGCGGCGGCGGCTCGGTGAAGACCATCGAGACCAAAGGCGCGGCCAATCTGCCCGGCGGCATCGGGGGCACGCGCTGGTACGAATATACGACCGGAAATCTGGCCCATGTGCCGGTGATCGGACTTGGACTCGGCTCGGTTGCGGGCCTTGGCGCCGCGCGGCTCGCCGCCAGCCATTACTCGGTGATGACGAAAAACTCGGCGATGTTCGTCGCCGGACCTCCCGTGGTGAAACGGCTGGGGCAGGACCTCGGCAAGCAGGAGCTTGGCGGCGCCGATATCCAGACCCGCGCCGGCAGCATCGATCAGGCGGTCGAGACCGAGGAGGAGGCGTTTGCCCATGCGCGGCGCTTCCTGTCGTACTTGCCTCAATCGGTCTACGAATTGCCGCCGACGCTGACATGCACCGACGATCCCGAGCGGACCGAGGAATCCCTGCTGACGGCGGTGCCGCGCGACCGCCGCCAAGTCTACAAGATGCGGCCCATCATCAACGCCGTCGTCGACAAGAATTCCTTCTTCGAGGTGACGGCGAATTTCGGCCGGCCGGTGATCACGGGACTGGCCCGCCTCGAGGGGCGGGCCGTGCTGATTCTGGCGAGCGATCCCTTCCATGTCGGTGGATCGTGGACCGCGGATGCGTGCCAAAAGATCGTCCGCTGGGTCGATTTTGCCGAGACCTTTCATCTGCCAGTTGTCTATCTGATGGATTGCCCGGGCTTCATGATCGGCCTCGAGGCTGAGAGAGCCGGCACCATCCGTCACGGTGTGCGCGCGATGGCCGCGGTCAACCAGACCACGGTCCCCTGGTGCACCGTGATCGTGCGCAACTCCTTTGGGGTTGCCGGCGTCGTGCACCAGCCCGCGGGACGGTTCTCGATGCGCTATGCCTGGCCGTCGGCCTATTGGGGTTCGCTGCCGCTCGAAGGCGGAATCGAGGCGGCCTATCGCGCCGACATCGATGCGGCCGAGGATCCGCAAGCCAAGCTGGAGGAAATCGAGAATCGGCTCAACCGGCTGCGCTCGCCTTTTCGCACCGCCGAGAAGTTCTGGGTCGAGGAGATCATCGATCCGCGCAGGACCCGTTCGCTGCTCTGCGAGTTCGCGCGCCTCGCCGAGCCGTTGCGGAAGACAGGCCCGGCGACGAATATGGCGATCAGGCCGTGAGCCGCATGATCCGGAAAAGTGTGACGCGGTTTTCCCACAAGATCATGCGCAAACGATAAGCCAAGTCGGGATGACGAGGCTGCGTGTCAGGCTGTAATGGCCTTTGCGGCCAGCGGCTTTGGCGCGCGCGTGATCAACAGCACGATCACCGCTGCCACCACGCACAGCGCACCGGCGAAGAAGAAAGCCGGCAGGTAGGTTGCCAGCACTGTGCGCGACAGTCCGGCGCCGAATGCGGCAAAGGCCGCGCCGATCTGGTGGCCGGCGAAAATCCAGCCGAACACCAGATTGGCCCGCTCGGCGCCAAACCGCTGCGCCGTCAGCCGTACCGTCGGCGGAACGGTGGCGATCCAGTCCAGGCCGTAGAACATCGCAAACAGCGACAGGCCGTAGAACGAGAAATCGGTGAACGGCAACATCAGCAGCGACAGCCCGCGCAGGCCGTAATACCAGAACAGAAGCCAGCGATTGTCATAGCGGTCCGACAGCCAGCCGGACATGATGGTGCCGAAGAAATCGAAGACACCCATGGCGGCGAGCAGGCTTGCGGCCTGCACCTGTGGAATGCCGAAATCGAGGCACATCGGGATCAGGTGGACCTGGACCAGACCGTTGGTCGAGGCGCCGCAGATGAAGAAGGTGGCGAACAAGATCCAGAACGCGCGGGTCTGCGCCGCATCGCGCAGCGTGCCCAGCGCTGCCGCCATGATCGGCGCGTTGGTCGGCGCTGGCGCTGGCAACGGCTCGGTGCCCCGATCGCCGAACGGACGCAGGCCGACATCGCTCGGCCGATCGCGCATTAGCATCAAGACGGCGAACGCAGCCATGCCCAGCATGATGCAGACGATCGAGAGCGCGACGCGCCAGCCCATATGTTCGGTGACGCTGGCCAGCATCGGCAGGAACACCAGTTGCCCGGTGGCGACGCTGGCGGTGAGAATTCCGACCGCAAGGCCGCGACGCGCATTGAACCAGCGTGCGGCGACGGTGGCGCCCAGCACCAGTGCGGTCATGCCGGTGCCGATGCCGATCACGACGCCCCAAAGCAGCAGCAGATGCCAGACTTTGGTCATGGCGAGCGAAGCCATCAGGGCTGAAGCCACGACCACAAGCGCCGACAGCGTAACGTTGCGCAGGCCATAGCGATTCATCAAGGCGGCAGCGAACGGCGCCATCAGCCCGAACAGGATGAAGCGGATCGAGAGCGCGGAGGAAATCTCGGCCGTGCTCCAGCCGAACTCTTTCTGCAACGGCACGATGAAGACGCCGGGCGCGCCGACCGCACCAGCCGTGACCAGCGCGGTGAAGAAGGTGACGCCGACCATCACCCAGCCATAGTGAACGTTGTGGCGGGAAAGTGCAGAGGACAGCCAGTTGGAGATCACGGCGCTTACCTGTTCGAAACTGGAGGGAGCCTGTATGGTCGCGCCTCAAGGAGGCGCGATCATCACCAGACCAAATATAGTACGAAATCTTGACGAAAATCAGTGGAGCAGACGCTCGACGGCGACCGCGGTGGCCTCGCCGCCACCGATACAAAGTGCCGCCACGCCGCGTTTGAGGCCGCGGGCCTCGAGCGCGTGCAGCAGCGTGACGATCAGACGGGCGCCGGTCGCGCCAATGGGATGGCCCAGCGCACAGGCGCCGCCATTGATGTTCAGTTTGTCACGGGGAATTCCGAGGTCGCGCTGCGCGGCCATCGCCACCACCGCAAAGGCTTCGTTGATCTCGAACAGGTCGACATCGCCGACGCTCCAGCCCGCTTTGTCCAGCACCTTGCGGATCGCCGGGATAGGCGCCGTCGTGAACCACTGCGGTTCCTGGCTATGGGTGGCGTGAGCCCTGATCGCGGCGAGTGCCGGAAGGCCCTCGCGGTCGGCGAGCGATCGCTTGGCGAGCACCAGCGCGGCGGCGCCGTCGGCATTGGCGGAGGACGCCGCCGGCGTAATCGTGCCGGTTGGACGAAAGGCCGGCTTCAATCCCGGGATTTTCGCAGGGTCCACCTTCATCGGAATTTCGTCATTGCCGACGTTGCGCGGACCGGCTTTCTCCTTGACGGTCAGGGGAACGATTTCGGCCTTGAACGCGCCGCCTTCGACGGCCTTGCGGGCACGGCTGAGCGTTTCCATCGCGTAAGCATCCTGGTCTTGCCGCGTGAATTGATAGGCTTCGGCCGTGGCTTCGCCGAAATCGCCCATCGAACGGCCGGCCTCATAGGCGTCCTCGAGACCGTCGAGCAGCATGTGGTCGATGATGCGGTCATGGCCGACGCGATAGCCCCCGCGCGCTTTCGCCAGCAGATAGGGTGCATTGCTCATGCTCTCCATGCCGCCGGACACGACAATGCTTGCCGAGCCGGCGTTGATGATGTCATGGGCCAGCATGGTTGCTTTCATGCCGGAGCCACAAACCTTGTTGATGGTGGTGGCGCCGGTTGCGTCCGGCAGCCCGGCGCCACGCGCGGCCTGTCTTGCCGGGGCCTGGCCCTGGCCGGCGGGCAGCACGCATCCCATGAAAACTTCGTCAATGCGATCAGGCGAAAGCTTTGCGCGTTCAAGCGAAGCGGCGATGACATGCGAGCCGAGCTGGTGGGCGGAAAATGGCGACAACTCGCCCATGAAACGCCCCAGCGGGGTGCGGGCGGCGGACACAATGACGACGGGATCGGAAGTCGCGGCCATGAAAGCCTCCATCAAGGGCAAGCTGACTGGGTCAGCGCCGATTAAATTACAGATATCATATGATGCAGTGCGAAAATTGCAACGGATGACAACTCCGCATGATGTCGATGACAAAATGTCTTGAAGGGGCGGCTTGGTTGCGATCCGCCGTGTGAGCGTGCCGTCAGCGCTTGCGGTCGATAAACGCCTGCATCAACCGCATCGGCTCGTCGGTCAGGAAGGAACGGCCGAACGCGCCGACGCTGGCGTCGATCGCCTCATTCAGGGGCAATTCCTCCCATTGCCGGAGCAGAAGCTTTTGCGTTCGCAGTGCTTCGGGGCCGCATTTGAGCAGCGCCTCGACCAGCCCGTCGACGGCAGCGTCAAGGCCGGCTTCGCCCGCGACAACATCGACCAGTCCCCAGGAAAGCGCGGTCGCGGCATCGATGTTCTCGGCCGTCATCACCAGCCAGCGCGTGCGGGCAAAGCCGATCAGGCGCGGCAGCAGCGCTGCGTGAATCACGCTGGGAATGCCGACGCGAACCTCCGGCATGCCAAATTTCGCGTCGTTTGCCGCAACGCGGAAATCGCAGGCGGCGGCGACCTCTAGCCCACCGCCGAGGCACCAGCCCGGCAGCCGCGCGATGGTGGGGGCGGGGAAGGTTCGCACAGCCTCGCAGAGATCGCGCAAACCGGTGATGAATCTCTCGGCCGACTTTTGACTAAGGCGCGCCATCTCCTTGATGTCGGCGCCGCCGATCATGCTTTTTTCGCTTTCGCCGGCAAGAATCAGCGCGCGGATCTCACGGTCGGTGGCCAGCGTCTGCAGTCCGTCGCGGACCGCTCTTATTGCTTCCGACCCCAGAATATTCAGCGGCCCGGCCCTGCAGATCGTCAGGCGCACCACGCCGCGGGCGTCGCGGCAAATGCCGCAATGGGGGTTGAGCATCTGCATGAAAGCCTCTGTCTTCCCGGACCGGAGAAAGCCAGTTCCGGGTCAAAAGCGGTTCCTGTCAAGGCCTGAATAGAGGACAAAATAAGTTGCAGCATTTCGCGCTCGCCGATGATAATACGAACCCGGCCTGTTTATATGATTTAGAACATATCATGAGACCGCCATGCGCTATTCAAAAGAGCACAAGAACCAGACACACGCGCGGATTGTGAAGCGGGCCTCGGTCAAGCTCCGCGAAAGAGGAGCTCATGGCATCGGCGTTGCGGATCTGATGAAAGAGGCCGGACTGACGCATGGCGGCTTCTATGCGCATTTCGATTCGCGCGATGCCCTGGTGATCGAGGCCGTGACCCACGCGATGGACCGCTCGACCGAGCGATGGCGCAAGCTGTCGGAAGAAACTCCGCCCGAGAAGCGCCTGTCGAAGATCGTGAACAGCTATCTTGCGCCCGAGCATCGCGACAATCCAGGCCAAGGCTGCGCGGTGCCGGCGCTGGCGGCGGAGATTGCCCGGGAGAGCAGCAAGACGCGGCGGGTATTTTCGGGGCGGATGGAGCAGATGATCGACATGCTCGCCGACCAGTATCCGGGCCTGCCGCGCAAGGCGGCGCGCAAGCAGGCCATGGCGGCGCTCGCCACCATGATGGGCTCGCTGGTGATGGCCCGCGTCACCGGCAACAGCGAGCTTTCCGACGAGATCCTGAAGTCGGGCCGCGATGCCGTGCTTGAACGGGCGGCCTCGTCGGAGAAAAAGCCGCCCAGGCGGGCCGCCACCTCGGTCTGAGCCAATGCCCATTCGACGTTCGTCGTAGTGCCCGTGCGAACCCGGCCGCGCCGTCGTTTTCGCGCGGTTGGAATGTCCTGGATTTGACATTTCCTCCAATGCCAGAACCGGGACACTGCTGCGCCGAAAACATCTTTCCAAAGGCGGCAAAGCCTGCAAGATGGCACCAAATTCGGCGCGCGGGTCCGCCTCGTCGCCGAGCCCGAATTCGGGTGCCAAAAGCGGACCAACGTCAGAATTTCTGGAGGAGCGCATGCGTACGATCGGGCATTTCATCGGCGGCCGTGAGGTCGCGGGCACATCGGGCAGGTCGGCGGACGTCTTCGAGCCGATGACCGGCGACGTCCAGGCCAAGGTCGCGCTGGCGTCCAAGGCCGAAGTGCGCGCCGCGGTCGAAAATGCCCGCGCCGCGCAAGGCGAATGGGCCGCGACCAATCCGCAGCGCCGCGCGCGGGTGATGATGAAGTTCCTCGAACTCGCCCAGCGCGACTACGACAAGCTCGCCGACGTCTTGGCGCGCGAGCACGGCAAGACCATTCCGGACGCCAAGGGCGACATCCAGCGCGGCCTTGAGGTGGTGGAATTTGCGATCGGCATTCCGCACCTGATGAAGGGCGAATATACCGAAGGTGCCGGCCCCGGCATCGACATCTATTCGATCCGCCAGCCGCTCGGCGTGGTCGCCGGCATCACGCCGTTCAATTTCCCGGCGATGATCCCGATGTGGAAGTTTGCCCCCGCGATCGCCTGCGGCAATGCCTTCATCCTGAAACCCTCCGAGCGCGATCCGGGCGTGCCGATGATGCTGGCGCAGCTCATGATCGAGGCCGGCCTGCCGGCGGGCATCCTCAATGTCGTCAACGGCGACAAGGAAGCGGTCGACGCGATCCTCGACGATCCCGACATCAAGGCGGTCGGATTTGTCGGCTCCTCGCCGATCGCGCAATATATCTATGAGCGCGCAGCCGCGAGCGGCAAGCGTTGCCAATGCTTCGGCGGCGCCAAGAACCACGCCATCGTGATGCCGGACGCCGACATGGATCAGGCGGTCGACGCGCTGATCGGCGCCGGCTACGGCTCGGCGGGCGAACGCTGCATGGCGGTCTCGGTAGCCGTTCCCGTCGGCAAGACCACGGCCGACCGGTTGATGGAAAAGCTGATTCCGCGCGTCGAATCTCTCAAGATCGGCACCTCGATCGATCCGTCGGCCGACTACGGCCCGCTGGTGACCAAGGAAGCGGTCGAGCGCGTCAAGAATTACGTCGAGATCGGCATCAAGGAAGGCGCCACGCTCGCAGTCGACGGCCGCGGCTTCAAGATGCAGGGCTATGAAAAAGGCTTCTACATGGGCGGTTGTCTGTTCGACAACGTCACCAAGGATATGCGCATCTACAAGGAAGAGATCTTCGGCCCCGTGCTCTCGGTGGTGCGCGCGCATGACTACAAGGAAGCCCTGGCGCTGCCGTCGGACCATGACTACGGCAACGGCGTTGCGATCTTCACCCGCGACGGCGATGCCGCGCGCGATTTTGCCGCCAAGGTCAATGTCGGTATGGTCGGCATCAATGTGCCGATCCCTGTGCCGATCGCCTACTACACCTTCGGCGGCTGGAAGAAATCCGGCTTCGGAGATCTCAACCAGCACGGGCCGGACTCGATCCGCTTCTACACCAAGACCAAGACGGTGACCTCGCGTTGGCCGTCCGGCGTCAAGGAGGGTGCGGAGTTCTCCATCCCGACGATGAACTGAGCCTAAGTCTTCGTCATCGCGAGCGGAGCGACGCGTTTCATGCAGTTCGCACTTACCGAGGACCAGATTGCGGTTCGCGACATGGCGCGGGAATTTTCCGCGGAGAAGATCGCGCCGCACGCGATCCGCTGGGATGAGGAGAAGCATTTCCCTGTCGATGTGATGCGCGAGGCCGCCAAGCTCGGCATCGGCGGGGTCTATATCCGCGACGATGTTGGTGGCTCGGCTCTGACGCGTTTTGACGCCGCGCTGATCTTCGAAGCCTTGGCGCAAGGCTGCCCGACGGTGTCGGCTTTCATCTCGATCCACAACATGGCGGCCTGGATGATCGATGCCTTCGGCAACGAGAGCCAGCGCAGGCAATGGCTGCCGAAGCTCTGCACCATGGACTATCTGGCGAGCTATTGCCTGACCGAGCCCGGTTCGGGGTCGGATGCGGCGGCGCTGCGCACCCGGGCGGTGCGCGATGGCGATCACTACGTGCTCAACGGCCAGAAACAGTTCATTTCCGGTGCGGGCAAAGGCGATCTTTACGTCGTGATGGTACGGACCGGCGAGGGTGGGCCCGGCGGCATTTCCACGCTCGTGGTCGAAGGCGACACGCCCGGTCTGTCGCTTGGCGCCAACGAGCGCAAGATGGGCTGGAACGCGCAGCCGACGCGCGCGGTGATTTTCGAGAATGCGCGGGTCCCCGTCGCTAACCGCCTTGGCGACGAGGGCATCGGTTTCAAGATCGCGATGGCCGGGCTTGACGGCGGCCGTATCAATATCGCGGCCTGTTCGCTCGGCGGCGCGCAGAACGCGCTCGACCGGGCGCTCGCCTACATGAAAGACCGCAAGGCCTTTGGAAAGCGCCTCGACGAATTCCAGGCGCTGCAGTTTCGGATCGCCGATATGGCGACTGAACTGGAGGCCGCGCGCACTTTCGTCTGGCGTGCGGCCGCCGCGCTCGATCGCAAGGACCCTGATGCGACCACGCTCTGTGCGATGGCCAAGCGCTTCGGCACCGATGTCGGTTTCGAGGTCGCCAATCAGGCGCTGCAGCTCCATGGCGGCTACGGCTATTTAAGTGAATACGGCATCGAGAAAATCGTGCGCGATCTGCGCGTGCACCAGATTCTCGAAGGCACCAATGAGATCATGCGGCTGATCGTGGCGCGCAAGCTGATCGAAGGTGCGCGATGACGGCGTCTGCGGCGGTCGCGGAGACCGAGGGCGATTTGATCGTGCGGCGCGAAGGCGCCGCCGGGATTATCCGCCTCAATCGGCCGAAGGCGATCAACGCCATGACCTATGAGATGTCGCAAGGCATCGACGCCGCACTCGATCGCTTTGAGACCGATCCGGCGGTCGCGGTAATTATCCTGGAAGGCGCGGGCGAGCGCGGCCTGTGCGCCGGCGGTGACATTCGCGGGCTCTACGAAAATTCGAAGGCCGGCGGCGATCTCGGCAAGAGGTTCTGGCGTCAGGAATACGTCATGAACGCGCGGATCGCGAAATATCCCAAGCCCTATGTCGCTTTCATGGACGGCCTGGTGATGGGCGGCGGCGTTGGGCTGTCGGCCCATGCGCGGCATCGCGTGGTCACCGAAAAAACCAAGCTCGCAATGCCCGAGGTCGGGCTCGGCTTTTTTCCCGACGTCGGCGGCACCTGGCTGCTGTCGCGATCGCCCGGTGAGATCGGCACGTTTTTTGGCCTGACCGGGCAGACCATGAACGGGCCGGACGCGATTCATGCCCGCTTTGCCGATGCGGTCGTGCCGTCGGCAAACCTGCCGGCGCTGCGCGAAGCGCTGACGGCGGTGCAGCCGGGAGCCACTTCGGCCGAAGTCGATGCAATCATCGCCCGTCTTGCAAGCGGCGAACGTGAGGGGCCCGTCGCCGCGTTGCAAACCTCGATCGATCGCTGGTTCGCGCATGACCGGATGGAGGATATTTTCGCAAGCTTGAAGCGCGACAGTTCCGAGTTTGCGCAGGCGACGCTCAAGACGTTGAACGAGAAGTCGCCGCGCGGCATGGTGGTGACACTCAGGCTGTTGCGGCAGGCGCGTCACGCTTCGTCGCTGGAAGAGTGTCTGGTGCGGGAATATCGGGCCGCGCTGGAAGTGTTCCGCAGCGACGACTTTCGCGAGGGCGTGCGTGCGGCGGTGATCGACAAGGACCGCAATCCCAAATGGTCGCCGCCGTCGGTTGAGGGCGTGACGGTTGAAATGCTGATGCCGTATTTTGCGGAGATCGGCGCCGACGAACTGGTATTCTAGAAGCAAGAAAAAGCGGCGGAGGAGATTCAAATGGCCAGCATCGCATTCATTGGTCTCGGCAATATGGGCGGCCCGATGGCGGCCAATCTCGTCAAGGCCGGCCATAAGGTGATCGCCTTCGATCTGGTCGCCGCATCGCGAGAGCAGGCCAAAGCGGATGGCGCTTCTATTGCGGAAAGTTCAGTTGCGTCCGTCAACGGCGCCGAGGTCGTCATCACCATGCTGCCCGCCGGCAAGCACGTGCTCTCGGTCTGGCAGGAGGTCGTGCCGGCCATGGCGAAGGGTGCGCTGATCATCGACTGCTCGACGATCGACGTCGAAAGCGCCAAACAGGCGCATGCGCTGGCGGCAAAACACGGCGTCGGTTCGGTCGACGCGCCGGTGTCCGGCGGCACCGGCGGCGCCAAGGGGGCGACGCTCACCTTCATGTGCGGCGGCGACGATAAGGCGTTCGCAGCCGCGAAGCCTGTGCTGGAAAAAATGGGCAAGAAGATCGTTCATTGCGGCGGCGCCGGCGCGGGGCAGGCGGCCAAGATCTGCAACAACATGATATTGGGCATTTCCATGATCGCGGTGAGCGAAGCGTTTGCATTGGGTGAAAAACTCGGACTGTCGCATCAGGCACTGTTTGATGTGTCCTCGACCTCATCGGGACAATGCTGGGCGCTGACATCGTACTGTCCGGTCCCCGGCCCGGTGCCGGCGTCTCCGGCCAACAATGATTACAGGCCGGGCTTTGCTTCGGCCTTGATGGTGAAGGATTTGACCTTGGCGCAGGATGCCGCAAGAGCGGCGGGGGCGGCGACACCGCTTGGCCGGCACGCCCAGGAAATCTACAAGGCCTTTGATGCCGCCGGAAACGGCGGGGTCGATTTCTCCGGCATCATCCAGCACGTCCGCAAGCTGGCGGGCAAATGACCGGTTTCGTCATTGCGAGCGAAGCGAGCAATCCAGCTCTTGCCCCGACTCTGGATGGCGTCGTCGCTCCGCTCCGCGCAATGACCAGTTAACTGATTTGTCCTACAGGACATAGACCATGACCACCTTTCAGGAAGCGCGCGCCTTTCTCCTGAAGCATCGAACAGATTACGACAAGGCGGTCGCCGGCTTTCGCTGGCCGGATGCCGTCGCGTTCAACTGGGCGCTCGACTGGTTCGATGCCGAACTGGCGCGCGACCCGCATAGCCGCGATCGTCCGGCATTGTGGATCGTCGATGCCGGCAGCAGCCGCGAAACCAAATTGTCGTTCGCCGTGCTGTCACGTCGATCCAATCAGGTCGCGAATTTCCTGCGTGCGCAAGGGTTGAAGCGCGGCGATCATCTCTTGCTTCTGCTCGGCAATGTCGTGCCGCTGTGGGAAACCATGCTGGCGGCGATGAAACTCGGCGTCGTCGTGATCCCGGCGACGACCTTGCTGACACCGGATGAGTTGCGTGACCGGCTCGACCGCGGCCGTGCGCGTGCCGTCGTCTCGACGCCGGACCAGATCGGCAAGTTTGCCGGCCTCGGCGCTGAAAAACTGGTGCGCATCGTCGTCAATGCACAGTCGCCGCAGGACGGCTGGCTTCCGTTCGAGGCTTCCGCCGACTTTCCCGAAGATTTTGCACCCGACGGCCCGACGCAGGCCGACGATCCGATGCTGCTTTATTTTACCTCCGGAACCACGGCGAAGCCGAAACTGGTGCGGCACAGCCAACGCAGCTATCCCGTCGGTCACCTCTCGACCATGTACTGGCTCGGCCTTCAGCCGGGCGACGTCCACCTGAACATTTCCTCACCGGGTTGGGCCAAGCATGCCTGGAGCTGCTTCTTCGCGCCCTGGAATGCGGGCGCGACCGTGTTCGTGGTGAACCAGCCGCGGTTCGACGCGAAGGGCCTGCTCGCGACCATCGGCCGCTGCGGCGTCACCACGCTCTGCGCGCCGCCGACGGTGTGGCGGCTGTTCATTCAAGAGCGGCTCGCCGACTTCAAGGTGCGGTTGCGCGAAGCCTGCGGGGCCGGCGAACCGCTCAATCCTGAAGTGATCGACCAGGTGCGCGCCGCCTGGGGCCTGACCATTCGCGACGGCTATGGCCAAACAGAGACTGCGGCGCTCGCCGGCAATTCGCCGGGACAGCAGGTGAAGGTCGGCTCGATGGGGCGGCCGCTGCCAGGTTATCGCGTCGAGGTGACCGATGCCGACGGTAACGCCACCCGCGAGGGCGAGATCACGCTGCGGCTCGGCGCCGATCGCCCGGCGGGCCTGATGCAGGGCTATCAAGGCGACGATGGCAAGCTCTCCGGCGCCGATGGCAAAGTCTATCGCAGCGGTGACGTCGTGTTCGTCGACGACGACGGCTATTTCACCTTCGTCGGCCGTTCCGATGATGTGTTCAAATCATCCGACTACCGCATCAGCCCGTTCGAACTCGAAAGCGTGCTGCTGGAACATGATCTGGTCGCGGAAGCGGCTGTGGTTCCAAGCCCCGATCCGATCCGGCTCGCGATTCCCAAGGCCTATGTGCTGCTGATCGCCGGGACCGAGCGCTCGGCCGACACCGCGCGATCCATCTTCCTGCATCTGCATGAGAGGCTGGCGCCGTTCAAGCGTATCCGCCGGATCGAGCTCGTGACCGAACTGCCGAAAACGATCTCCGGCAAGATTCGCCGCGTGCAACTGCGCCGGCTCGAACATGAGAATAACCGCGCCGATTCGCTGCGCGGCGAGGAATTCCGCGAAGAAGATTTTCCGGAGTTGCAGAAGATGAGACCGGATCACCCATGAACGAGGTCTGGAAGAAACCGCCGGTCACGCTTGAAGCGTATCGGGCCATGGTCGGGCAGGAGATCGGCGTCTCGTCCTGGCATCTGGTCGATCAGAACAGGATCAACCTCTATGCCGATGTGATCGAGGATCATCAATTCATCCATGTCGATCCGGAACGTGCCAAACGCGAAACTGCTTTCGGCACGACGGTCGCCCACGGCTTTTTGACCATGTCGCTGCTCAGCATTATGTCCTATGAGGTGATGCCGGTGATCGCGGGCACGACCATGGGCGTCAATTACGGTTTCGACAAGCTTCGTTTCGTTTCTCCGGTGCGAGCGGGATCGCGCGTGCGCGGCCGGTTCAGGCTGGTGGAAGCAAAGCTGCGCAAGCCGAAGGAATTGCAGTCGCATACCAACGTGACCGTCGAGGTCGAAGGCGGGGAAAAGCCGGCGTTGGTCGCCGACTGGATCGGACTGATTTATTTTGCATGAACATCCTCGATCATGACCCGGGCTTGACCCGGCCATCCACGTCTGTTTGGTGCAGCAATAAGACGTGGATGCCCGACGCGAGGCCGGGCATGACGAGAGATAACATCCGGGAATGCTTGCATGACAATCAGGTTTGACGGACGCGTCGCTATCGTGACCGGCGCGGGCAACGGTCTTGGACGGGCACACGCGCTCGGGCTGGCGAGCCGCGGCGCCAAGGTCGTGGTCAACGATTTCGGCGGGGCGCGCGATGGCACCGGCGGCTCCTTGACGCCCGCCGAAGCCGTGGTCGAGGAAATCCGCAAGGCCGGCGGCGTTGCCATGGCCGATGGCGCCGATGTTTCGAATTTCGAACAGGTGCGGGCGATGGTCGACCGTGCCACCCGGGAATGGGGCAGCGTCGATCTGTTGTGCGCCAATGCCGGCATCCTGCGCGACAAGTCGTTCGCCAAGATGGAAGTCGCCGATTTCGCCAAGGTGATCGACGTTCATTTGAACGGCACGTTCTACTGCTGCAAGGCGGTCTGGAACGGGATGCGCGAGCGCAACTATGGCCGTATCGTCGTCACGACGTCATCGTCGGGCCTGTTCGGCAATTTCGGTCAGGCCAACTACGGCGCGGCGAAAGCCGGCATCGTCGGCCTGATGAACGTGCTGTCGGAGGAGGGCCGCAAGAACGACATCCGCATCAACACGATCTCGCCGACCGCCGCAACGCGGATGACCGAAGAGCTGTTGCCGCCGCAAGCGCTGGCGCTGATGAAGCCGGAAGCGATCACGCCGGCCGTGCTTTACTTGCTCGGCGAGGATGCCCCGACCCGCACTATCATGGGCGCTGGCGCGGGGTCGTTTGCGGTCATCAAGATCGTGGAAACCGAAGGCGTCAATTTCGGCAGCTCCGATTGGACGCCGGAAGCGATCGCGGCGCATTTCGCCGAGATTGCCGACATGTCGACGGCGAAGGCGCTGGAGAATGCCTTCCAGCAGACCAACAAATATGTTGGGCAGGCCGCGGCGCGCGCCGGTGTGAAATTATGAGACGTCATTCCGGGATGGTCCGTAGGACGAGACCCGGAAATCTCGCTCAATAGTTTCGAGATTCCGGGTCCATGCGAAGACGCGTGTCCCGGAATGACGTAAATCTGCTCCATGTCGGATCTTTCAAAATGTGATGCTGCCGTCATCGGCGCAGGACCGGCCGGCCTGATGGCCGCCGAGATCCTGGCGCAGGGCGGCGCGCGCGTCATCGTCTGCGACGCGATGCCGTCGGCGGGGCGCAAGTTCCTGATGGCCGGCCGCGGTGGGCTCAACCTCACGCATAGCGAGCCGCTCGATGCCTTCTTGGCGCGATATCGCGAGGCCGCGCCGAGACTCGCGGCGGCAATCGAAGCGTTTCCGCCGGATCGTTTGCGGGCGTGGTGCGAGGAACTGGGGCAGCCGACCTTTGTCGGGACCAGCGGGCGCGTTTTTCCGGTGGCCTTGAAGGCATCGCCGTTGCTGCGGGCCTGGCTGCGCCGATTGGACGCCATGGGCGTTTCGTTTTCGCTGCGTCATCGCTGGACCGGCTGGGACGATCACGCACGGCTGGCTTTCGAGACGCCGGATGGGCGGCGCGTGATCGAAAGCCGCGCCACGGTATTGGCGCTCGGCGGTGGAAGCTGGCCGCGGTTGGGTTCCGACGGTGGCTGGGTGGAGATCCTGCGTGCGAGGCACGTCGATGTTTCGTCGCTCAAACCAGCCAATTGCGGATTTGCCGTCAACTGGTCCGACATTTTTCGTGACCGCTTCGAGGGCGAACCGCTCAAGGGAATCGCGCTGTCGTTCGGCGGACGCAGCCTTCGCGGCGAAGCGGTGATCACCCGAGCTGGCATCGAGGGCGGCGCGATCTACGCATTGTCGGCGGAATTGCGTGAGACGATTCTGACCTCGGGCCAGGCGATGCTGCACATTGCGCTGCGGCCGGACATTGCTCACGGTGATCTGGTCAAACGCCTGGCTTCGCCACGCGGAAAACAAAGTCTCTCGAACTGGCTGCGCAAAGCGGCGCAGCTGCCGTCGATCGCGATCGGTCTGCTGCGGGAAGTAGCTCACGCTTCTTCCGTCTCGCTCGCCTCGATGCCGGCGGATGAACTCGCCCGGTTGATCAACGACGTGCCGCTTCAGCTTACAGGCGTCGCGCCGATTACCCGCGCCATTTCGAGCGCGGGTGGAATCGCCCTCGGTGAACTCGATGCCGATTTCATGCTGCGCCGCTTGCCCGGGGTGTTCGCTGCCGGCGAGATGCTGGATTGGGAAGCGCCGACCGGCGGCTACCTGTTGCAGGCCTGCTTTGCGACCGGCGTTGCGGCCGGGAAGGGGGCGGCGAAATGGCTCAAGGCGTCCTCATGACGTGCCGGTCCTGGTCGCGACATCCGTGATCAGGCCGAGCACGCCGAACAACGCTCCGACGGCGCAGACCGCGAGCCAGCCGCTATAGCTCCAGGCAAATGATGCTGCCGCCGAGCCGATCGTGCCGCCGAGGAAGAACAGCGCCACGAACAAGCCGTTGATGCGGCCGCGCGCCTCGGGGCGCAGGAGGTTGATGGCGCGACGTCCAAGCGTCTGGTCGGTGGTGATGCCGAAGTCTATTCCGATGGCGCCAAGCGTGAGCATCAACAGCGCGGTCGTGCGGGAGTCCAGCATGGCTCCCCAGGCGCACAACGCAAGGGAGACGATGATCAACAGATGCGCGCCGATGAGCAGCAGCCTCGTCCAGCCGCGATCGCCCCATCGGCCGGCGAGCGATGCCGCCGCGGCGCCGGCGACGCCGATCAGCGCGAAGATGGCGATGCCGCGCGCGTCGAGCTTGAACGGCGCATCGGGCAGCCGCAGCGCGACCGCGGCCCAGAACGCGCTGAAGGATGCCATCGCCAGCGCGGCGGTCCAGCTCCGAACCCGAAGCACCGGCTCTTCACGCAGCAATATCGGAAACGAAAGCAGCAGCGCGCCATAGGTCGTCCTCGCTTGCGGCCGCTGCGTCGGCAGATAGCGGGCGAGCGCGCCCAGAAGCACCGTCATCAGGATCGCCGTCAGGAAATAGAATGCGCGCCAGTTCCATGCATCGGCGACCAGGCTCGCCAGAGGGCGCGAGAGCAGAATACCGAACATCAGGCCGCTCACGACTTCGCCGATCGCTTGTCCACGCCGCGCCGGCGGGATCATCGAGGCGATAAGAGGGACCGTCATTTGAATGGCCGCGCAGGAGATGCCGAGGACGAAGGTGGCCAGCAGAAGCAGGGCTGGCGTCGGAGCGAGCGCGGTGCCAAGTGCTGCGATAATGGCGCAGCTCAACGTGCGCAGGATCAGCCGCTTGTTTTCCATGAGATCGACCAGCGGCATCAGCAGCAACATGCCGAGCGCGTAACCGAACAGCGTCAGCGTGCTGATCATGCCGGTCTGGGACGCGCTCATCCCGAGCGAGCGGCCGATCAAACCGACCAGGACCTGGGGCGCGAACAGGTTGGTCACAACGACGCCCGTGGTGATGGCGCCGAGCCAGATCAGGGCGCGTTCGGGGACAGGCTTGGCCGGCGTGAATTGGGCAGCTTCGGAGACGGTCATGGAAACCTCGGGTCTGGATCGCCGAGGTCCCTTTAATCGGAGGACGTAATATGCTACAATTCAATAAAGCTGATTTAGAATATGCGAGATAGTTATGAATACCCACGATCTTGTCGCGTTCGTCGCCGTGGTGGAGACCGGATCAATCGTTGGGGCCTCGGCGCGGCTCAATCTGACGCAGCCCGGTGTGACTCGACGCATCCAGAATCTCGAGGAGATGCTGGGTACGAAATTGCTGGATCGTCTGTCCAAGCCGCTGAAGCCGACCACGGCCGGGCAAGCAGCCTATGAGCACGGTCGGCGCGTTTTGCGGATGATCGACGATCTGAAGTCG
>NZ_DASSRP010000094.1:0-14291 GCF_035701725.1 Bradyrhizobium sp.
CTGGGATCGACACGCCTTTCCTATAAAATCGCAACCCGCCTCCGAGGACGACCTCCGCCGCGGCTTCCAACCGTCTGACCTTGGCTAAGATAGTAGAATAACAAGAGGAATCTGCCGTCAGCAGATGCCATCGGAGGTCCGATCCACCGGCACGTGCCGATTGCCTTTACGGCCACTCTCTGCCATAACCGCGCCCTTCCTGCCGCCCGGCCGATTAACGGGCTGCCGTGGCGGCGGTGAAGTGCTCATCAGCACGCGATCGTTGGACGATCGTCGGCGTTCGAGCCGGAGCTCGGACGCTTATTTCATTGAGGAGAGCCAAATGCCCAAGATCAAGACCAAGTCGGGCGCCAAAAAGCGCTTCAAGGTGACAGGGTCCGGAAAGGTGCTCTATGCCCAATCGGGCAAGCGCCACGGAATGATCAAGCGCACCAAGAAGCAAATCCGCCAATTGCGCGGCACCAATGTGCTGTTCAAGACCGACGGCGACAACGTCAAAAAGTATTTCCTGCCGAACGCCTGATCGCACTCAACCTGCGCCGCGTTCGCGCGGCGATCTGTCACCCATTTTTTGAATTTCAAGGAGCTCCGTCATGGCTCGCGTCAAACGCGGTGTGACCGCCCACGCCAAGCACAAGAAAGTCTACAAGGCCGCCAAGGGTTACTACGGCCGCCGCAAGAACACGATCCGCGCCGCCAAGCCGGCCGTCGAAAAGGCCGGCCAGTACGCCTTCCGCGACCGCAAGCGCAAGAAGCGCACTTTCCGCGCGCTCTGGATTCAGCGCCTCAACGCCGCCGTTCGCCCGTTCGGAATGACCTACAGCGTGTTTATCAACGGCCTGTCGAAATCCGGCATCACCGTCGACCGCAAGGTGCTGTCCGATCTCGCGATCAACGAACCGGCCGCGTTCCAGGCGATCGCCGAAAAGGCCAAGGCCGCGCTCGCGGCTTGAAGTCTTCACCCTCCCCTGGAGGGGGAGGGTCGACGCGATCGGCCACGCATAGCGGCGTCCGGAGCGTCGGGGTGGGGTGTCCTGCCGACACGCTTGTACGCCCCATAAGTTCTCTCACCCCCACCCGGTTCGCACCGCGAACCGACCTCCCCCCTCCAGGGGGAGGTGGGAGCACGGGGCGTCGCTATGTCCGATTTTGCTCAACTCGAATTGCAGATTCTTTCAGAGATCGCCGCTTCGCCCGACGAAGCCGCGCTGGAAGCCGTACGCGTTGCCGCGCTCGGCAAGAAGGGCTCGATCTCGGCGCTCTTGGCAACGCTCGGCAAGATGTCGCCCGAGGAGCGCAAGACGCAAGGCGCCGCGATCAACCTGGCCAAGGACAAGGTAACGGAGGCGCTCGCCGCGCGGCGCGAGGTCTTGAAATCCGCCGCGCTCGACGCGCGGCTCGCCGCCGAGACCGTTGACGTCACGCTGCCCGTGCGCGAGGCACCTGCGGACACCGGCCGCATTCACCCCTTGAGCCAGGTCTGGGACGAACTGACGGCGATCTTTGCCGACATGGGCTTTTCCGTCGCCGAGGGGCCGGACATCGAGACCGACGATTACAACTTCACCAAGCTGAATTTCCCGGAAGGCCATCCGGCGCGGGAGATGCACGACACATTCTTCTTCAATCCGAAGCAAGACGGCTCGCGCATGCTGCTGCGGACCCACACCTCGCCGGTGCAGGTACGCACGATGCTGAGCCAGCAGCCGCCGATCCGCGTGATCTGCCCGGGGCGCACCTACCGCATTGATTCCGACGCGACCCATACGCCGCAATTCCACCAGGTCGAAGGTCTCGTGATCGACAAGCACTCGCATCTCGGCCACCTGAAGTGGATCCTGCACGAGTTCTGCAAGGCCTTCTTCGAGGTCGACCACATCAATATGCGCTTCCGCCCGTCGTTCTTCCCGTTCACCGAGCCTTCGCTCGAGGTCGACATCCAGTGCCGGCGCGGCAATGGCGAGATTCGTTTCGGCGAAGGCGAGGATTGGCTGGAGATTCTCGGCTGCGGCATGGTGCATCCGAACGTGCTGCGCGCTTGCGGCATCGATCCGGACGTCTATCAGGGCTTTGCCTGGGGCATGGGTATCGACCGCATTGCGATGCTGAAATACGGCATGAGCGATCTGCGGCAGCTGTTCGAGAGCGACGTGCGCTGGCTGTCGCATTACGGCTTCAAGCCGCTCGATATCCCGACGCTGGCCGGAGGGTTGAGCACGTGAAATTCACCCTCTCCTGGCTGAAGGAACATCTCGACACCGACGAGACGGTGGAGAAGCTCGCCGAAAAGCTCACCATGATCGGGCTCGAGGTCGAAGGCCTCGAAGACAAGGCCAAGCAGCTCGCGCCGTTCACCATCGCACGCGTGATCTCGGCCGAGCAGCATCCCAATGCCGACCGCCTGCGCGTCTGCATGGTCGATCCCGGCAATGGTGCCGCACCGGTGCAGGTGGTCTGCGGCGCGCCGAATGCGCGCGCAGGGCTGATCAGCGTATTTTCGCCGCCCGGCACCTATATTCCCGGCAAGGACATCACGCTCGGCGTCGGCACCATCAGAGGCGTCGAGAGCCGCGGCATGCTGTGCTCGGCGGCCGAGCTGAAAATTTCCGAAGACCACGACGGCATCATGGAATTGCCTGCGGACGCCCCGATCGGCACGCCCTATGCGGCTTGGGCCGGACTTGGCGATCCCGTGTTCGAAATCAACCTGACGCCGAACCGGCAGGATTGCACGGGCGTGCACGGCATCGCGCGCGACCTCGCCGCGGCCGACATGGGCAAGTTCAAGGACCCGGCGATCCGACCCATCAAGGGCGAATTCCCCTGCCCGGTGAAAGTGAAGGTCGAAGACGCCAAGCTTTGTCCGGGCTTTGCGCTGCGCCTGGTGCGCGGCGTCAAGAACGGTCCATCGCCGCAGTGGCTGCAAAAGCGCCTGACCTCGATCGGCCTGCGCCCGATCAATGCGCTAGTCGATATCACGAATTTCATGACCTACGACCGCGCGCGCCCGTTGCACGTGTTCGATGCGGCCAAGGTGAAGGGCGATCTGGTGGTGCGCCACGGTCGCGACGGCGAGACGCTCTTGGCGCTCGACGGCCGCACCTACACGCTCGATAGTTCGATGTGCGTGATCGCCGACGAGCACGGCGTCGAATCGCTCGCCGGCATCATGGGCGGCGAAGCCTCCGGCTGCTCGGAAGCGACCACCGACGTGCTGATCGAATCGGCGCTGTGGAACGAGATCAATATCGCCCAGACCGGCCGCAAGCTCGGCATCAATTCCGACGCGCGCTATCGTTTCGAGCGCGGGGTCGACCCGCACTTCATGGTGCCGGGGCTGGAAATGGCCACCAAACTCGTGATGGAGATCTGCGGCGGCACGGCGTCTGAAAATATCGTGGTCGGCAACGCCTTCGGGCACGACCGCATCATCGATTTTCCGATCACGGAGGTGAAGCGTCTGGCGGGCCTTGAGGTCGCTTTCCCCGAAATCAAGCGCATCCTCGGCCATCTCGGCTTCATGGTGGCGGGACAGGGCGCGACCGTGAAGGTCGCGATTCCCTCGTGGCGATCGGATGTGCACGGCAAGGCCGACATCGTCGAGGAAATCGTGCGCATCGTTGGCGTCGATCAGGTGCCGATGACGCCGTTCGAGCGCGGCGACGCGCCGCGCAAGCCGGTGCTCAAGCCGATGCAGTTGCGCACCCGCCGCGCCAAGCGCGCGCTCGCCGCGCGTGGCATGGTGGAAACGGTCACGTGGTCGTTCATCTCAAGACCGCAGGCCGAGCTGTTCGGCGGCGGCAGACCGGAGCTTTCGCTCGCCAATCCGATCGCATCTGACCTGTCCGACATGCGGCCGAGCCTGCTGCCGGGGCTGATCGCGGCCGTGCAAGCCAATTCCGACCGCGGTTTTCCCGATGTCGGGCTGTTCGAGGTCGGTCAGATCTTCAAGGGCGACCGGCCGGAAGATCAGTTCACGGCCGCCGCCGGTGTACGTCATGGCTTTGCCTCGTCCTCGGGTCTCGGACGCAGCTGGTCCGGTTCGGCGACGGCGAGCCTGTTCGATGCCAAAGCGGATGCATTCGCCGTGCTCATTGCCGCCGGCGCGCCGCTCGCAGCGTTGCAGGTGGTGCCCGGCGGGGCGAGTTGGATGCATCCGGGCCGCTCCGGCACCATCCAGATCGGCCCGCAAAACGTACTCGGCCATTTCGGCGAATTGCATCCGCGCGCGCTGGAGAAGCTCGGCGCCGACGGCCCGATGGTCGCCTTCGAGGTGATCCTCGACCGCATCCCCGAAGCCAAGCAGCGGCCGACCCGTGCCAAGCCGGCGATCGAGCTCTCCGCCTTCCAGCCGGTCTCGCGCGATTTCGCCTTCATCGTCGATCGCGCCGTGAAGGCCGCCGACATCCTGCGCGCCGCCTCGAGCGTCGACAGGAAGCTGATCACCGGCGTGACCGTGTTCGACGTCTACGAAGGCAAGGGCATCGAGGACGGAAAGAAATCGGTTGCGATCGCGGTGACGATCCAGCCGCGCGAAAGGACCATGACCGATCAGGAGATCGAGGCGGTCGCGGCCAAGATCGTAGCCGAAGTCGGCAAGAAGACCGGCGGCGTGCTGCGCTGAGAGTCCCGGTCATTCCGGGATGGTCCGAAGGACCAGACCCGGATCTCGAGATTTCGGGTTCGCTCGATTCTCTCGCGACCCGGAACGACAACCCTGGCAGATTGTCGCTCGCGGCTCAGCTCATCATCAGGTCGCAATACGCATAACCGTCGCGTTCGACGCGCTCGGCCGGCTTCACCGCGAGCCGATGCGAGAACATCGGACCCGCGACCACGCAAGTGTGAAACTCGCCGTTCTCGCCGCAGGGATCGACGCCCTCAGGCAGATCGGCGAGCAGCTTCTCGTCGAACTTGCGTCCGGCAAAGCCTGCGGGCAATTTTTTCAGATCGACGGTCGCAAGATACGCCTCGAGCCCGCTTGCGATCATCGCTTGCGCCAGCGCCCGCGTCGGCCTGTCCCACAATGGAAACACCGGCGTAATGCCCGTGCCCGCGAGCTTATGTTCGCGATAGGCGCGGATCTCCGCCAGATAAAGATCGCCGAAGATCATGTGGGTGATGCCGGCCTGTACCGCCTGAGCCACCACCTCCCCCATGCGCGCCTCGTAGATTTCGTTCGGGCAGGGATAAGGGATCGGCACGATCCGCGGCGGCAAGCCCGCGGCCGCGAGCTGGGCCAATAGTATTTCTTGTCTCACGCCATGAATGGAAACGCGGCCGAAGGTTTCGGTGAGGGTGGTCACGGCGCCGACGACATCGAAGGCGCCGGCTTGCCTGATTTCGTGAAGCGCGAACGCGCTGTCCTTGCCGCTCGACCAGGAGATCAGCGCACGTGGCCTCGACATCATTTTACCTGGCGTCATCAGTTGAACGCGCCGCGCGAGCGGCGGCGCTGGGTGCCCCGTTCTGGCGCGGCAATGGCATCGTTCAGCGCGCCGATCTTCCTCAGCGCGGCTTCCGCGGCACGCTCACCGCTTTCCCAGGCGCCGTCGACCGTTCCCCAGAGCGTTTCGTGGGTGGCCTCGCCGGCGAGGAACAGGTTGCCGAGCGGCTCGGTGAGTATCTTTCGCGACGGCTCGCCGCCTGGCGCAGCCACGGACATCGCGCCAAGGGTCAGCGGCGAGGCGTTCCAGCGCGTCACGCTCGATCGCTTCACGATCGCTGCAATATCGCTACCGAACAATCCCTTCAGCCATTCGATCGCGAACGCCACCATCGCCTTCTCACCCTGGCTGGTGAGATCGCGGCCGAACGAGCCCCCGATATCGATCAAACACAGCGCGGATCCGCCGACATTCGCCGACAGGAGCGCGGTGCGGGTTGATTTGCTCTGTTCGATAACCGCCTCGTCGCGCCCGAGGCCAAAAGGGTTGCCGGGCAGTTGCAGGGCGATGCGGTCATAGCTTCCAAGCGAGAGCTTTGCAGCGGCTTCGAGCTGACGCTTCGGCAGTTCAGGCGTGAACTTGATATTGCCCGCCGCGAGCACATTGCTCGAAACCGTAACGATTGCCGCACGCGCCGCGATCCGTCCCGCCGGCGTTTCGACCGCGACTTCGCGGTTATTCCAGCTGATCTGGCTCGCCGGCGTCGACAGCGCGGTCGGCACGCCTTCGCCCAGCTTCGCAACGAGCGCGCCCGCGCCCTGGCGACACCCGATCGCGGCGTTGCGATCCTGCGCGCGCGACTTGTCGATCGCCGAGACCTCGCGCAGGTCCTTGCCGATGCCGCCGGCGCCGAGCACAAATTCTGCAGTGCCGGCCCAGTCGCCGAGATCCTTCGGCAACACCGATGCGCAGGCGACGTCGGGCTTGCCGCCGCGCGTCGCTTCATCGATCGCGCGGTTGGCGCGAACGAGCGCGGCAAGAAACTCCTCGGTTTCTCCGGCGCGCGCATAGCGCTGGCCGACGCGGATTCTCTGGCCCAAGGGAGCTGCGGAAATCTCGAGCCCGGCGCCGCGCGCCAGCCTGATCATCGGATTGGTCTCGGGGTTATGCAGCCAGCGCGCGCCGCGATCGAACGGCACGTCGAAGCTGCTCACGTCGGTCCAGCATCGGCCGCCGAGCCGGCTGTCCGCCTCGACAACGATCACCTTGCGGCCAGCCGCCCGAATGCGCCGCGCCGCGGCGATGCCGGCCGCGCCCGCGCCGATCACGACAATATCGGCCTCGCGCGGCAGCGGCGCGGCAAAAGCACGGCTGACGAAGCCGGGCGCCGCCGCGAAGGCAGCGGATGCCGCAAGGAGGTCGCGCCGCGTCATCGCCATATCGCAGGGCCCGGAATTGTTGAGAACAAAGTGAACAACTGGTGATGCGCTTCTAACATTCGCGCCGCTTTTCGGCGGGCGCTTCGGCCAATGTCGGAATCATGGGACCACCAGCAAATGCATGTTTCCAGTGAAGTTTCGAATTGATATTGGCGGTGCCGCACCAGCGGTGGACGGGTCTGCGAAAGCCATATCCGTTCCACCGATGAATGAATTTTACAACTTGCCGCATCCCGCCATTGGCCGCAACCATCATGGTGAATCAATCATGATTGATCTCTTGCCGCCATGAACTAAATTGCAACCGCTTTCGACCAAGATAAGCTTCCAAAAAGCGGATGGGGGCCTCTGATGGCCAAACCAAATTCGCTTGGGGGGAACTATGGGCGTAATGCTCGACACTGTCGGCAAGTGGATCGCTTCCTATCTTCAAAAGGAAGTGCCCGGCTATGAGCCGTTCACCCCGAGCGAGCCCGACCATCTGCGCAGCATCGTCCAGCCCGGCGACGTGCTGCTGGTCGAAGGCAACAACCGCATTTCCGGCATCATCAAATATCTGACCCAATCGACCTGGTCGCACGCGGCGCTCTATGTCGGTCCGGTCGACGGCGCGGCGGAGCCGGACGGCGAACAGCATGTTCTGATCGAAGCCAATGTCGGCGAGGGCGTGACCTCGGCCCCGCTGTCGAAATATTTCTCCTACCACACGCGGCTGTGCCGGCCGGTCGGCTTGACCTACGAGGATCGCTACACGGTTTGCCGCTACGCCATCAACCGGATCGGCTTCGGCTACGACACCAAGAATATCCTCGATTTGATGCGCTATTTGATTCCGCTGCCGATCCCGCAGCGCTTTCGACGGCGCATGATCGCGTTCGGCTCGGGCGACCCGACCAAGATCATCTGCTCGGCGCTGATCGCGCAGGCGTTTGACGCCGTGCGCTATCCGATCCTGCCCAAGATCACGCGCGCCGGCTCGCGGCAGGCGCGCCGCGAAATCCTGCATATCCGCGACTCTTCGCTCTATATGCCGCGCGACTTCGACATCTCGCCCTATTTCGAGATCGTCAAGCCGACCATCGTAACCGGGTTCGACTACACCTCGCTGCACTGGGCCGACAAACAGAAGCCGCTCGCGGAGGTAGCGGGCGAATTCGGTGTGTTTCCAGAAGCGCTCAAGGCACCGCCGCTTGCTCCTGAAGCGGCTGACCAGGAAGCACCGCTTCCGGCTACGTAAGTAGCGCACGCCTCGCCGTCTTCGCGCACTCCCCTCATTCATTCCGCTACCGGCGCCGCGGGGCAAGCGCCCAGGCCTTGCCGAACCCTTCTGCCATCGCTACCTCTCGCAGCAGCTCACGCTGGAGGTTAAGCCGACTATGCTTGATGCCGCAGTCAAGGCGCTGTCGCAAACCCTGTCGCCGCCGATGCGCTCGATCCTGTGGCGATCGATCGGCCTCGCGCTGGTTTTGATCGTCGTGGTGTCGATCGGCTTGCAGCGCTTCTTGAGCTGGCTTGCGACCTCGGGCGAAGTCTGGCTTGAGGCGCTGCTCGGTCCATCCTTTCAGACGACGCTCAACGTGCTGGCCTGGATCGTGTCGATCG
Source organism: Bradyrhizobium sp. (assembly GCF_035701725.1). GTDB lineage: Bacteria > Pseudomonadota > Alphaproteobacteria > Rhizobiales > Xanthobacteraceae > Bradyrhizobium. The sequence continues at coordinate 8,429 of NZ_DASSRP010000094.1, forward strand.
CCGCCGGCCTCGGCATCGTGTTCGGCGCGGTCATGTTGATGCCGGCCATCACCTCGCTGGTGGCGAGCCTATTCGTCGATGAGGTCGCCGACCATGTCGAGCGCGAACACTATCCGGCCGAGCGGCCGGGCACCGCGCTGCCCCTCAGCATTGCGATCCCCGAAGGCATCAAGACCGCACTGCTCACGATACTCGTTTACCTGATCGTGCTGCCATTCCTGCTGTTTGCCGGCGTCGGGTTCATCCTGTTCTTCGTTGCCACAGCGTGGCTCTTGGGGCGGGAATATTTCGAGCTCGCGGCGATGCGGTTCCGCTCGCCGCAGGAAGCCAAGGCCATGCGCAGGGATAACGCCGCCACCGTATTCACGGCCGGGCTATTCATCGCCGCCTTTGTCTCGATTCCGCTTCTCAACCTGGCGACGCCGGTTTTCGCCATGGCCTTTATGGTTCACATGCACAAGCGTTTGAGTGGGCCGCGGCCGGAGCTGATCGAACCCTCGCGAAAGTCGCGGCTACCGGCGGCGTAGCCGACCCCTGGCAAAACCGCAAGATCGGTCGAGCGCGTGATGGCTGTGTGCGCTCAGATGCGGGCGCCACGGAGGAACGATGAAAGCGGCGCTTCAGGACTACCATGCCCGGATGCAGCGGGTGCTGGATCACATCGACCGGCATCTGGACGGCGATCTGGACCTGGACGCGCTGAGCCGCGTCGCAGCCTATTCGAAATATCATTTCCACCGGCAGTTCACGGCCACCTTCGGACTGTCCGTGCATCGCTATATCCAGCTTGCCCGCATGAAGCGCGCTTCATACCGGCTGGCCTACCGGGATGCCGAAAGCGTCACGGATATCGCGATGAATGCCGGTTACGATGCACCGGACGCCTTCGCCCGCGCCTTTCGGCAACGGTTCGGGCAATCGCCATCGTCGTTCCGAAAGGCTCCCGACTGGGAGCCGTGGCTTGCGGCCTTCCGGCCTTTCGACGATGCGAGGAGCAAGCTGATGAAGACTTTTACAACCGACGACGTGACGATCCGCGAGGTAGCTCCGACGCCGGTCGCGATCATGGAGCATCGGGGCAACCCGGCAACGCTCGGCGCTACGATCCAACGCTTCATCGCGTGGCGCAGGGCCAATGGCCTGCACCCCAGGACCAGTCCGACGTTCACCGTCTGGCGTTCCGAACGGCGTCCGGTATCGCCCGCCGATTATAGTGTCGACCTCTGCGCCGGGACCGACCGACCGATCGAGGCGAACGGCGAAGAGATCAAGGCCGGGGAGATCCCCGGCGGACGCTGCGCAGTGCTGCGCGTCGTTGGCAATACCGACAACCTGGAGCCTGCCGCGCTCTATCTCTATCGCGACTGGCTTCCGGCGAGCGGCGAGGAACTCCGCGACTTCCCGATCTACTGCCAGCGGCTGAGCTTCTTCCCGGAGGTGCCCGCCCATGAGGCGGTCGCCGAAGTGTTTTTGCCGCTGAAATAACGCCTCTGGCGACGGCCCGAGCTTTCCCATCGAAAAACAGGCCGCGCCACCCAATCCCGCTCTTACGGCCTCACGACCTGGTCGGCGATGTAATCCTGCGGAAGGCTCACGATCTTTCCGCCGCGCGTAAGTGTGACGGTGTCGGGAAAATTCTGTTCGAACGTCACGCCGGCCTGTTCGAGCCGGCGCAACAATTCAGGCAAGCGCGCCAGAGCGCCGCCGACGATATCGTGCAGCACCACCACGCTCCAGGCTTGCGCCGAAACCTGCGCCAGGCAGCTTTCGACCCATCCGTCCGGATCTCTCCAATCTCCGGGCACGCTGTTCCAGATCAGCGTCCGATAATTTTCCGCGAGGAGATGGTCGAGCGCCGCCCTGCTCAGCAGATGCGGCCCGAGATGGCCGGAATTTCCATAGGGCCGAAACAGCTTCTCGGGGTGCGCGTACGGCCCGATGCGCGCCTGCGCCCCTTCGATCTCACTGACTGCGTAGCTGCGGTCCGGCCGGTCTCCCAGAGCGACCGTATGGGTCAGCGTGTGATTGCCGATCCAATGGCCGGCCGCATGCGCCTGTTGCATCAGGCTGGCGGCCATTAGGTTATCGAGCTTGCTGCCGATGACAAAAAAGGTCGTCAGGATCCGAAAGCCCGCCAGAACGTCGAGCACGCGATCGGTCACATCGGGTGTGGGTCCGTTGTCAAAAGTCAGCGTAACGCGTCTGGCAGTCATCTGGGCAATACCTGTCCAGGAAAACCAATAGACGCGCAGGATGGGGGAAGGCAATTGGCGATGCGGCGGTCGGCCGGGAACCGGTGACCTTCGGAATCGACCCTAGCGCCCAGCCAGGCTTGTCTTCTCCGACAGCCATTTCTCGATTTCGGATGGCTTGATAATTCGCTTCGGTGTCACGGGATTGAGCGTTCCGGCGCTGATCTCCGTCCCGGCCGCGAATTTGGTGGCGGCAAATTTCTTGGCTTCGGCTTCGCTGACAAAAGTTTCCGAGCGGCGGGAATAATGCCCGGTCTTCTCCTCTTCGGGGAGATGGATTGAAACATACCACGTTTTCTTCACGATCGATGGGGACCCCTGCCTGAATTGTCAGTGCATTAGTCTCGGCAGATTGGCCCTGGGTTCACATCCGCAAAGCGCGTGGCAAATAGGCAGAAAAAGCCGGCCAAAAACGTCGGGCGGCGTCAATTTACCGCGCGACCAGGGGACATCCGCCTTCCGCCAGGGATCGAAAGGCCTGATCGCCCGGAATGGTGGCAAGGATCCTGTAGTAATCCCAAGGCCCGGTGGATTCCTCGGGCGTCTTGACCTGAGCCAAATACATGTCGTGCACGAGACGGCCATCCTCGCGGAGCTTTCCGCCTTTGACGTAGAAGTCGTTGACCGGCCGTTCGCGCATTTTGGCCATCACGGCCTTGGCCTCATCGGTGCCGGCTGCCGCGATCGCGCCGAGATAATGATTGATCGCCGAATAGACCGCGGCCTGCGGCATGGTCGGCATCCGGCCGAACTTTTCGAAAAAACGCTTTGACCAGCCCCGCGTCTCCTCGTTGCGGTCCCAGTAGAACGCCGTGACGAATTTCAGGCCATGGGCCGCCTGCAGCTGCATGCTGTGCACGTCCGATATGAACACCAGCAGAGAGACGATGGTCTGGTTTCTTGTCAGGCCAAACTCGTTGGCCTGCTTGGTGGCGTTGACCATGTCACCGCCGCCATTGGCGAACGCCACGACCTTGGCGCCGGAAGCCTGTGCCTGCAACAGATAGGAGGAGAAATCGGCGGTGTTGAGCGGATGGCGCACGCTGCCCAGCACCTTGCCGCCGGCGGCCTTGACTGCGGCCGAGGCATCCGCCTCCAGCGAATGTCCGAACGTATAGTCGACCGTAAGGAAGAACCAGGTATCGGGACCTTCCGCCACAACCGCTTTCGCGAGACTCGTGGTCAGCGCATAGGAATCGTAAATCCAGGACGCTTCGGTCGGCGTGCATGACTTGCCGGTAAAGGCGGTCGAGCCGACAGCCCCGGCGATTGCGATGCGATTTTTCTCCGCCGCGAGCTGAGAGACCGCAAGCGCCACCGCCGAGTGATCGAAGCCGATTGCCATGTCGACCTTGCCGACATCGAACCATTCGCGCGCAATGGCAGCTCCGACATCGGACTTGTTCTGGTGATCGCCCGAGATCACCTCGATCGGCTTGCCAAGCACCTTGCCGCCAAAATCCTCCACTGCCATTTTGGCTGCGATCACCGAGCCTGGACCGCCGAGATCGGCATAGAGACCCGTTTGATCGTTGAGCACGCCGATCTTGACGACGTCGTCGGAAATTTGCGCGTGCGCCTGATGCGCCACAAAGGTCGCCGATAACAACGCCGCACCCACGGCGAACCGAAATCGCATGGCGTCTCTCCCGTTCGATGCGCCGCGTTTTTGTTTTCAGGCGTCGGCGCGTTAGGACGAGCCTAGGCTGGGTGCCTTTCCGCCACAAGCACCAATCGCGCTCGCTGCGCGGCCATTAATGACGCAGGCTTTGACCTGACGAACGGCTTCGCTGCCGCTCGCCTGTGAACAACGGCTTCGCTGCCGCTCGCCCTATGAATAACGGCTTCGCTGCCGCTCGCCTATGAATAACGGCTTCGCTGCCGCTCGCCTATGAGGTCTTTTCCTGCCAGCGGCATAGATCGTTGATCAGGCAGACCGCGCAGCGCGGCTGGCGCGCCAGGCAGGTGTAGCGGCCATGAAGAATCAGCCAGTGATGCGCGTGCAGCATGAATTCGCCGGGAATGACACGCTCCAACCCCAGCTCCACTTCCAGCGGTGTCTTGCCAGGCGCAAGTCCGGTGCGATTGCCGACCCGAAACACGTGGGTGTCCACCGCCATGGTGTGCTCGCCGAAAGCCATGTTGAGTACGACGTTGGCGGTCTTGCGTCCGGCGCCGGGCAGCGATTCGATCTCGGCGCGTGTGCGCGGCACTTCGCCGCCGAATTCGCGGATCAGCTTTTCCGAAAGGGCAATGACGTTCTTGGCTTTGGTGCGATAGAGACCGACGGTCTTGATGTACTCGCGCAGCTTCTCTTCGCCGAGATCGAGCATCTTCTGCGGCGTATCGGCGACCGGGAACAACGCGCGCGTGGCGCGGTTGACACCGGCATCGGTTGCCTGCGCCGACAGCACGACCGCCACCAATAGCGTGAAGGGATTGAGATGTTCCAACTCGCCTTTCGGCTCCGGATTGGCCTTGCGGAAGCGCTCGAACGCTTCGCGCACTTCGGCAGGCGTCCAGGGTTTTGTCTTTTTGGCCGCTTGCATAGTCTTCGGCGCAGCCTTTTTCGTTCGGACGGGTTTTGCTGGGACCGTCATCCGCTTCGATTTTGATTTTGATTTCGCTTTGGGCTTGGACTTGGCAGCAAGACGGCGTGTGATTTTGGACATGGGTTGGGTATACTGATACGTCATGACCGCAGGCAACGATTTTGATCCGAACGAGGTGGAGCTGTTTACGGCGCGGCTGACGCCGCACCGCTCGCTCAACCGCACCGGTTTCCTGGTGCTGATGGCGTTTGTCAGCGTGGTGAGTTTTGCCGCGGGCGTCGTGTTTCTCATTATGGGTGCGTGGCCGGTGGTTGGCTTTTTCGGCCTCGACATGCTTGCGATCTATTGGGCGTTTCGCGTCAACTTTCGCCGCGCCAAGGCATCAGAGGAAATTCGCGTCACGCCGTCGGAGCTCTGCGTGCGGCGGATCAGCCACCGCGGCCACGTGATGGAATTCCGCTTCAACCCGCTGTGGGTTCAGCTCGATCGCAAGTCGCACGCCGAATTTGGCATTGAGCGGCTTTATCTGGTCTCGAGGGGCCGCCGGGTGGCAATCGCCAGCTTCCTCGGACCGGAGGAAAAGGAAAGCTTTTCCAAGGCCTTAGTTGCCGCCCTCCAGACTGCCCGGCGCGGGGTGAGCTATAATCCCTTAAGCTAGGCTGCTGTTTTGTCAGCGCTTTGGCGGCCAGAAACCGGGTGGTTTGGATGACGCCCCTGGCCTACATCGATGGCATGATCAACCGTGCCATGAATGACGCCATGATATCAGCCGCAAATGACATTCGCCTGGTCAAGCCGGGTAGCCAGAACGCGGCGTTGCGCGACTACGATTCGGTGCGCCGCGCCATCGCCTTCATCTCGGAGCACTGGCGCACGCAGCCGACCATCGAAGCGATGGCGGAGGCAGCAAGCCTCACACCGGACGAACTGCACCATCTGTTTCGCCGCTGGGCCGGACTGACGCCAAAAGGTTTCATGCAGGCGCTGACGCTCGACCACGCCAAGAACCTGTTGCGGGATTCGGCGAGCGTGCTCGACGCCGCGCTCGATTCCGGCCTC
>NZ_DASSRP010000095.1:0-4614 GCF_035701725.1 Bradyrhizobium sp.
CGAAACAGCACATGGTCGTGGGCGGAATCCTTGCTGCGCGGAGTGTGGAACTCGCCCGGCGTATCCGCCTTGTCTTCCTTCTCGACCCGAAACGAGCCCGACATGCCCAAATGCATCAGCAGCACGTCGCCGGAGCCGAGATCGGCCATTAGATATTTGGCGCGGCGGCCAAGCCCAGTGACGGTCTGGCCGGTCAGGCGTGCGACAAAGTCCTTCTGGAAGGGAAAGCGCAGGTCCTTGCGGCGGGCCTCGGCGTGCAGAATTTTTGCACCCTCCATGACCGGCTGCAGGCCGCGGCGAACCGTCTCGACTTCGGGCAATTCAGGCATATGCGATTCAGGGCTTCGATTTAGGGGCTTGGAGGTCATTCACCTTATAAGGGTGACGTGATAGCTCCATTGCGCCGGGCGCGCTATGGTCCGGGTGTGGAGTAGTGTTGATGAGCCCGGCCGACGAGACCACCCATTTCGGCTTCCGCGACGTGCCGCTCGCGGACAAGCAGACGCTGGTGAACGACGTGTTTCACAGCGTCGCGTCGCGCTATGACCTGATGAACGACCTGATGTCCGGCGGCCTGCACCGCGTCTGGAAGGACATCATGGTGGGCACGCTCAACCCGCCGAAGAACGAGCGGCCCTATGCGCTGCTCGATGTCGCCGGCGGCACCGGCGACATCTCCTTCCGTGCCGCCAAGGCTTCCGGAGACGGCTTCCGCGCCACCGTCTGCGACATCAATGTCGACATGCTCACGGTCGGCCGCGACCGCGCGGCCAAGCGCCATCTCGACGACCGCGTCTCCTTCGTCGAAGGCAATGCGGAAGAGCTTGCCTTTCCCGACCGCGCCTTCGACGGCTACACCATTGCCTTCGGCATCCGCAACGTGCCGCGGATCGATCGCGCGCTGAAAGAGGCCTATCGCGTGCTGAAGCCCGGCGGGCGTTTCCTCTGCCTGGAATTTTCGAGTGTTAACGTGCCCGGCCTCGACCGGCTCTATGACCTGTTCTCGTTCAGGGTGATCCCCGAGCTCGGTCGCGTGGTGACCGGCGACGCCGAGTCCTATCGCTATCTCGTGGAATCCATCCGCAAATTTCCAAAGCCGGCCGCGTTCGCCGACATGATCAGCGAGGCCGGCTTCTCCCGCGTCAATTGGCAGACGCTCTCCGGCGGTATCGTGGCGTTGCATTCGGGCTGGCGTTTGTGATCTCCGCTCTCACCCACATCGTTCGGCTCGCGCGCGCCGGCTTCGTGTTCGCGCGCGAAGGCGTGTTCGGCGCCGTCGATCCCGCGCTGGTGCCGCCGCCGGCACAGCTCTTGATGAAGATCGCGCGTCTGATCGAGCGCCGCGGTGCCAAGTCGGGCCCCAGGCTGTCGCGCGCGCTGGAGCGGATGGGCCCGGCCTATCTCAAACTTGGACAATTCCTTGCCACGCGGCCGGACGTCGTCGGCGTCGTCATCGCGCGCGACCTCGAAGCGCTGCAGGACCGCCTGCCGCCGTTCTCGCAGAGCGAGGCGGAAGCCGCGATCGCGATCTCGCTGGAACGTCCGCTGTCGCAGGCCTTTGCGACCTTCGGTCCCGCGGTCGCCGCCGCCTCGATCGCGCAGGTGCATCGCGGCGAGGTCGAATATGGCGGCGTCCGCCGCGAAGTCGCGGTCAAAGTGCTACGGCCCGACGTCGCTTCGCGTTTCCGCCGCGACCTCACCGATTTCTTCTTTGTCGCGCATCAGGCCGAGATTTATTCGGCCGAAGCGCGGCGACTACGGCTGGTCGAAGTCATCAACACCATGTCGCGCTCGGTGGCGATGGAGATGGACCTGCGGCTGGAAGCGGCGGCGATGTCGGAGATGGCGGAGAATACCCGCGACGATCCCGATTTTCGCGTCCCGACTGTCGACTGGGACCGTACCACCCATAACGTTCTGACCATGGAGTGGATTGACGGCATCGCACTTTCCGACCACGCGCGGCTCGAACAGTCGAAGGTCGATCTGCCGGATCTCGGCCGCAAGGTGATCCAAAGCTTTCTGCGCCATGCCCTGCGCGACGGCTTCTTCCACGCCGACATGCACCCGGGCAACCTGTTCCTCGATCCCGAAGGCCGCCTCGTCGCGGTCGACTTCGGCATCATGGGCCGCCTTGGAATGAAGGAGCGGCGCTTCCTCGCCGAAATCCTGCTCGGTTTCATCACGCGCGACTATCGCCGCGTGGCCGAAGTGCATTTCGAGGCTGGTTACGTCCCCTCGCACCATTCGGTCGACAATTTCGCGCAAGCCATCCGCGCCATCGGCGAGCCGATCCATAATCGTACTGCTGAAGAAATCTCGATGGCGAAGCTGTTGACCTTGCTACTCGAGGTCACAGGCCTGTTCGATATGCGCACCCGCCCGGAACTGATCCTGCTGCAAAAGACCATGGTGGTGGTCGAAGGTGTCGCGCGCGGTTTCGATCCCAGGCTCGACATCTGGAAAGTCGCTGATCCCGTGGTGCGCGAATGGATCGAACGCAATTTGGGGCCGATCGGCCGCATCGAAGGCGCGGTGGCAGGTGCCGGCGAACTTGGCCGCGTGGTCGCAAGCCTGCCTTCGCTGGCCACGCGGGCCGTCACGGTGATCGAGCAATTGGAAACCATGACCCGCGAAGGGCTGACGCTCTCGGAAGAGACCATTGCGGCCATGGGCCGCACCGAGGGCCGTAAGAGCCGCTGGCGCACGATCGCGCTCTGGATCATCGCAGCGACTTTTATCGGTATGCTGTTCGCCATCCGTCAACTTTGATTGCATTGCAATCATATTGATGATAGCATTGCTATCGCATCAGCTCGGAGTGGGCTATGGCGAGCCTGACCATTCGAAAACTCGACGACGCCATCCGTGACGCACTGAGGCTGAGGGCCGCCCGAAGCGGCCGGTCGGTCGAGGATGAGGTGCGCGTTATTCTTCGCGAGGCCGCCCAGGAGGGCGCATCCGGGCCACCTGCCGCCATCTTGCGGGAAGTTGCGCCCAGCGCGCCAAGGCTGCGCCCCGAGGCGGGTCATGCCCGCGTCACCCTGATCATCGGCGGCGGCATCGCCGCGTACAAAGCGCTCGACCTGATCCGGCGGCTGAAAGAGCGGCACATTGAGGTTCGCTGCGTTCTGACCAAGGCCGCCCAGCACTTCGTCACGCCGCTGGCCGCCAGCGCCCTGTCGCACGAGCGCTGCTATACGGATCTGTTCGATCCCGCGAGCGAATTCGATGCTGGCCATATTCGGCTCGCGCGCGATTGCGACCTGATCGTGGTGGCGCCCGCCACCGCCGACCTGATGGCCAAGATGGCGCACGGGGCCGCGGATGATCTCGCCAGCGCCATTCTGCTCGCCGCTGACGTGCCGATCCTGCTGGCCCCGGCCATGAACCCGCTGATGTGGAACAATGCCGCCACCCGCCGCAACGTCGCGACGCTGCAGCGCGACGGCATCGCCATGATCGGCCCCAATGCCGGAGAGATGGCCGAAGCGGGCGAGGCCGGCGTCGGGCGGATGGCGGAGCCTGCTGAGATCGCCTCTGCCGCCGAACGCCTGCTGCACCCGCCCCGGCCACAGCCGCTTGCGGGCAAGCGCATGCTGATCACGGCTGGCCCCACCCATGAGCCGATCGATCCGGTGCGCTACATCGCCAACCGTTCGTCCGGCAAACAGGGCTTTGCGATCGCGACGGCGGCCCATGCCGCGGGCGCCGAGGTCACGCTGGTGTCGGGTCCGGTCGATCTCGCCGACCCGCCCGGCGTGAGGACCATCCATGTGGAATCGGCGCGCGACATGCTTCACCAGGTGGAAGCAACACTCCCGGTCGATATCGCGATCTTTGCCGCGGCGGTCGCCGACTGGCGCGTCGCCCATGAGGGCGAACAGAAGCTGAAAAAGACCGCCGCCGGCATGCCGCCGCTCCAACTGGTAGAAAATCCAGACATTCTGGCGACGATCTCCCATCTCAAAAGCGGGCGGCCACCGCTGGTGATCGGATTTGCCGCCGAGACCGAACACCTGATCGAGAACGCCAAAACCAAGATCGCCCGCAAGGGCTGCGACTGGATCGTCGCCAACGATGTCTCGCCGGCCACTGGCGTGATGGGCGGCGACCGCAACACCGTGCATTTGCTGGTCCGCAACGGCGGCACGATCGACGTCGATTCCTGGCCGGTCATGACCAAGGACGAAGTCGCGAACGAACTGATCGCGCATGTCGCCAAGGCCGTCGCCGCCAAACCATCGGGACAACTATCGTGAGCAGCGTCGTCAAAGTCGAAGTGAAGCAACTACCGAACGGCGCAGGCCTTGCGCTGCCGGCCTATCAGAGCGCGCTGGCCGCCGGCCTCGATCTGCTCGCCGCCGTTCCGGCAGATGCGCCCCTCACCCTTGCACCGGGCAAGTACGCGCTCGTGCCGACCGGTCTTTCGATCGCGCTGCCACCGGGCTTTGAAGCGCAGGTGCGCCCACGCTCGGGGCTGGCGGCGAAGCACGGAATTACCGTGCTGAATGCACCGGGGACGGTGGACGCGGATTATCGCGGCGAAATCGCGGTGCCGCTGATCAATCACAGCGACGTGCCGTTTACGATCCGGCGCGGCGAGCGCATCGC
>NZ_DASSRP010000096.1:0-30578 GCF_035701725.1 Bradyrhizobium sp.
CGTTGCGCTCCAGCTCGGGCGAGATCGTCGGCATTTCCAAGATCGCGCGCGACATCACCGAGACGAAGCGCACCCAGGCGGCGCTGACCCAGGAAATCGAGGAAAGGCAGCGAATCTTCGAGACTTCGCAGGATCTCATCCTGGTCACCGATACCAAGGGAACCTTCGTCCAGGTCAGTCCGAGCTCAACGACCATTCTCGGGATCGATCCGTCGGAAATGATCGGCCATAGCGCGGCAGAGTTCATCCACCCCGACGACCTCGAAAGCACGCGGGAGGAAATGCGCGCCGCTCGCCGCGGCCATTTGATGCGCAATTTCGAAACCCGTTACGTCCACAGGGATGGCCATACGGTGAACCTGAGCTGGATGGGAACCTGGTCCGAGCCGGTTCGCAGGCATTTCTTCGTCGGCCGCGATCTCACCGAAAAGCAGGCCGCCGAGGCCCAGTTGCGTCAGGCGCAAAAGATGGACGCAGTCGGCCAGCTGACCGGCGGCGTTGCTCACGACTTCAACAATATTCTGACCGTCATTACCGGCACCATCGGCATCCTCGCCGATGCCGTGACCACTGACCCTCAGCTATCCGCGATCGCCAAGATGATCGACGACGCCGCCGAACGCGGCGCCAGCCTGACCAAGCATTTGCTTGCCTTCGCGCGCAGGCAGCCGCTGCAGCCGCGCGAGATCGACGTCAATGCGCTGGTCATCGAGACCACCAAATTGTTGCGGCCGACGCTCGGCGAGCACATCCAGATCAACCCGCAACTTGCCCAGGACGCATGGCCTGCCCTGGTCGATCCAAACCAGCTCACCACGGCGATCTTGAATCTGTCGTTGAATGCCCGTGACGCGATGCCGGGTGGCGGCAAGCTGGTGATCGAGACCGGCAACGTCTATCTCGACGACAGCTATGCCGCGATGAACCGTGACGTCGTCGTCGGCAATTACGTCATGGTGGCCGTCAGCGACACCGGCACGGGAATCTCGCCGGAAAATCTCGAGCGGGTGTTCGATCCCTTCTTCACGACCAAGGAAGTCGGCAAAGGCACGGGTCTCGGCCTCAGCATGGTGTTCGGCTTCGTGAAGCAGTCGAATGGCCATATCAAGATCTATAGCGAGATCGGCCACGGCACGACGGTGAAGATCTATCTGCCACGCGCCACCGGCCTGTCGGACACCCCTGTGGAATCGCTGGCCTCGAACAGCATCGAAGGCGGCGACGAGACGATCCTCGTGGTGGAGGACGACGCGCTGGTCCGTCGCTACGTCATCACCCAGATCCAGAGCCTCGGCTACAAGACCCTTGAAGCCAGCCGGGCCTCCGAAGCCCTCAAGATCATCGACGGCCCCGGCAAAATCGATCTGCTCTTTACGGACGTTATCATGCCCGGCACGATGAACGGTCGTCAGCTGGTCGATGCGGCGCTCGTGCGGCGGCCGGGATTGAAGACGTTGTTCACGTCTGGCTATACCGAGAACGCCATCGTTCATCATGGGCGCCTCGATACCGGCGTGCTGCTGCTCGCCAAACCCTATCGGAAATCCGATCTGGCGCGCATGATACGCGTTGCGCTCAAGAGCTAGTGTGTCGACTCCGAGATTCGCACTCTCGCGCGGCCGCATCTTTGCGACTTCGGAATCTAAAGGACATTAGCGAACCTGTTGATGTGGTAAGGCTTTGGCTTAAATGTCCGCAGGACGAACACGCGGCAACAATGATGCGGTGTTTTGGACCGCCAGACCAGCAGGTTTCGATGAACAATCTCCTGACCGATATTACCGGTGTCCGTGTCGGGCATGCGGATGATCCAGCTCTCGCCTCCGGCGTCACCGCTGTCATCTTCGACCGACCGGTGGTGGCAGCGATGGATGTGCGCGGCGGCGGTCCCGGCACGCGCGAGGGCGCCCTGCTCGATGTCGCCAATACGGTCGAAAAGATCGATGCGATCGCGTTATCTGGCGGTTCGGCGTTCGGACTCGAAGCCGGGGGCGGCGTGCAGGCCTGGCTCGCCGAGCAGGGTCGCGGCCTCAACGTTCGCGGCGCCGTGATCCCGATCGTGCCCGGCGCAATCTGCTTCGATCTTCTCAACGGCGGCAACAAGAACTGGGGCCGCTTTGCTCCTTACCGCGACCTCGGCTATGCGGCGGCGGCCGCCGCCACATCAAACTTTGCGCTCGGCAGCGCCGGCGCGGGCCTTGGCACCCTGACCGCGAACCTGAAAGGCGGCATCGGCTCGGCCTCCGCGCAAACCGCGCATGGCGTGAAGGTCGCCGCACTCGTTGTGGTCAACGCGCTCGGCAGTGTGACGGTCGGCGACGGACCATGGTTCTGGGCCGCGCCGTTCGAGGTAGATGGCGAATATGGCGGCCGCGGTCTGCCCGAAACCTTCACCGCAGACATGCTGAAGATGCGGATCAAGGGCGCGACGACCGAGACCGAAAGCACGACGCTAGCAGTAGTCGTCACCGATGCCGCGCTCACCAAGACCCAGGCCAAGCGCCTCGCCATGATCGCCCATACCGGCTTTGCGCGCGCGATCTATCCGGTGCACGCACCGATGGACGGCGACGTACTGTTCGCGGCGGCCACCGGCGAGCATTCGATCGACCCGCTGATTGGCCTGACCGAGCTTGGCATGGTCGCGGCGAATGTCGTGGCGCGTGCGATTGCCCGCGGTGTCCATGCCGCCACTGCCTTAGCCTTGCCGGGCGCGCTGCCGGCCTGGCGGGATCGTTTCGGAAAGTGAATTTCAGCCGTCAGGCGCTGATCGAAAGGCCAACCGGAACGGCCGTGGACTGGGTCAGCTGGTTGATCGCGTTATAGGTCGACGAGGCCGCCTGGCTTTGCTGCGAAGAGGCGGATGACGAGGCACCGGAATCCAGCGCATCGGCGAAGTCGGTCGACGACAGCCCCTGTGCGTCGAACAGCGCATTGACGTTGCCCGACGACGACTGGCCGCCTCCCGGTCCGGTGGCCGTCGAGCCTGATATCAATGCGGCCGCACTATCTTTGGCGTCGGCCAGGATCGAGGCGAAACCGGACGATTGCGACGACGATGACGGCTGTGATGACGTCAACGACTGGATGGCGTCCAAAGCGGCCGAGGCGGCACCGATGGCAGGCAACATGGCACGAACTCCAAATGGGCGCGCACGCCCGTCACCACCGATGAGCAAACCTCGTGCCATGGCAAAAAGGCCAACGAATTGATTGCGTTCACGGTGATGGAACGCACCGCCTCCTCGGCAATTGGTGCCGCCGGCGGCAGATTTTTCCGCCAAGTCGGCGCCTGCATTGCCGGCCGAACCTTCGCATGTTAGGCGAAAAAGCGCGCTAGTATGGCGGCTCAGAAGTCCGCATCATTGTTGCCGCGAGCTTGTCGTGCGGACTTCTGAGCCAAAGCCACACTAGATCAATGATTTTGCTAGTGTCCTTTCGATTCCGAAGTTCGAAACGTGGCTCCGAAAATGCTGCGAACTTCGGAATCGGGACACTAGCCGCGAAACAGCTTCGAAAGACCGCGCCAATGACCGCTTCCCTGTTGCCTCGCCCCCTCGTCATCGCGCCGTCGATTCTGGCGTCCGATTTTTCAAAACTCGGCGAGGAAGTGCGCGCGGTCGATGCCGCCGGAGCGGATTGGATTCATCTGGACGTGATGGACGGCCATTTCGTTCCGAACATTTCCTATGGACCCGACGTCATCAGGGCGATGCGTCCGCACAGCAAGAAGATCTTCGACGCGCATTTGATGATTTCGCCCTGCGATCCCTATCTCGAAGCCTTCGCCAAAGCAGGCTGCGACCACATTACCGTGCACGTCGAGGCCGGGCCGCATTTGCACCGCTCGTTGCAGGCGATCCGCGCGCTCGGCAAGAAGGCCGGCGTCTCGCTCAATCCGGCGACGCCGATCTCGGCGATCGAATATGTGCTCGACAGCATCGATCTGGTGCTGGTGATGTCGGTCAATCCCGGCTTCGGCGGGCAGGCCTTCATCCCTTCCACCCTGGCCAAGCTCCGCGACTTGCGTGCGATGACGGCCGGCCGGCCGATCGATATCGAGGTCGACGGCGGCGTCGGCGCGGATAATTCCGGCGAGCTGGCCGCGGCCGGGGCCAACGCTTTTGTCGCGGGCTCGGCCGTGTTCAAGGGCGGCACGAAGGAAGCATACCGGACCAACATCTCGGCGATCCGCCAGGCCGCCGCCGTCGCGCGCGGCGAAGCCATTTGAGACCTAGATTGCGGGCAGCGATCGGTCGTCGGACGGCTCGCCGCGCCCGCCATCCTCGCTCGCGCGCCAGGGCAGCCGCACCACGGTAACGGTACAGGGGGCCTCCGCCGCGACCTTGGCCGAGGTGCTTCCGAGCAGCGTACGCACCAACGAATTTTGCCGCGCGCCAATCACGATGTGATCGACGTGGTTGGCTTCGGCAAATTCCAGGATCGCGCCGGCAGGATCGACCGCCTCCAGCACATGCGCGGTCAGCCGGCTCTCGTCAAGCTTGAGCGATGCGGCCCAATGTTTCAGCGTGACCAGCCGGCCGACATGCTTGTTGTTGCCCTCTTCATCGAGGGTGCGGTCGATGGTAACGCGGCCGAGCTTCAACACGTTCAGACAGGCAAGCCGCGCGGATGGCGATGTCTTGAGAATGCGCTCGGCGGTGATGCGCAGCGCTTCATTCAGCTCGCTTGATCCTTCGGTGACGTCGATCGCAACCGCGACAATCGGGCTTGACGCCACTTGCGCAGCCACGGCCGACTTGCTCCGCTCATTGATCGGATTGCCGTTGAATCGGCGGCGCAACACCGTCGAGAGCGGGTCGCGCTTGAGCCGCTCGGAGCGCGCGGTCAGCTTGACCTGATCGGGATGGGTGAGGTCGAAGGCCAGTTGCGAAGCCGTCGGATACCGCCACACCGGATCGATTTCCAGGCAGCGCAGCACGATTTCCTGCAGCCACGGCGGATAGTCGGCCCGCAATTGCCGCGGCGGATAAGGATCGCGCCACAGCCGCCGCCGCATCCCGGCCATCGTTTCGCTCTCGCCGAACGGACGCACCCCGGTCGTAAAGAAATAAAGCAGCACGCCGAGCGAAAACAGGTCGCTGCGGGGGTCGTCGCGCACGCCGAGCAAGCGTTCCGGGGCCATATAAGGCGCCGTCCCATAGGGCACGCGGAACTCTTCCTGCAGCAAATCCGGCAGATGATCGTGATGCGACAGGCCGAAATCGATCAGCACCGCCTCGCCTGTGGCGCGAAACATGATGCTCGAAGGCTTGATGTCGTGATGAATGACGTTCTGGCGATGCAGGTCGCAAAGCGCATCGGCAATTTTCAGGGCGAGAAGGCGCGCCTCGTCATAGGGCAGCGGCAGATCCGGAAGGCGATGGTAAAGCGTCTGCCCCGGAATGCGCTCGATCACGACATAGGCCTGGCGCGCAAAATCGCCCGCCGCGTAGCAGTGCGGGACGTTGATGCCCTTCAGTTTCGGCAGGATCATCTGCTCCATTTCGAAAGAGACGATCGCGGCGGGGTCCTCGCCTTCCGAAACGCGGGGAATCTTCATCAAGACCGGCGCGGCAATACCGTCGCGGGTGACGCTCCACAGTGTCGCCATGCCGCCGCGGTGGACGCATTCGCCAAGCGTAAAGCCGTCAATGTTTGCGCCAGGCTGAACCACGAACTTCGCCATCGCCTCACCTCCCGACAAACAGGCGGTCGGCCAGCGACGCCGGCAGGCCGTTGTCGCGAATGCGCCGCGCAGCGGTGTCGATATCGTAGGGGACGCGGCGATAAGTGAGTTCGCGGGAGGCAGTATTGAATATCGCAAAGCAAGCGGCCGGATCGCCATCGCGTGGCTGGCCGACCGAGCCGAGAACCGCAAGCCAGCGCCGGCCCGACAGCAATTGCACGGCCGCACCGGAAACCGGCACGAAGCTCGTCATCTTTCCTGTCGCCGACATCGAATAGAGCGCCGGGCGGTGAATGTGGCCGCAAAAGGTGATGTGGGCATCGGTGGCGATCAAGCTTCGCCCGGCATCGGCGCTCGATCGGACGTAGCGCCATCGCGCGGGCTGGCTGGCCTCGGAATGCACGTAGAGGCGATCGTCCTGCTCGCGCGTCAGCGGCAGCTCGGAAAGAAACTTCCGCTCGGGCGCGCTCAACCGGCCGCGCGTCCATTCGATCGCCGCCTGCGCCGCGGCGTTCATGGTTTCCGAAGGCGAGCCGATCGCATTGTCATGGTTGCCGCGGACCGCCAGCGCCCCCTCCTCCGCAAACGCCATCACTGTTTCCAGCGTCCATTCGGGATCGGCGCCGTAGCCGACATAGTCGCCAAGGAAAACGAACCGCTCGGCGCCGCCCGCGCGCGCCGCGTCAATACAAGCGAGGAACGCCTGCCGGTTGGCATGAATGTCCGCAAAAAGTGCCAGCCGCACGCACTACCTCACAGTGTGGCTATTCCTGACGTTCCTTTTCTGTGTTGCCGTGAGTTGGCATTCACAAACGAACGCGCCGCGAAATGATACGAATGTCAGAACCGGGACACCAGCCGTTCGTACCGAACGGAAGGCGTTCCGCCTTGACGGATATCAAACTATGGGGACGGGGGACGGGCGGCCGGCAATCGGCCGCGCAGATCAGCGCTTGCAGGCCTCGATGCCACGCAGCAGCATGGCAATGACCGCATCGATCCGGGCGGGCAGCTGCGGATCGTTCCATTCGTCGGAATGGGCGGGATGGTGGAAGCGGGTCACGGCGTCGAAAATCGCCTGGGCGGTGACCTTGGTATCGGCGATCTCGAACGCGCCTTGCTTGACGCCATCGGCCAGGATCAGTTCCAGCTGGTCGGTCAGGCAGGCCCGGTGCCCCTTGACTGTCTTGCAGGCCTCCCGCGCTAGCGTCAGGTAGGTCGCAAACATTTCGGGGTCTTCGAGATAGCGTTTTTGTTTGGCAGAGAACAACTCGCGAAGCCAGCGGTCGAGCTTGATCGGCGCCGGCTCCTGGCCTTCGGCGATTTGGGCAAGCGGCGTCGAGACGCGCTCGAGCCAGCGTTTGGCAACCGCCTCGCGCAGCGAGGCCTTGCTCGGGAAATGCCGATAGACGCTGCCGTGGCTCACATCGAGCGCACGCGCAACGTCAACGACGGTGGCTTTGGCGAGACCGTAGCGGCGCAGAACGTCTTCCGTGACTTCCAGAATGCGTTCCGGGGTCAACACCACGTTCTCGTTCATCGGCGCACTCCTGCTTGGGTCAGCCTAGCCTATATACGGCTGACGATCTCGGCGGTTAGCGGGCGAGGCGTTCGGCCTGTTCGGCGAGGTGCTGGGCAATCCGCCGGTTGAGCCAACGCTGGATTTGGGTGGTCAGGTGCAAAATTTCGAATGTCATGGCCGTAGTCCTTGGTAACTGGCCCCGGCTCGCCGTTGGGAGCGGCCTCGCCGGGGGACCCTGAAGGAGGCGTCATGAAATATATACACCATCGCGCTGACAGATTTCAATATCTGTCATTCAATATTCCGTGATGGGTGGGTTGCGCCCATCCACAGGCTCCGTGGAGGCGGCGCGGACGATGGTTTGTCACCCCCCGCCCGCTCTGCTAAAGCGCCCCTAACCCCCTCAAAAGCCTCAGAGTCGCCCGATGATCCCCCGCTATACCCGCCCGGAAATGGCCGCGATCTGGGAGCCCCAGACCCGCTTCAAGATCTGGTTCGAGATCGAGGCACATGCGGCTGACGCGCTGGCGGAATTGGGGGTGATTCCGAAGGAGGCCGCCAAGACCATCTGGGCCAAGGCCAGCAATGCGACCTTTGACGTCGGGCGGATCGACGAGATCGAACGGGAAACCAAGCACGACGTCATCGCCTTCCTCACCCATCTTGCCGAAATCGTCGGCCCCGAGGCACGCTTCGTCCACCAGGGCATGACGTCCTCGGATGTGCTCGACACCTGCTTCAACGTGCAACTGACGCGGGCTGCCGACCTTCTGGTCGCCGACGTGGACAAGGTGCTCGCCGCGCTGAAGAAGCGCGCCCTCGAGCACAAGATGACGCCGACCATCGGCCGTTCGCACGGCATCCATGCCGAGCCCGTCACCTTCGGGCTGAAGCTCGCCTACGCCTACGCCGAGTTTTCGCGCGCCCGCGACCGCCTGATCGCCGCGCGCCACGAGGTTGCGACCTGCGCCATCTCCGGCGCAGTCGGGACCTTTGCCCAGATCGATCCGCGCGTCGAAGAGCACGTTGCCAAGGCCATGGGCCTGCGCGTCGAGCCGATTTCGACGCAGGTGATCCCGCGCGACCGCCACGCGATGTATTTTGCCACGCTCGGCGTGATCGCCTCCTCGGTCGAGCGCCTTGCGACCGAAATCCGCCACCTGCAGCGCACCGAGGTGCTGGAAGCCGAAGAGTTCTTTTCGGAAGGTCAAAAAGGCTCCTCGGCGATGCCGCACAAGCGCAACCCGGTGCTGTCGGAAAATCTCTCCGGCCTGTCGCGGATGGTGCGCGCCTATGTAACGCCGGCGCTCGAAAACGTTGTGCTCTGGCATGAGCGCGATATCTCGCACTCCTCGGCCGAGCGCATGATCGGACCCGATGCGACCGTAACGCTCGACTTCGCGCTCAACCGTCTCGCCGGTCTGGTCGAGAAGCTTTTGATCTATCCCGAGAACATGCAGAAGAATCTGGATCGCCTCGGCGGCCTCGTGCACTCGCAGCGGCTCTTGATCGCGCTGACGCAAAAGGGCGCAAGCCGAGAGGATGCCTACAAGCTCGTGCAGCGCAACGCGATGCCGGTCTGGCGCGGCGAAGGCGACTTCCAATCACTGCTGAAGCAAGATGCCGACGTCAAAAAATATCTCAGCGATGCCGAGATCGAAGAGCAGTTCGACCTCGGCTATCACCTCAAGCACGTCGACACGATCTTCAAGCGCGTATTCGGTCAGGGCTGAGGGAGAAAGCTCAGCCCGGCTGGCCGTCCATCATCCGCGCCGCCACGCGGTCGCGCTTGATGAAATGATGCCAGGCCGTCGCCAGGACGTGGATGACGATCAGCGCCAGCAACACATAGGCAAAGACGATATGCCGGTCCTCAAAGGCATCGGCCGTCGCCTTGTCGGGCGAGGTGAACTGCGGCACATGGAACAGGCCGAAGAAGCTGCCGTAGTCGCCTTGCGGCCGCGCGCCGGAATGCGCCCAGCCCAGGAAGATCACGATGAAAGTGGCGAGATAGAGCGCGCCGTGGCTGACATGCGCCGCGATCCGTTGCCAGCCTGGCATGCCCGGGGGCAACGCCGGGATCGGATTGATCATACGCCAGATGATCCGAAGCACCATCGCCACCATCAGCATGTAACCGATATCGGCGTGGATCGAACGGTAGAAAAAACGATCCGGCCGCGCGGGGATGTGATTCATCCACCAGCCATAGGCCAGCATTCCCAGAATGGTCAGTCCGATGATCCAGTGAAACGCCCGCGCGAGGCTGCCCCAGCTCTTTGTCGTGTTGCGTATCATTCGCTATCCCGCAGCTTCAATAATTCGCTCCGAATACATCGGACTGATTACATTAAAATCATGGTTCGTCGCGTCCGATTTGGGGGCGCTGTCTTAGAACTCATGCAAAGCGCAAATTATTCCCGCTCCGCACTTGCGATGCGTTTGCAAATGGCAACTGAAAGGTAACTCCGGATCGGCTAGGATGAATTCCATGGGGCAGAATCCAACCATTCTCGTTTTCGATTCGGGCCTTGGCGGGCTAACAGTGTTGCGCGAGATCGTGCGCGCCCGCCCGGAGGCGCGCTATGTGTACGTCGCCGACGACGCCTTTTTTCCGTATGGCCACCACAGCGAGGAAGAGATTATCGGTCGCGTGGTACCCTTGGCGGGCGACTTGATCACCGAGCATCGTCCCGATCTCGTCGTGATCGCTTGCAACACGATGTCCGTTTCCGTGATGGGGCATTTGCGCGCGGCCTACGCCGTACCTTTCGTCGGCACCGTACCCGCCATCAAGCCAGCCTGTCTCAGCTCGAGGACCAAACGCGTCTCGGTGCTCGGCACGAAGGCCACCGTGAAGCGCGAGTACACGCAAGCACTGATCCGCGATTTCGCGCAAGGTTGCGAAGTGACGCTGGTCGGATCAGCGGAGCTGGCGGCTCTGGCCGAGACGGCGCTCTCGGGCGGCGTGGTCAGTGACGAAGCCATCCTGGCCGAACTGGTACCGTGTTTTGTCGGGGCCAGCGAGGAACCTGAGCGTCGCACCGACACCATCGTGCTCGCCTGTACGCACTACCCGCTGTTGCTCGACCGGCTGAACCGGTTGGCGCCTTGGCCTGTCGCGTGGATCGACCCGGCGCCCGCGATCGCACGGCGGGTGACAAGCCTGCTGCCCGAAAGCCGCGATGGACCGAACGAGGCAGAAGCCCGGATGATCTTTACATCCGGCCGGCCGCCTCGGATGAGCAAGGCCTTGATGCCATTTTTCGGCGGCCGCGTGCTGGCCTGAGGCGCCAATTCAATTTTCTACATATCTTTCATACGTTTATCTCTGGTTCATCGAGCGGCCCGTAAAGTCGCATTCGAAAAAAAGCCCGGCCTCAAGGGCTTCGCTTCGTGCTAAGCCGGCCGATATCAAGCGACCGCATTGAGAAGGAAACCGAGCGGAGCGATGCGCGGGACCAAACGAAAAATCTCACTGCCGCGCCGCTTCCTGATCGACTTCATGCATGCGTCGATGCGCGTGCCCGCGATTTCGTTCTCACGCCCGCTCGATATTGGGCCATTGATGGCCTCGCGCGCCATGGCCGCGTCCCGGCCCGGTTGGGCGGCCGTATTCGCCAAGGCCTTTGCGATCGTGGCCAAGGACGAGGCGGTGCTGCGGACCCTCTACGTCAAGCTGCCCTGGCCGCATTTCTTCGAGCTGCCGCGCAGTGTCGCGATGGTGGCGGTGGCGCGGGCCGAGGGCGGCGAGGAATTCATCCTGCCTGAAAAGGTGCCCGACCTGGAAAGCCGCTCGCTGGCGGATATCGATGCACAGATCCGCCGCGCCAAGAATGCGCCGCTCGAGGATGTCCCGAATTTTCGCAAGATCCTGATGGCGAGCCGGCTGCCGCTGCCGCTGCGCCGCCTGAGCTGGTATCTGGGCCAGAACTTCGGACGAATGTGCGCCAACAATTTCGGGACCTTCGGGGTGACCTCGGTCGCGGCTTACGGGCCGGGCGAGCTGCGGGCGATCAGCCCGAGCCCCTTCCTGCTCAGCTATGGCGTGGTCGGCCCCGACAACCACATCGACGTCAGTCTGCGCTGGGACCACCGGATTACCGATGCGGTCGCCATCGCCCGGGTCCTGAAGCGGCTGGAACAGGTGCTCAACAACGAGATTTCGGCCGAAATTCGCTCGCCGCGCACCCAACGGACCGCTTGCGACCAAGCCCGTCCGCATTGACAGGAGGGGCGTTTCTGCCTAGAAACCGCCCTGCTCGCGGGCCGTTTTCGGCCCGCGATGCGTTTCGCGACCCGCGGTCCACTCTTTACCAGCTTTAAGGGTTTGGACCTGTCGGCAAGTCAGGACATTCCTGGCTGCACAGGAGGGCGCGTTTCCTCAAACCAACTATCGAAAGAAAGAGGACGCGATGACAAAGCGTAGTGAGGCGAAATACAAGATCGATCGCCGTATGGGCCAGAATATCTGGGGCCGCCCGAAGAGCCCCGTGAACCGCAGGGAATACGGCCCCGGCCAGCATGGTCAGCGCCGCAAGGGCAAGCTCTCCGACTTCGGCGTGCAGCTGCGCGCCAAGCAGAAGCTGAAGGGCTATTACGCCAACATCAGCGAGCGCCAGTTCCACGGTATCTATGTCGAGGCCGGCCGCATGAAGGGCGATACCGGCGAGAATCTGATCGGCCTTCTGGAGCGCCGTCTCGATAGCGCTGTGTTCCGCGCCAAGTTCGTCTCCACGATGTTTGCCGCCCGCCAGTTCATCAATCACGGCCACGTCAAGGTGAACGGCCGCAAGGTCAACATCTCCAGCTACAAGCTGAAGGTCGGCGACCTGATCGAGGTCAAGGAATCCTCCAAGCAACTGGCCCATGTGCTTGAAGCAAGCCAGCTTCCCGAGCGCGACGTGCCGGATTATCTGGAAGTCGACCACGGCAAGATGACCGCGAAATTCGTCCGCATCCCGGCGCTCGCCGACGTACCGTTCGCGGTGCAGATGGAGCCGCATCTGATCGTCGAATTCTATTCGCGCTGATAGATCCGATCTTGCATATGAGTTGAGATCAAGGCCCCGGTTTCCCCGGGGCCTTTTGTTTTTGTCATGCCCGGGCTTGTCCCGGGCATCCACGCCTTTATGGTCGCCACAAAACAAGACGTGGATGGCTGGGCCATAGGCGAGCGGAAGCGATGCCGTTCTTCAAACGGCTATGGCCGGCTAGGACGCGATAATGGAGACCTCATCCAATGGCCTACACCCCTGCCCGTCCCAATCCCAAGGCGCCCCCGGTCCGCATCAACCTGTTGTCGGACACGCAAACCCGCCCGACGCCGGGAATGCGCGAAGCGATGGCACGCGCTGAAGTGGGCGACGAACAGGTCGGCGACGATCCCTCGACCAACCTGCTCTGTGACCGCGTCGCCGATCTCATGGGCAAGGAGGCGGCGGTGTTCCTGCCGTCCGGCACCATGTGCAACGTGACCGCCACGCTGGTGTATTGCCGGCCGGGGGATGAGATCCTCGCGCACGCTTCCGCCCATCTCATCGCGCGCGAAGGCGGCGCCCATGCCGCGCTCGGCGGATTCCAGATCACGCCCTTGCAAGGCGCCGACGGAAAATTCACGCCGGACACCTTCCGCGCCGCGCTGCATCCGCGCACGCGCTACCAGCCGCCGCAGACCTTGGTGAGCGCCGAGCAAACCGCCAACATCGGCGGCGGCACGATCTGGAAGAAGTCTGATCTCGACGAGGTCGTGAAGATCGCCAAGGCCAACGGTCTTGCAACCCACATGGACGGCGCGCGATTGATGAATGCCACGGTGGCCAGCGGCATCAGCGCGAAGGACATGACCGCGGGTTGGGATTCGGCCTGGATCGATTTCTCCAAGGGCCTCGGCGCGCCGATCGGCGCCGTGCTCGCCGGCACGCGCGATTTCATCGACAAGGTCTGGCAGTGGAAGCAGCGCCTCGGCGGCTCGATGCGACAGTCCGGCATTTGCGCGGCCGCCTGCACCTATGCGCTCGACCATCACGTCGACCGGTTAGCGGAAGATCACGCCAATGCGCGCGCGCTGGCGCGCGGCCTTGCGCAGATCCAGGGCATCGAGGTGCAGGAGCCCGAAACCAATCTCGTGTTCTTCAAGCCGGATGGCGCCGGGATCAGCGCAACCGACATGGTGGCCGCCTTGAACAAGCGCGGCGTGCAGATCGCCGTGATGGAGGGCCGCATCCGCGCCTGCACGCATCTGGACGTCACCTCCGCGATGATCGAGGAAATGATCGGACACGTGCGCGAGATCGCCCGCAAGGCATAGGCCGCGCGCCGCTCAGCGATCGCCCTGCACGTTGGCGAGCTTCAGGGTCGCCAGCATCGATGTGACAAACATCGTACTTAGCATGGTGACGACGGTGGCCCCGCGCAGATCACTGATGCGCCAGAGCTGACCTGCCGCATCGGTCACCTCGCCGCCCCCGCCGATCAGCCACGGCGTCAGATGCGTGAGCGCCGACGCCAGATAAAATGCAATCGCGACCAGCCGCAGCGTCCGCATTTGCGAGGGCGGCGGTGCGGCAAGGCCCACTCGGCGGCTGAGATAGACAGCGAAGGCCTGATAGAACAGCCACGTCGTCAACAGCCAGCCGGCGTAGTTCGACAGCGGCACGCCAAAATGAGCGCCGCCGTCATGCCAGATCCAGGCCTTGGCGATCGTGGAGGCCGCGGGCTCCATCACCACGTCCCATTGCGTCATGACGAAGGCCGCCACAAGCGGCAACGCCAAGCACTCGAACCTGCCGCTCGGGCGCGCCGGCACCCCGAGCAGAACCGCGGCGACGTGCCAGGAGAAATAGCCCATGCCGAACCATAGCGGACCGACGATCACCGGAATGGCACCAATATGCGGCAGGTCAGCGCCGACCTCGAAATGATAGCGGCCGAACGGCCAGCCGGTGGTGGCGCCGATATTTTCCATGACGAAGGTAATGGCGACGCAAATCGCAAACAGCGCCGAGCCATCCTTCCAGCCATAGAACCGGATCGCATGGACGACGGCGGCGAGAATGCCGATTGCCGCCAACACTTGCGCCAGCGGATTCGGATTCCAGGCAAAACCGATCACCAGCGCCAGATAGACCGCAAGGCTGACCCAGACCAC
The DNA here is from genome assembly GCF_035701725.1 of Bradyrhizobium sp. Lineage (GTDB taxonomy): Bacteria > Pseudomonadota > Alphaproteobacteria > Rhizobiales > Xanthobacteraceae > Bradyrhizobium. The sequence continues at coordinate 14,362 of NZ_DASSRP010000096.1, forward strand.
CAGCTTAAGCGGTTCAAAGCCGGTGCCGTCCGTCACCCCTGCGGTTTCCTGCATCCCCATGGCGGCATTACAGCCTATTTCTGCAAGGCCTGATAGATCAGCGCCTTTAATTCGACCTGAATGCGTTGGCGCTGCGACGGCGACTGCATCATGCAGACGACGAAAAGATCATCCTGCGGATCGACGAAAAAGAACGTGCCGCCAACGCCGTCCCAGCGATATTCGCCGGCCGGTAGCGGCGGATTTGCAACGGTGCGCACCGCAAAACCGAGGCCGAAGCTGCTGTCGTCGCCCGGAAAATAATACTGGTCGCGCGCGATCTTCGTGATGGGCCCGAGCTGATCCGACACCATCAGCTTGACCGTCTCCGGTTTCAAATACCGCCTGCCATCCAGCGTGCCGCCGTTGAGCAGCATTTGCGCGAAGCGCGCGTAATCGCCGATGGTGCCGACCATCCCGGCCCCGCCGGATTCCCATCGCCGCCTCAACACCGGATCGCCGAGGCCCGCGATCGAGCCTTTGAAGCGATCGCCGGGTAGCGGCTCGACGACGCGGTCGCGCTTGGCGTCATCGACGTGAAAGGCAGTATCATGCATACCGAGCGGGTCGAGCAATCGCTGCTTTTCGAATTCGAACAGCGACTGTCCGGACACGACCTCGATGACGCGGCCGAGAATATCGGTCGAATGGCCGTAGTCCCAAAGCGTGCCCGGCTGTTCGGCCAGCGGCAATTTCGCCAGTCGCTCGGCGAACTGCGCATTGTCGAAATCTCCCTCGAACAGCCCGCTTTCCGGATAGAGTCTTCGAACCGGGCTGTCGCCGTAAAATCCGTAGGTGATGCCGGAGGTCTGACGCAACAGATCGAGAATCTTGATCGGGCGCGCGGCAGGCTCGGTGACGAGCACCTCGTGGCCGCGGTCGTCGCGTTTCTCGACTGCAACTTGCGTCTCGGCAAAAGCCGGAATGAACTTCGACACGGGATCGTCGAGCGCGACGCTGCCGTCGTCGACCAAAATCATCGCGGCGACGGACGTGACCGGCTTCGACATCGAATAGAGCCGGAAGATGCTGTCCGGCGTCATCGGCGTTTGGCTGTCGGGATTCCTCAGGCCGAAACTTTCAAACAGCACGGGGTGGCCATGCTGCTGAATCAGAAGCACCGCGCCGGGAATTTTTGCGGTTGCGGCCTCGTTGCGGATGTAGTTGCGGACATGATCTAGTCCGGCAGCCGAAAAGCCGCTCGCAACGGTGGTCGGAGACTCGGCCGGGCTTGGGCTGAGGCCGATGGCGAAAGTAAGCAGCGTCAATGCGGCTGCGGACCGGGCCACGAAGCTGCTCGTCCTTCGCGGACCCGTCATCGCATTCACCGACTGCCTGGGGTGTCAAACGTCACGGCAGTGTAGCTGCGTGCTCAATCCGGACAAGGCTCGCCGAACTCCGCCACGGCCAGTTCGTGCAGATGGGCACTGTCCTTTGAGAAGCAGCAGAAGATCACCCGGCGGACGCCAGGCGCCCTCTTGAGCGCGTCGATGGTGGTCGAAACCGCGATCCTTGCGGCGCGATCCGCGGGAAACCGGTAGATCCCGGTCGAGATGGCCGGAAAGGCGATCGAAGCCAGATTGTTTTCGCGGCAGAGGTCGATGGCGCGGTCATAGCAGGAAGCGAGCAATTCATCCTCGCCGCGCTGGCCGCCGCTCCACACCGGACCGACGGCATGGATCACGTGACTTGCCGGCAGGCGATAACCGCCCGTGATCTTGGCGTCGCCAGTCGCGCAGCCATCAAGGCTGCGGCATTCCCTGAGCAGATCGGGTCCCGCGGCGCGGTGAATGGCGCCATCCACTCCGCCGCCGCCAAGCAGCGATGCATTGGCGGCGTTGACGATGGCATCGACACGGAGTGTCGTGATATCGGCGACGACGACCTCAAGCCTCACGCCGCCGACCAGGCGGGCGGTCAAGATCAGGCGACGGTTGTGACTGCCACGCCCTTGTCGGCAAAGAGCTGCTGCAATTCGCCGGCCTGGAACATCTCACGCACGATGTCGCAGCCGCCGACGAATTCGCCCTTCACGTAGAGCTGTGGGATGGTCGGCCAGTTGGAGTAGGTCTTGATGCCGTTGCGAAGCTCGGCGGACTCAAGGACGTTGAGACCCTTGTAGCCGACCCCGATGTGATCGAGGATCTGAACGACCTGTCCGGAGAACCCGCACTGCGGAAATTGCGGCGTGCCCTTCATGAACAGCACGACGTCGTTCGACTTCACTTCGTTGTCGATGAATTGCTCGATGCTCATAATCTCTTCCTTTTGGGGTGGGTGAGACACCCACTCGGGCTTGCCGGCCGTATGCCGCCAGCCCCTTTCGCGACTCCCATATATGTACCCCAAACGTTTGTGCACCCAAAGCAATTTGGCGGTCGGAGCTGCCATGCGGGGGCAAGATCGGGGGTAACGGACGCGACGATCGGCCCGTATCTCGTTTAGCCCGAGGGAGGCTTTTTTCCCCGATAGGAACCCCTATCTAGGACAGGCTGTTCTCGAGGAACCTGGCTCCGAGGCCAGCGTTCTCCTTTGCGACCCGGAGACCCCAGTGACGCAAACCGTATCCGCCATTGCCGCCTCTCGCCCGTCGTTATTTCCCGAAAAAACCAGCCTCGCAGACGAGCTGACCGCCGCATTTCTTGCAGTGCGAAACGAGACAGAACGTCGCGCCGGGCCGCTCAGCGCCGAGGACCAGTTGATCCAGTCCATGCCGGATGCCAGCCCCGCCAAATGGCACCGTGCCCATACCACATGGTTTTTCGAGCAGTTTCTGCTTGGCGAGCACTGTACCGGATACGAGCCCTACCACCCCGACTACGCCTTCCTGTTCAACTCCTATTATGTCAGCGCGGGGCCCCGGCACGCCCGCGCCCGGCGCGGCGATTTGACCAGGCCCTCCGCTGACGAAATCACGGCCTATCGACGTCATGTCGATGCGGCGGTCGTGAAATTCTTCCGTGAAGCCGATGACGAAAAACTTGCGGCGATTGCGCCGCTGGTCGAGGTCGGCCTCAACCACGAGCAGCAGCATCAGGAGCTGATGTTCACGGACATCCTGCACGCCTTTGCCCAAAACCCGATCTCGCCGGCCTATGACGGCTCCTGGCGCTTCCCCAGTCCGAGCGGCTCCGGCGAAGACTGGGTCGACCTCAACGAGGGTATTCACGCGATCGGGCACGCCGGCGACAGTTTCCATTTCGACAATGAAAAGCCGGTCCATCGGGCGCTGGTCGGCCCCGTTCGCCTCGCGCGCAATCTCGTCACCAATGCCGACTGGATCGCCTTCATGGCGGACGGCGGCTACACGACGCCGACGCTCTGGCTGATGGACGGGTTTGCGGTTGTCAGCAACGAGCAGTGGCAGGCGCCGGGGCACTGGCGCGAGATCGACGGAAAATGGCACGTGATGACGCTCGCGGGCCTCAAGCCGGTCGATCCCGAAAGTCCAGTCTGCCACATCAGCTATTACGAGGCGGATGCGTTCGCACGCTGGCGCGGCAAGCATCTGCCGACCGAGATGGAATGGGAGGTTGCCGCTCGCGCAGGGCTCCTCAACGACGCCTTCGGAATCGTCTGGCAATGGACCCGCAGCGCCTATTCGCCTTATCCGGGCTATCGCGCGATCGAAGGCGCGCTCGGCGAATACAACGGCAAGTTCATGGTCAACCAGCTCGTGCTGCGCGGCTCCTCGCTGGCGACGCCCGGCGGTCATAGCCGTGTCACTTATCGCAACTTCTTTTACCCCCACCACCGCTGGCAGTTCACCGGCTTAAGGCTCGCCGACTACGTCAGCTAACGTATGAGCCAAGGCGCGATACCGCGCTTTGAAAAATTCTTGACTGCAATCGCGCTAGAAAAGCGCGTCCGGGAGATTGTCATGAACGTGCACGCCACCGCTTTGGCCGAAGCGCACCGTTTCGATGCGCCAACATCGGTATTTGCTCGCGACGTCATACAAGACCTGTCGCGGGCGCCAAAACGGCTGTCGCCGAAGTATTTTTACGATGCGACCGGCTCGGAGCTGTTCGAACAGATCACGGTTCTGCCGGAATATTACCCGACCCGGACCGAGCTTTCGATCCTGCGTACTCATGGCCCGGCAATCGCCGCGATCATCCCGGACGGCGCGGCGTTGGTGGAATTCGGCGCCGGCTCGACCACCAAGGTGCGGCTCCTGCTCGGCGAATGCCGGCTCGGGGCCTATGTGCCTGTCGACATCTCCGGCGAGTTTCTCAACGCGCAGGCGGAGGCCTTGCGCGCTGATTATCCCGGTCTCGCCGTTCATCCGGTGACCGCGGATTTCACGGCGCCATTCGCGCTTCCGGACGCCGTGCGCGACATGCCGAAGGTCGGATTCTTCCCGGGATCGACGCTCGGCAATTTCGAACCGGGCGAAGCCTGCAAATTCCTCAAGAGCGCGCGCACCATCCTCGGAAAAGGCGGGCAAATGGTGATCGGCGTCGATCTGGAGAAGGACGAGCGTACGCTCTACGACGCCTATAACGATGCCGCCGGCGTGACCGCGCGTTTCAACCTCAATGTATTGCACCGGATCAACCGCGAGCTTGGCGGTGATTTCGACGTCGGCGCGTTCATTCATCGCGCGGTCTACAACCGCGACCGGCATCGCATCGAGATGCATCTGATCAGCAAGAAGGCGCTGACAGCCGAAGTGCTCGGCAACAGGTTCTCGTTCCGCCCCGGCGAAAGCATCCACACCGAGAACAGCTACAAATATTCGATCGAGCGCTTCGCGCTGCTCGCGCGCGTTTCAGGCTGGTCGCTCGTGCAATCCTGGACCGATGAAGGCGGGTTGTTTTCGGTTCACGCGCTGGTCGCTTCCGATTGAGCTTGGTCAGCGGCCGACCGTTTCGGACCTGAACGCAACGATAGCGATTCCCAGATTGCGACGATCACCATCAACGCGGTGGTGGCAATCGAGAGCATCAGCGGCGATAGCCCCTCGCCGTACCAGCCGAGCACGCCGAGCGCGATGATGCCGACGCCGTGCGAGAGCTGCAGCCAGCCGCGGATCGCGAGCTTGAACAGGATCGCGCCGACCAGAAACAGCATCGGGCCGCCAACCGCGCTCACGATCACCCGTGCATCGGAATGGGCCGCCGGGTGCTGCAGCACGACGTCGTCGGCTACCGCCGACAGGATGATGCCGGCGACGATCGGCAGGTGCAGGTAGGTATAGGCAAGCCGCGCCAGCCGGCCCGGCTCGCTTGAATTCGAAATCAGCTCGGAGCCTGCTTCCGCGCCCTTGTGGAAATAGATCCACCACATCGCAAGCGCCGCGACGAAGGCCGACAGGAACGCGGACACGGTCTCGAAGGTCCATTTCAGATCGGCAAAGGTCGCGCCGGTGACGACGATGGATTCGCCGAGCGCGATGATGATGAAGCCGGCGCAACGCTCGGCAAGGTGGCCGCCCTCGACATACCAGTCGGCGACCGTCGAGGCGCCGTATTTCGGAATCCAGAACCGCACCGCCGGCGAGACATATTCGATGGCCAGCGCGACCGCCCACAGCACCAGCCGCTTTTCGCCATCGGCCACTCCGCCGGCGATCCAGAAGATGCCCGAGACCGACAGCCAGACCAGAATGCGGGTCGCATTCATCCGCGCGGCGGTACGTTCGCGCGGCGTCGACAGCAGCCAGAAGACCGTACGGCCGACTTGCATGGCGGCATAGGCGATCGCAAACCACAGGCCACGCGAATCGAAGGCCTTCGGGATCGAGGTCGACAGCACGAGGCCGCCGAGCATCAGAAGAAAGAGAAGGATGCGGACCGGCGTGAGCTCGGGATTGAGCCAGTTGGTCACCCATGACGTGTAGACCCAGACCCACCACACACTGAGCAACAGCAGGACGGTCTGGATTGCGCCGAGCATCGTGAAATGCGCCAGCAGCGTGTGCGAGACCTGGGTGACCGCAAACACGAACACCAGGTCGAACAGCAATTCGGCGTAAGTGACCCGGCTATGTTGCTTGGGCACGATGGGCCGAAACAGCGCCCCGCGCTCAGTATCCGACGCCATGGCGCCCTGCTTGCTCCCTATGCCGACACCCGGCTGATTGACCGGGTCGGGCTAGCTACTCGGGCACGCCGGTCTGCAAGGCGAGCGCGTGAAGCACCCCGCCCATCTGGCCGCGAAGCGATTGGTAGACGAGCTGGTGCTGCTGAACGCGGGACTTGCCGCGGAAGGATTCGGAAATCACGGTGGCCGCGTAGTGATCGCCGTCGCCGGCAAGATCCCGGATCGTCACCTCGGCATCGGGAATCGCGGCCTTGATCATCGATTCGATATCGTGGGCGTCCATCGGCATTTCCGGATATCTCCTTTTCGGCAATCTCAGTTGACTCAGTGCGGCCCCCGGTCCGCCGCTGGTTTCAACTTAGCGCGAATGGCCTTCTGGGTCACGCCTTCCTGCACTATATTTGATCGACAGATCACAGGAAGGCCCGGCGTGGCACGGGTCGAAAGGCGGATGACCATGAAATTACCCGGCCCCGACCATCCGATCACAATCACGGCCAATCCGCGGCGCGTGCGCGTTTCCGCAGGGAACGTCGTGATTGCCGAATCCAGCGACGCTCTTTCGCTGAAGGAAGCAAGCTATCCGGCGGTGAATTACCTGCCGCGCAAGGATGCGAACATGGCGCTGTTGAAGCGCAGCGAACGCACCACGCATTGTCCGTACAAGGGTGATGCGAGTTACTTCAGCATCGTAGCCGACGGCAAGACCATCGCTGATGCGATCTGGACCTATGAGAATCCGTTTCCTGCGATGACGGAAATTTCAGGCCATCTCGCCTTCTACCCGGACAAGGTCAAGATCGAGGAAGTGGTGTAAAGCCAGCCGCCTCGCGTCATTACGAGCCAACGGGTCGGGCGAACACCCGCCCGATGACAGGCTCCGCGCACAATCCAGGCTTTTGGGCCTGGATTGCTTCGTCGCTTCGACGCAAATTTGCCTGCAAATTTGTCGCGAGCTCCTCGCAATTGACGAGGCAATCGCTACACCCGAAAGATCGTCAGTCCCAGGATCAAGAGGACCAGGAAGATCACGACAAACACGTAGAACAGAAAACGGGCGATATCGGCCGAAGCGGCCGATATGCCGGTGAAGCCCAGGATACCGGCGATCACTGATATCACGAAGAAAACCAGCGCCCACTTCAGAAGCGTCATAAGATCCTCCAGGCCGTCCAGGCCAGCCGTTCTGCGGGGCTTAACTTCGAGCCTTTCGCGAAAGTTCCTGTGCGCAGCGCCTTGTTTTCACGGCGCCGTGAGCGGTTCATTTTCCAAGCCGCGCTATTCCATGGCAACATCGTCCGCCAACAACCCACCGGGACCTGCATGAGCGTCGTCTTGCCTGCCGCCACTGGAGCGATCGGAACCAAACCGGTCGAGGCCAAGTCGACTTCGGGCGCGCGCAATCAGGCGTTCGACCGCGCACGAAGCTGCATCATCATCATGGTGCTGCTGCATCACTCGGTCATCCCCTACACCTACTACGGACACACCGATCGGCAGTCCTTCCTCGGCTTTGATGCCCTCGTGACCTTCAACGACAGCTACTTCATGGCGGCGATGTTCCTGCTGTCGGGGCTGTTCACCTGGCCCAGCCTGAAGCGCAGGGGCGTAGGCGATTTCCTGCGTGGACGGCTGTTGCGCCTTGGCCTGCCATTCGCGATCGGGGCGGTCTTTTTAATGCCGCTTGCCTATTACGCGGTGGAGCTTCGCACCTCAGGTCCGGGCGCAGGACTTGTCGCATTCTGGTGGAAGACGATCACGGTCGGCCCCTGGGAGAGCGGTCCGATCTGGTTTCTCGCCGTGCTGTTTGGCCTTGATCTATGTGCGGCCGCCGTCTTTCTCGCGGCTCCCGGCCTGGTCGACGCCATCGGACGGTTGCCGACCGCAAAGTTGGAGCGCCCATCCTACGCCTTCTGGCTGTTTCTCGCCGCATCGGTCATCGTCTATGCGCCGCTGGAATTCTATCTCGGCATCGGACGATGGCTCACGCTCGGACCGCTAGCGGTGCAAGCGGACCGGACGATCTTGTATCTGCTGTATTTTTTCGTCGGGGTCGGTATCGGTGCCGTGGGCGGCGACCGCAGCCTGTTATCGGAGGATGGCGAACTGGCGCGGCAATGGCCGGCCTGGCTGCTGGCAACTATCGTGACCTATGCCGGTCTGATCGCGCTCATCTTCTACAAGCGTGAATATTTGCCCGATCCGAACGATCCGCCGCCATGGTGGAATGCCGCCCATGCTTTCTTCTTTGCCTGCTTCAGCGCATCGCAGACCATCAATTTGATCGCGCTGTTCTTGAAATTCGACAGCCGCGGCATGAGCATTCTTGATCCGCTCCGGGAAAACTCGTTCGGAATTTTCCTCGTTCATTACGTGCCGCTGCTCTGGCTGCAATATGCGCTGTACGGCATCACGCTCGCGCCCGTCCAACAGGTGACCGCGGTACTGAAGGCGCTGATCGTGTTCGTGCTGACGCTTGCGGTCAGCTGGCTGGCGACGCTGGCTTTGCGGCGGATCCCCGGCGCAAAGCACGTGCTATAGCCGCGAAAAACGCGAAGCGCGCGAAGATCAGGCTTTGCCCGCCATATAGGCCGGAAGCCAGCTCTCAAAACCGTCCTTCAGCGCAGCCACTGAAACAGCCTCCTCGCCGGCGATCGCAATCGTATCCCCGCCCGTGGTGCCGATCCGCGCACACGGCACGCCGGCGCCTCTCATCTTGGCGAGCACAAGGCCCGCCTGCTCCGCCGGCACGGTAACGACATAACGCGCCTGATCCTCGCCGAACCAATAAGCATGCGGTACGATCGAAGCTGGTGCTGCGAGCAACTGCGCGCCGATGCCGCTGGCGATCGCCATCTCTGCAAGCGCGATCAAGAGACCGCCATCGGAGATGTCATGCGCCGCGGTCGCGGTGCCCGCGCGGATCTTGCCGCGCACCACATCGCCGTTGCGTTTTTCGGCGGCGAGATCAACCGGCGGCGGTGCGCCCTCTTCGCGGCCGCAGACGTCGCGCAGGTAAACGGACTGGCCAAGCCAGCCTTGCGTCTCGCCGATCAAAAGCACCGCTTCACCCGCCGCCTTGAAAGCAAGCGAGGCGGACTTGGTGAAATCATCGAGCACGCCGACGCCGCCGATCGAGGGTGTCGGCAGGATGCCGCGGCCGTTGGTTTCGTTGTAAAGCGAGACGTTGCCGGAGACGACGGGGAAATCGAGCGCGCGGCAGGCCTCCGAAATGCCCTTCAGGCAGCCGACGAACTGGCCCATGATCTCGGGGCGCTCGGGATTGCCGAAGTTGAGATTGTCGGTGATCGCCAGCGGCCGGCCGCCGACCGCCGTGATGTTGCGCCAGGCTTCGGCGACCGCCTGCATACCGCCTTGATAAGGATCGGCCTCGCAGTAGCGAGGCGTGACGTCGACCGTCAGCGCAAGCCCCTTCGGCCCTTGCTCTACGCGCACGACGGCGGCATCGCCGCCCGGCCGCTGCACGGTGTTGCCGAGAATGACGTGGTCGTACTGCTCCCAGACCCAGCGCTTCGAGCAAAGCTCGGGCGTGGCGATCAGTTTTTGCAGCGCCTCCGTGACCCCGATCGGCGGCTTGACTTCGCGCGCGGCGATCACCGGCTTTGCGGTCTGCGCCACATGCGGCCGGTCATAGACCGGGGCCTCGTCGCCGAGTTCCTTGATCGGCAGGTCGGCCATGATATCGCCGCCATGCTTGACGCGGAACCGCTTGCTCGGCGTGGTGTAGCCGACGACCGCGAAATCGAGCCCCCACTTGCGGAAGATCGCTTCCGCCTCTTTCTCCTTTTCGGGCTTGAGCACCATGAGCATGCGCTCCTGGCTTTCCGAGAGCATCATCTCATAGGCGCTCATGCCGGTCTCGCGCGTCGGCACGGCATCGAGATCGAGGTCGACGCCGAGATCGCCCTTCGCGCCCATCTCAACGGCGGAACATGTCAGCCCCGCCGCGCCCATATCCTGGATCGCGATCACGCAATCGGCGGCCATGATCTCGAGACACGCCTCCAGCAGCAGCTTTTCGGCGAAGGGATCGCCGACCTGCACCGTCGGGCGCTTTTCGGCCGAGTCATCGTCGAATTCGGCCGACGCCATCGAGGCGCCATGAATGCCGTCGCGCCCGGTCTTGGAGCCGAGATAGACGATCGGCATGTTCACGCCGGATGCGGCCGCGTAGAAGATCTTATCGGCATCGGCGAGCCCCACGGCCATCGCATTGACGAGGATGTTGCCATCGTAACGGGTGTGAAAGCGCACCTGGCCGCCGACCGTTGGAACGCCGAACGAGTTGCCGTAGCCGCCGACACCGGCGACGACGCCCGACACCAGATGGCGTGTTTTCGGATGTTCCGGCGCGCCGAACGAAAGGGCGTTGAGGCAGGCGATCGGACGCGCGCCCATGGTGAAGACGTCGCGCAGAATGCCGCCGACGCCGGTGGTTGCGCCCTGATAGGGCTCGATGTAGCTCGGGTGGTTGTGGCTCTCCATCTTGAAAACCACCGCCTGGCCGTCGCCGATATCGATGACACCTGCGTTCTCGCCGGGGCCCTGAATCACCCAGGGTGCTTTCGTCGGCAGTCCGCGCAGATGGATACGCGAGGACTTGTATGAGCAATGCTCGTTCCACATCGCCGAAAAGATGCCGAGTTCGGTGAACGTCGGCTCGCGCCCAATCAGTTTGAGGATACGCTCATATTCGTCCGGCTTGAGACCATGACTGGCGATGAGTTCGGGAGTGATCTGGGGTTCGTTGGTGGCTCGCATAACCCGTTATTAGGTACATCAGAGGCCGGGGAAAAGGCCTTTTACGATGCATTTTGGGCCTGTCCAGAGCTTTGGATGAGGGTGCATCGGCGATCTGCCGTCCAATCGAACGAACGAGCATGGAATTCGGGGAAAGTCCTTCCCGGGCAGCATCTTGCTGCCGAATGAATTCCCTTCCATCCGCCGCGAGGCGAATGGAAGGGAAAGCAGCTTGCGGGTTAGTCGATGACCTGCACAACCTTGTGTTGGTTCGGATCGACCACCACGATCTGATCACCGATCGTGATGTAGCGGTCAGAGGCCAGCTCGGGATGCTGGCGCGCCAATTCCTCAGGAACTTGCTGCAGGGTGATGCAGGAATTGCCGCCTGCCGAACCGACCGTCGTGGGCGCCTGTTTCAGAAGCTGCTGGCGCTCGTCGGATGAAAGCGTGATGCGTGAGCCACCGCCGCTGTACCCTTGGCTGTATCCCTGGCTGTATCCCTGGCTGGCATAGCCGCCGCCGCCCTCGTCGATCACATCGACGATGTCCCGCGTTCGCGGATCAATCACCGCCACCCGGTCGTCGATCACGGTGTAATCGTAATCGCGGTATTGCGGCACGATCTCGACGATGTCGGGCGGCAACCGACGCGGCCTCACATTGTCCGGCAGCCGCTCGCCGACATTCAGGCGAATATTGATGTTCTGATTTTCGCGCGCGAACTCTTTCTCATTTCGCAACCGATCAACCACCTGCTTGCGCTGATCCTGGTTGATCGATGCGCGCTGATCCCGGTTCGCGGATGTGCGCTGATCCTGGTTGGCGGACGTTTGTCCGGGCTTACCCGAGCGATCCTGCGTTTGACCGACGGTTTGACGCTGCCGCTCATTATCGCCCGGCCGCGTTGTCTGATTGGCTTGCGAGTTGCCGTCCTTCTGAGGCTGTGCCGCCTGATTGCGTCCGGACTCCTGCCCAACTCGCTCCTTGGCGTTCTGGCGCTCATTGGGATTTTGCGGCGACTGCGCCGCGCGCTGGTTCTGGTCCTTCTGCTGGCGCTCGCTTTGCTTGCTCTTGTCCTGCTCGCGATCTGAGGCGCCCTGCCGGTTCTGTCCACGCTGTTCCGCCTCGCGCGCTGACCTCCCGCGATCTTCGTTCTGTCCGGTGGTCGTGGGCGGCTGGTGCTCGCTACGGCCCATTTTTTCAGTCTTTTGGTCAGGCTGCCGCTCGGAGCGCTGTTGCTCGTGCGTCTTTGCATTCGAGTTCGGCTCGTTGCCAGCCGCCGTGTGGGGTTCCCGCGCGCCTTCCCTCTCACTGGAACGGGCTTCGCCGGGCTTCGATGCCTTCGACGCACCGCCCAGGTGCTCTTCGCCTGCGGCGGACCTGCCGGGTTCCCTTGGCGAAGCGGACCGTTGGTGTTCCCGATTCTTCTGCGAATCCGACGGCGACTGCGCCATCGCAATTCCGCCGCCGAAGGTAAGAAGGATTGCTGTCGTACAAAGCCATTTCGTGGTCATGGATGAACTCCTGCATTCCCTACCCCTATCCATAGACAATGTGATTGCGGCGCGTTGGTTCGCTCCAGGAGAGTTGTCGGCTTGTTAAGAATGGGTTGCGAGAGGGGCGCGGACGGCCCGCTGCTGCAGTCAGATTGCAAGCTGACGGCAACGGAAAATCGTGGGTTTCCCGGGAACCTAAGCTGCGTTCGCCACGTGCGCCGCAAGACCCGCAAACAGGCCGCGGCCGTCGGTGCAGCCCATGATGTCCTCGACGTGGTTTTCCGGGTGCGGCATCATGCCGAGCACGTTGCCGCGCTCGTTCGCAATGCCGGCGATCGAATGCGCTGCACCATTGATGTTGGCGTCTTCATCGACCGCGCCGTCGGCCGAGCAATAACGGTAGAGCACGCGCCCCTCGCCCTCCAGGCGCTTGAGCGTTTCTTCATCGGCTTCGTAGTTGCCCTCGCCATGGGCAACCGGCACACGAATGACCTGGCCGGCATTGTAGCCGCGCGTAAACGGCGAGTCTGAACGCTCGACGCGAAGATGGACGTCCTTGCAGATGAATTTCAGCCCGGCATTGCGCATCAGCACGCCCGGCAACAGTCCGGCTTCGCAGAGGATCTGAAAACCGTTGCAGACGCCGAGCACGAGGCCGCCCTTGGCGGCGAAATCGCGCACCGCGTCCATCACGGGCGCGCGCGCGGCGATCGCGCCGCAGCGCAAGTAATCGCCGTAGGAAAATCCGCCCGGGACGACCACGAGATCGGTGCCGGCAGGCAGCGAGGTCTCGGCATGCCAGACCATCGCGGTTTCATTGCCGGAGGCAAGTTTCAATGCGCGCGCCATGTCGCGCTCGCGATTGATTCCGGGAAAAACGAGAACGGCGGATTTCATCGGTGATTAGCTCAGAACTTCGACCCGGTAATTCTCGATCACGGTGTTGGCGAGAAGCTTGTCCGCGGCATCTTTCAATGCCGCTTCGGCCTTCGCCTTGTCGGCGCCCGAAAGCTCGATATCGAACACCTTGCCCTGACGAACACTGGCAATGCCGTCGACGCCGAGCGATTTCAGCGCGCCTTCGATGGCCTTGCCTTGCGGATCGAGAATGCCGTTCTTCAGCGTAACGGTGACACGTGCTTTCAAGACGACACCCTTATCCCTTCACCAATACGGGGCCAGAGCCCGCCGGCCGCTCGTTCTCCATCAGGATGCCGAGACGCTTGGCGACTTCGGTGTAGGCCTCGAGCAGTCCGCCGAGATCCCTGCGGAAACGATCCTTGTCGAGTTTCTCGTTCGACTTGATGTCCCACAGCCGGCACGAATCCGGCGAGATTTCATCGGCGACGATGATCCGCATCATCTCGTTCTCGAACAGCCTTCCGCATTCCATCTTGAAATCGACCAGACGGATGCCAATGCCGAGGAAAAGCCCGGTGAGGAAATCGTTGACGCGGATGGCAAGCGCCATGACGTCGTCGATCTCCTGCGGGGTGGCCCAACCGAACGCCGTGATGTGCTCTTCGGAGACCATGGGGTCGTTGAGCTGGTCGTTCTTGTAGTAGAATTCGATGATCGAGCGCGGCAGCTGCGTGCCCTCCTCGATGCCGAGGCGCTGTGACAGCGAGCCGGCGGCGACATTGCGCACCACCACCTCCAGCGGCACGATCTCGACTTCGCGAATAAGTTGCTCGCGCATGTTGAGACGGCGAATGAAGTGGGTTGGCACCCCGATGTCGTTGAGGTGCTGAAACAGGTACTCGGAAATCCGGTTGTTGAGGACACCCTTGCCCTCGATCACCTGGTGTTTTTGCTTGTTGAACGCGGTCGCATCGTCCTTGAAGTGCTGGATCAGGGTTCCCGGCTCCGGACCCTCATAGAGAACCTTGGCCTTGCCTTCATAAATGCGGCGTCGACGGCTCATTGGGATGTACCGTGTGTTGTTGAAATCCATGAATTTGGTGTGCTCCGGATGCCAAGAGGGACGACCCACGACGGAGCTGCCGTGAAGGCCAGGGACTAGAAACAGAACGAGAACCAAGCCCGGAATCGACCCTATCCGATTGGCCTACCCAGTACAATCGACCAGCCCTCGCGAGAGGCGACTTTTACCGTGTAAAACCAGCGGCTTTGCCGCTCTTTTTCCTCAAGAATTTCGTTTATCATCTAGGCATCGGCGGGCCTGGCCGCAATGCGCGGCCGCGCGGCCCAAAAGAGCGCCGGGAGGGAACCCCAATCATGACCACCTTCGACAAGCGCGAGGAAGCCTTCGAGAAGAAATTCGCCCTGGACGAGGAGCTGAAATTCAAGGCGGAGGCGCGGCGCAATCGGCTGCTTGGGCTGTGGGCGGCCGGCAAGCTCGGCATCACCGGAGAGGCGGCTACGACCTATGCCAGGGAAGTCGTAGCCGCGGCCTTTGCCGAAGGCGGTGACAAGGCCGTCGTCGCCCGCGTCGCAGACGACCTCGTCGCGGAGGCCATTACGGAAGACGAAATCCTCGCGCGCATGACCGAGCTGATGATGCAGGCCATCGCGGAAGTGAAGGCAGGAAAATAAGTCACTTCCTTCGGCGAGGCCGCTTGCCACGCAACGCACGCGGCCGTCTCGTTCGCGCGCTTCCCTTATCCATCGTGATGCGGTCGGCGGTGTAATGCGCGCGAACGATTTCCAACAGCCGCCGTGACGCCGCGCTCAGGAAGCCACCCTGTCGCGTCACCGCGACGATGTCCTGGCGGCCGGTAAGATTGTCGACGCCGATCGTCGAAATCGCGGAGACCAATGATCTTGCTCGGGATCTATGTGGCGGGCGCCGCGACTTACGAAATCTATTTCGCGAGCGACGCAATGCGCAAATAGCGAGTTGCGAATAGCAGGTAGCGAACGGGAGGCATCGATCCTCCAACCTTACGTGCTATTCGCCGCTCACGCGTCTCACCCCTCCTTGAAGCCATATTCCGGCACGTTGCCGCTGGCGCCGTAATATTTGTACGGCAGGAATTTGCCCGACATCGATATCTTGACGCGGTCGCCCTTCGGATTGGGCAAGCGCTCCATCACCATGTCGAAATCGATCGCCGACATGATGCCGTCGCCGAACTCTTCCTCGATCAGCGCCTTCCAGGCCGGGCCGT
The DNA here is from genome assembly GCF_035701725.1 of Bradyrhizobium sp. GTDB lineage: Bacteria > Pseudomonadota > Alphaproteobacteria > Rhizobiales > Xanthobacteraceae > Bradyrhizobium. Next base: position 29,840 of record NZ_DASSRP010000096.1, read on the forward strand.
TGACCATGACGAGTTCGTAGAAACGATAGATCAAGGGATCGGTCGGCGGCATCGGCGCGCCGCGCATCGGCACTTCGTTGAGCATTGCGATCTCGGACTTGGAAAGTCCGAACAATTCGCCGGCGTTGGCCGCCTGAGGCTTGGTCAGCTTCATCTGGCCGAGACAGGCGCCGACGATCAGTACTTCCGAATAGCCGCCGATCTTTTCGCAGATGTATTTCCAGCTCCAACCCTTCTCGCGCTTGATGTCGAGCAGCTTCTCGGTGAGATCGGATCGTTTCATGCTTCACTCCCTTCTTGATCGCCGGCGTCAGCCGGAAGTCCCTGTCGATGATTTCTGCATATCCTGTGGCGCATCGGAAGTGGTTGCGATCGCCAGTTCCGGTTTGCCGATCCGCACCATCGGCACCCGACGCGGATCGTAATCGGACGCCTCAGCCGCAAAACTCTTGCTGCGGCTGACCAAGAAATCGATGATGTGGTTGCGCAGCGCATAATAATACGGGTGGCGGTGCAGATCGATGCGCGCGCGATCCTTTGGCAGCGGGTTTTCGACGACCTCGGCAAGCACCGCGCCCGGACCGTTGGTCATCAGAAAAATTCTGTCTGCAAGATAGATCGCCTCGTCGACATCGTGGGTGATCATGAAGGCGGTCTGGCCGGTCTCCAGGCAAATGCGGCGGACCTCGTCCTGCAAGGTACCGCGGGTCAAGGCGTCGAGCGCCGAAAACGGCTCATC
>NZ_DASSRP010000097.1:0-16122 GCF_035701725.1 Bradyrhizobium sp.
CGATCACACCTGCCTGAAGGGCCGGCTTGCCGAACTTTCCGGCCGTTCGGTGCTGCTTGCGGTCAGCAGCCAGTTCCTTGCGGCGCTCGTCATGCTCGAGATCGACGGCATCGCGAAGCGCATGCTGCTGTGCCCGCCGGATCTCAACCCTGATTACCTGCAGGCCATCGTTGAAGATGCCGAAATCGACGCCGTCGTCACCGACCAGCCGGAGCGCTTCGGGAACTGCGGCATTGCTCTGATCGTCACCGCCGGTGCGGAGCTGCAGCCAGCGCCCCGCGCCAGGACCGAGCGCGCCACCGAATGGCTGATGCTCACCTCGGGGACGCTCGGCCTGCCGAAGATCGTCGGTCACACGCTCGAGGGCCTGACCGGCGCGATCGCGGCCGATAGTGCGGCCCGCGGCGTTCGCCCGATCTGGGCGACGTTCTACGACATCCGCCGCTATGGCGGCTTGCAGATTTTCCTGCGCGCGGTGATCGGCGGCGGGTCGCTGGTGCTGTCGGAGGCTGGCGAAGCGCTTGCTGACCATGTCGCGCGCCTCAATGAAAACGCCGTCACGCATATTTCCGGTACGCCCTCGCATTGGCGCAAGCTCTTGATGAGTGGTGCGGCCTCTGCGTTTTCGCCGAAATATGTCCGTCTCTCCGGCGAAATCGCCGACCAGGCGGTGCTCGACGGTCTGCGGCAGGCCTTTCCTAGTGCCTCGATCGGGCACGCCTATGCCTCGACCGAAGCCGGCGTCGGCTTTGCCGTCAACGACGGGCTTGAAGGCTTTCCGGCCAGCATGATCGGGACCAGCCGCGACGGCGTCGAGATGAAGGTCGTGGACGGCTGCTTGCAGATTCGTTCGCGCCGCGCCGCGCATGCTTATGTCGGCCGCCGGGCCGCCGCGCTGACGGACAACGACGGTTTCGTCGATACCGGCGACATGGTCGAATTGCGCGGCGACCGCTATCACTTCGTCGGCCGCCGCGGCGGCATCATCAATATCGGTGGTCTCAAGGTTCACCCCGAGGAAATCGAAGCGATCATCAACCGGCATGACGCCGTGCGCATGTCGCGCGTCAAGGCGCGCAAGAGCCCGATCACCGGCGCGATCGTGGTCGCCGATGTGGTGCTGGCCGACGGTGGCGATGCAAGCCGGGCCGACGAAATCAAGAAAGCCATCATCGCCGATTGCAGCGCTCACCTCGCGCCCCACAAAGTGCCTGCCATGATCAAGTTCGTCGACAAGCTCGAGATCACGGCAGCCGGAAAGCTCGCGCGCACAGATGCATAACGTTCTGGTCACAGGCGGCAGCCGCGGCATCGGGCTCGCGATCGCACAGAGGCTGGCCGGCGCCGGCTATCATGTGATCGCGGTCGCCCGCCGCGAAAGCGACGATCTGCGGACAGCGATCGACGCGGCCGCCAAACAAGGCTTCGGTCGCATTGCATTTCGCGCCTTTGACCTCAGCGAGGTCGACGGCATTCCTGCGTTCGTGAAAAGCCTGCGCGACGAATTCGGCGCGATCTATGGCCTCGTCAACAATGCCGGTCTCGGCACCGAGGGCCTGCTCGCGACGATGCACAATAGCGAGATCGAAGCGCTGTTGCGCCTCAACGTGCTCTCGCCGATCATCCTGACCAAATACGTGGTGCGCCACATGATGGCGGATGGCGGCGGCGGGCGCGTCATCAACATGTCGTCCATCATCGCCTCCACTGGTTATAACGGGTTGTCGGTCTATGGCGCGACCAAGGCGGCGGCAACCGGCTTCACGCGCTCGCTCGCCCGCGAGGTCGGCAAGCTCGGCATTACCGTGAATGCGATCGCGCCGGGCTTCATCGACACCGAACTGACCCATAGCCTCGGCGCCGAGCAGCGCCAGCGCATTGCCGGCCGCAGCGCATTGCGCCGGTTGTCGGAGACGGACGACGTCGCCAGCATGGTCGAATATCTGCTCGGCGAGGGCGGCCGCAATATCACCGGCACGGTCCTCACTGTCGATGCCGGCAATACGGCCTGACCATCCGAACGCTTCAATTCGGCGATCCGTCGATATAGCCTGATCGGCGCCCGTGAGGACTTCGGCGGGTGGATTTTGCGCTGAACCCAAGATCCCGGTCGTCCCGTATCTCTTGCCAAAACCTCACAACGATTGCGCGCCATGAATGCATCGAGCGGCAGCGACGAGTTTTACGGAAGGGTACCCGTCTTTCGCGGCTTTACGCGGCTGATGGACCCACAGCTCTATTCGCCGCTGCCGGACGACTGGAGCATCGGGGTCGCCGATATCGTCGGGTCCACCCAGGCGATCGCGCAGGCACGCTACAAGGCGGTGAACATGGCGGGCGCGGCCGTGATCGCCGCCATCACCAATGCGCTCGAAGGTCGCGAATTTCCGTTCGTGTTCGGTGGCGATGGCGCGAGCTTTGCGGTTGCGCCCGGTGATCTCGAACGCGCGCGCGAGGCGCTGGCGGCAACGGCCGCGTGGGTGCGGCAAGACCTCGATCTCGAGATGCGGGTGGCGCTCATACCCCTCATAGCGATCCGCGCGCAAGGCTTCGATGTCCGTGTGGCGCGTTTTGGACCATCGGCCAATCTCTCCTATGCGATGTTTTCCGGCGGCGGTCTCGGCTGGGCGGAGACCGCGATGAAGCGCGGCGAGTTCGCGGTCGCGCCGGCGCCACCCGGTACGCAGCCCGATCTCTCGGGGCTCTCATGCCGATTTGAGGAAATACCGGCGGTGCGCGGGCTGATTCTTTCGGTGCTGGTGATGCCCGTCAAAGACGCAGATCCGGCCGCCTATCGCAAACTGATCGAGGACATCGTTGCGCTGGTCGAACGCAGCCCCGATGCCGGCCGGCCAGTACCGCCGGGCGGTCCGCCGCTGCGCTGGCCGCCGCAAGGCGTCGAATTCGAGGCGCGGGCAAAGCGCGGAGGGTCGCTGTTCAAACGGCGGCTCGGCGTATTCGGCTGGACTCTGTTTTATTATTTGATCATGCGCTTTGGCATCAAGGTCGGCGGTTTCGTGCCGCAGGTCTATGTGCGGCAGGTGGTCGAGAATTCCGACTTCCGCAAATACGACGATGCCTTGAGGATGGTGCTCGATTGCACGCCGGAGCTCGAGCAGGCGTTGAGCGCGCGGCTTGAGGCTGCAGCGTCAGCCGATATCGCGCGTTATGGCCTGTACCGGCAGGACGCGGCGATGATGACCTGCTTCACGCCGTCGGCGGTGCGCAGCGACCACGTGCACTTCATCGACGGCGCACGCGGCGGCTACGCTTCGGCGGCGAGCGCGCTCAAGGCAACGCTGGCGCCGCGGTCCTGATCTCGCATCAGCGCGAGCGGCTCCATTCTTCGCCGCCGCAAAGCCCGGCGCCGACGCAGCCCTCGACTTTCAGCGTGCTCGGCCCGGTTACGGAAATCTTGCTGGCATAGGTCTTGCCGTCGTCGGCGTTATAGATCTGGCCCGCCCATTGATTGGGTCCGGTCGGGTGCATGCCCGAAAACAGCGGCAGTCCGATAATCGGCCGCTTGGCGAGGGAGGGATTCGGATTCTTGTCGTCGACCTGCGGCTTTCCGGTCGCCGGATCGATCGGCTCCCTCAGCCAGACCACCACGCCGCAAATCCCGGCGCCACACTTCGAGACGCGCACTTTTGCATCACCTTGTTGGGTCAGCCAGATGCCATCGGGGCCAGCACTTTGAGCCTTGGCCGGCACTGCCATGAACAATGCCGCGGCGATCGCGACGACGAACTCAAACCTGCAAGACATGTATCTCTCCAGAAATGGCGCGCATGCATAGCAACAAAAAGCTGGCGCGCAAATCCATCACCATGGCAAACCACACATGTCGAGCGTGCCGAGCGTCGGCGCGCGCCGCTTAAGGTCGAGCACCAACGGCGCCATGGCCTCAAAGCGAATTTTACCGCCGGGCTGCTCGGCATAAACTGCTCCGGTAAAGGGATGCCAGCCACGCGATCGATAGAATTCGAAATTGTGCGGTTCGCAAAACAGAAGTGCAAACTGTGCGGCGTCATGGTCGCGCATGGTGTGGACGGCGGCCTCGAGCGCGAGGCTGGCATAACCGCGGCGGCGATGATCGGCACGGGTGGCAACCCCGCCGATGCCGCCGATATGCACCTTCTGCCCATTCCAGGTCACGGTCCTGAAGAAGATGCCGGCATGGCAAGCGAGCGTGCCGTCATCGGTCTCGATCATCACGCGCAGGTCCGCGCTCGCCCATTTGACCTGGCCCCACGAGAGCTTGTCCATTTCGGCGGGCGGCCACACCCGGTCCAGTAGCTCCCTGGCTCGCGGCCGGCCTTCGTCGCCGCTGACGATCTCGATTTCGATGCTCATGAGGAGAAGCCGACGGGTTGATCCGGGTAAATTCAGTGTGTCTAAGAGGGTTGGAACCTTCTATAAGGGTTCTCGTTAGCCATCGTCTCCCACTATTTTCGGACATGACCCCATGACCTTCACGCTTCCCGACCTTCCCTATGCCTATGACGCCCTCGCGCCGCATATGTCGAAGGAAACGCTGGAATTTCACCACGACAAGCATCACCAGGCCTATGTGACCAACGGCAACAATCTGCTGAAGGGCACCGAATTCGAGGGCAAGTCCCTGGAGGAGATCGTCAAGGGCTCGTTCGGCAAGAATGCCCCGCTCTTCAACAATGCCGGCCAGCATTACAATCACATCCATTTCTGGAAATGGATGAAGCCCAATGGCGGCGGCAGCAAGCTGCCCGGCCGCCTGGAAAAGAAGATCAACGACGACCTCGGCGGTCTCGAAAAATTCAAGACCGATTTTGCCGCCGCCGGCGCCGGCCAGTTCGGCTCGGGCTGGGCCTGGCTTTCCGTGAAGGGCGGCAAGCTTGAAATCTCCAAGACGCCCAACGGTGAAAATCCGCTGGTGCACGGCGCGACCCCGATTCTCGGCGTCGATGTCTGGGAGCATTCCTACTACATCGATTATCGCAACCGTCGCCCCGATTATCTCAAGGCCTTCGTCGACCACCTCGTGAACTGGGAATATGTCGACGAACTGTTCGGCAAGGCGACCTGATCGGCCAAATCAAATCGACCAAGTCAGCGGTCTCACAAAAAGCGGCAGCGGCAGGCTGCCGCTTTTTTCGTCGGCATTGCTGCCGGCTCCTACCGCTGATCTGAAGTCCCTGCAGTGCGCGCTGGCGATCTCTTGGGAACTTCAGCTTGCGAGGCCGGCGCCGTTCCGGCAAAGCTTGAGTGGCCGGCAGCTTGGATTTGGAATCTCGCGATGAACTATCTTCTGGTCTTTATCGGCGGCGGCCTCGGCTCGTGCCTGCGCCATGCGGTGAACGTGATTTGCCCGCGCTTTCTCGGCACCAATTTCCCGTATCACACCTTCATCATCAACATCACCGGCTCGACCATCATGGGCCTCATCGCAGGCTATCTTGCCTTCAAGGGCGATGCCGCCCAGTCCTGGCGGCTATTCATCATGACCGGCATCTTGGGCGGCTACACCACTTTCTCGGCGTTTTCGCTGGATGCGGGCCTGCTTTATGAGCGCGGCGCCGTGGGGCTGGCCGCCCTCTACGTTCTGGGGTCGGTGATCCTGTCCCTGACCGGCCTTTTTGCCGGGCTGGCCATCGTTCGCAGCCTGGCCTGAGGGGTCGTTCCCGTCGTCCCGATAGACGTCTCGAATGTTATAATATAACATTCGGAGATGGTAACGCCCCATCCCCATGGTCACGATCACGGCCATTCGCACCACCATGCGCACAGCCACGGCCCGGCGGCGCCACACCCGGCGCAGGCCGTCACCTGGTCGATCTTGCGCATGACGGTGCTGGCGCGCTTGACGGCCGCAGTCGCCGTCAGCGCGGCGCTCTGGGCCTTCGTATGGGTCGCAATGAAGTGACGATGTCGCCGCTCGTGCAATTTCGCGATGTTACGCTGGGCTATGACCGGCACCCGGCCGTGCACCATTTGAATGGTGAGATCGCCACCGGCGCCTTGCTCGCCGTCATCGGTCCGAATGGCGCCGGCAAGTCGACGCTGTTTCGCGGGCTGGTCGGAATCCTCAAGCCGCTCTCGGGCACGATCCTGACAGGCGGCATCGATTGCAAGGACATCGCCTATCTGCCGCAGACGGCCGATATCGACCGCAGCTTTCCGATTTCGGTGTTCGATTTCGTCGGCACCGGGCTGTGGCGCCGGATCGGCTTCTTCGGCGGCGTCGGCAAGGGCGCGCGCGAAAACATCGCGCAAGCCCTGGCCGCGGTCGGCCTGAGCGGGTTCGAGAACCGCGGCATCGGCACGCTGTCGGGCGGACAGATGCAGCGCATGCTGTTTGCACGGGTCTTGTTGCAGGATGCGCGGCTGATTGTGCTCGATGAGCCCTTCAACGCCATCGACGCCAAGACCTCGGCCGACCTTTTGGCGCTGGTCAAACGATGGCACGCCGAAGGGCGGACCGTGCTTGCGGCGCTACACGACATGGATCTCGTCCGCGCACATTTTCCGCAGACGCTGTTGCTGGCGCGCGGCAGGGTCGCCTGGGGCGCGACAGCTGAGGTTTTGACGGCGGAGAATCTCGCCGAGGCGCGGCGGATGTGCGAGGCCTTCGACGATCACGCGGTTGCGTGCGTGGCCGATGAAGACGCATCAAGGGCTGCGTAAGCGATGATTTACGACGCGCTGATCGCGCCCTTCCTCGAATTCGAATTCATGCGCCGGGCGCTTGTGGCCGTGGTGGCGCTTTCGCTCGGCGCGGCCCCCATCGGCGTGTTCCTGATGCTGCGGCGGATGAGCCTTGTCGGCGATGCGATGGCGCATGCCATTCTGCCCGGGGCGGCGATCGGCTTTCTGCTCTCCGGGCTCAATCTGTTTGCGATGACGGCCGGCGGGCTGATCGCGGGATTTGCGGTGGCGCTTTTGTCAGGCCTGGTGGCGCGCGCCACCGATCTGAAGGAGGACGCCTCGCTCGCAACCTTCTATCTCGCCTCACTCGCGCTCGGCGTCACCATCGTCTCGGTCAAGGGTACCAATATCGATCTGTTGCACGTTCTGTTCGGCAATATTCTTGCAATGGATGACCAGACGCTGCTGGTGGTCGCGTTCAATGCCACGCTCACCTTGGTCGTGCTTGCGGTGATTTACCGGCCGCTGGTGATCGAAAGCGTTGATCCGCTGTTTCTGCGCACCGTGAGCCGCGCCGGCGGCGTTGCGCATCTGACCTTTCTCGGACTCGTCGTCGTCAATCTCGTCAACGGTTTTCAGGCGCTGGGTACGCTGCTGGCGGTCGGCCTGATGATTCTGCCCGCCGGCATCGCCCGGTTCTGGTCGCGCGAGCTCACCGGCATGATCACCATTGCGGTCGCGAGCGCGATGTTGTCCGGCTATGCCGGACTGGTGCTGTCGTTCCAGACCCGCATTCCCTCAGGGCCGGCGATCATCCTGGTATCTGCCGTGCTCTACGTCGTCTCGATCCTGTTTGGCAATGTTCGCGGCGTGGTCCGGCAACTGTTTCCCGCGCCCCATCTGGAAGCGTGAGGCGGCCGATGCGATGCTGGCGTGGACTTTTGTTTGCATTGGCGCTGTTGGCCGGCGCTGCCCCGGTGCACGCGCAGACGCGCCTCAAGGTGGTTGCGAGCTTTTCGATCCTGGGCGATTTCGTCAGGAACGTCGGCGGCGACCGGGTCGAGGTGACGACGCTGGTCGGTCCGGACAGTGACGTGCACGTCTATGCGCCGGCGCCGGCGGACGTGCGCAGGATCGCGGATGCGAAACTGCTCGTCGTCAACGGGTTTGGCCTTGAGGGCTGGCTGCCGCGGCTCATTCAGGCTGCGGGAAGCAAGGCCTCCATCGTCACGGCGAGCGAAGGCATCGCGCCGCTGAAGGCCGGCTCCGATGCCGACCCGCATGCCTGGCAGTCGGTCGCCAACGCAGAAAAATACGTCGCCAATATCCGCGATGCGCTCGCCGCCGCCGACCCGGCGGATGCGGAGACTTTTCGTCAAAATGCGCAAGACTATTTGGCCCGGCTCGAGGCGCTCGATCGCGAGACGCGGCAGGCGATCGGAGATATCCCCGAAAGTCGCCGCAGGGTGATCTCGACCCACGATGCCTTCGGCTATTTTGCCGCCCGCTACGGCATCCAGTTCATTGCCCCGATCGGGGTCTCGACCGAGGCCGAGCCGAGCGCGCGGGACGTTGCGACAATCATCGCCCAGGTGAAAGCCGAGCACATCCCGGCTGTCTTCCTGGAACGGATCGGCGACCCCCGTCTGATGCGCCGGATTTCGCAAGAGACCGGGGCCAGGGTCGGCGGGACGCTCTATTCCGACAGCCTGACCGATGAAAAGGGCGATGCCCCCACTTACATTGACATGGTCAGGCACAATATAAGAACGCTGACCAGCGCGCTGAAGGAATAGGGTCGAAATGGCCCTCCGCTTAGCGCTTCCACTACCGTTTCCCGCGGAGCCATTATGTCGGAACTGACGTCCCAAAAGATCCCTGTGACCGTGCTGACGGGCTATCTCGGCGCCGGCAAGACCACGCTGCTCAACCGCATCCTGTCGGAAAACCACGGCAAGAAATACGCCGTCATCGTCAATGAATTCGGCGAGATCGGTATCGACAATGACCTGATCATCGGCGCCGACGAAGAAGTCTTCGAGATGAACAACGGCTGCGTCTGCTGCACGGTGCGCGGCGATCTCGTGCGCATTCTCGACGGCCTGATGAAGCGCAAGGGCAAGTTCGACGCCATCATCGTCGAGACCACGGGCCTTGCCGATCCGGCGCCCGTTGCACAGACCTTCTTCGTCGACGAAGACGTGCAGAAGAATGCGCGGCTCGATGCCGTGGTGACGGTCGCCGACGCAAAGTGGCTGAGCGATCGCTTGAAGGATGCGCCGGAAGCCAAGAACCAGATCGCGTTCGCCGACGTGATCGTGCTCAACAAGACCGATCTGGTGTCAAAGCCGGAACTGACCGAAGTCGAGGCGCGCATCCGCGGCATCAACCCCTACGCCAAGCTGCACCGCACCGAGCGGTGCAAGGTGGCGCTGGCCGACGTGCTCGAGCGCGGCGCGTTCGACCTCGACCGCATCCTGGAGATCGAGCCGGATTTCCTCGAGGAGGACGATCACGATCATCATCACGACCATGATCACCACCATCATGATCACGGTCATCACCACCACGACCATGACCACGGGCATGGCCTGAAGCACTATCACGACGAGGACATGCAATCGCTGTCGCTGTCCAGCGAGAAGCCGCTCGATCCCTCTAAATTCATGCCCTGGCTGCAAAACCTGGTGGCGAGCGAAGGCCAGAAGATCCTGCGCTCGAAAGGCATTCTCGCATTCCATGACGACGACGAGCGTTACGTGTTTCAGGGTGTGCACATGATGCTGGAAGGCGATCATCAGCGGCCATGGAAGGACGGCGAGCCGCGCGTCAGCCGCCTTGTCTTCATCGGCCGCGAGCTGCCGGAAGCGGCCATCCGCGAAGGCTTCGAAAGCTGTATCGTTACGCAATGACCGATTTCGAGCCCGGAGATTCTGCCTCCATCGTTTCCGTGACTGACAAGGTGCGCGCGCTCGCGATCGGCGCGCCGGTGAGCGCGGTGCATTTCCTCGGACGGACCGCGGCCTTCGTTGGGGCCGAGGAAAATATCTTCGTTGTCGCCGGCGAAGCCGAGCCCGTGGCTATTCCCGTGCACGGCGGCGGCATTCTGTGCGCGAGCTCCGACGGCAAGCGTATCGTCACCGGCGGCGATGACGGCAAGGTCGCTGCGCTCGATGCCAAAGGCGCGGTGACGGTAATCGCGAGCGACGCCAAGCGGCGCTGGATCGACAATGTCGCGCTTCATCCGGACGGCGCGGTGGCGTGGTCGGCGGGCAAGACGGCCTTTGTCCGCAGCGGGGACAATCAGGAAAAGTCGCTCGATGTGCCCTCGACCGTCGGCGGGCTTGGTTTCGCGCCGAAGGGCCTGCGGCTCGCGATCGCGCACTACAACGGCGTGACGCTGTGGTTTCCCAACATGGCCGCAACGCCCGAGTTTCTGCCATGGGCCGGCTCGCATCTGGCGGTGATGTTCAGCCCCGATAACAAGTTCCTGGTGACCGCGATGCACGAGCCGGCGCTGCACGGCTGGCGGCTTGCCGACAACAGGCACATGCGCATGACCGGCTATCCAGGCCGCGTGCGCTCGATGGCGTGGACTGCGGGAGGCAAGGCGCTCGCGACTTCGGGCGCCGACATGGTCATCATGTGGCCGTTCGCCAGCAAGGATGGCCCGATGGGCAAGGAGCCGGCGATGCTGGCGCCGTTGAAGGCGCGCGTGACCGCTGTCGCCTGTCATCCCGATCAGGCGATCCTGGTTTGCGGATATAGCGATGGCACCGTGCTGATGGTGCGCATGGCCGATGGCGCCGAAATTCTCGTTCGCAAGAATGGCGGCGCCGCGATCGCGGGGCTTGCCTGGAACGCCAAGGGCACCTTGCTGGCGTTCGCGGCCGAAGACGGCGAAGCCGGCATTCTTGAACTCTGATGCGCGAAGGTTCCGCGCCAAACGGTCAATTCTGGGATTCGCATCCCGCCAGTTCCCGGGAACAACGCTTTCCAGCCTCCGTTAATGCCCACGAACCTGATTGTGGGTGATGCGCGATGCTGAACGATCGAAAGCGCCGGATGGATTTCCTGGTCGCGTCGGCCATGCTGGTGTCGGGACTGATGCTGACCGGCTACTCGCTGGTCGCGGTCGCGCGCACCAACGTTCAGTTGGCGCAGGGAACGCCGCCCTTGCAGGGCACGCCGGCGCCCGCGACCAGCGACAAGCCGGCCGAATCCAAGCCCGGTGGCACCCGTCCGACGACGCCCGCGCCCGAGCCGGCACGCCCTGACACGCAGGCGCAGCAGGAAGGCGCCAAGCCCGCACTGCCGCCGGCGCCGCCGGAGAAGATGGCGCCGCCGATCCAGCAAAAGCAATGAAACGTTCATTGGCGATCGTGCGCGCCCCTCGCATGCCTGCACCTTGAGCACGGCCGACGCCTGTTCTTTTGTCTCGCTAGTGACACCTTGTTGCCTCATGCTGCACGGGCGCTGAAGAGAGGCGCGAGTGACAAACAGCAAGTGACCAGACAAAGGGGCGATCATGAAGATCGAGGACGTCCGGCGAAACGCCTATTCCATGCCGCTGACCAATCCTGCGTTTCCGCCGGGACCTTACCGCTTCTTCAACCGCGAATATTTTGTCATCAGCTATCGTACCGATCCGGAAGCGCTTGCCGCCGTCGTGCCCGAGCCGCTCGAAGTGACCGAGGCCGTCGTCAAGTACGAATTCATCCGCATGCCCGATTCAACCGGCTTCGGCGACTACACCGAAACCGGTCAGGTGATCCCGGTTCGGTTCAAGGGCGAGGAGGGCGCCTATACCCATGCGATGTATCTCGACGACGAAGGGCCGATCGCGGGTGGGCGTGAGCTCTGGGGATTTCCCAAAAAGCTTGCCAGGCCCAAGATCGAGGTGGAAAGCGACGTGCTGGTCGGCACGCTGCACTATGGCTCGGTGCTCTGTGCGTCCGCCACCATGGGCTACAAGCATCGGCCCGTCGATCACGACACCGTGCTGAAGGGAATGAAGGCGCCGAATTTCATTCTCAAGATCGTGCCGCATGTGGACGGCAGCGCGCGAATTTGCGAGCTGGTGCGCTTTCATCTCGAAGACATCACGCTCAAGGAAGCCTGGACCGGCCCGGCGGCGCTTGGCCTGTTTCCGCACGCGCTCGCCGACGTCGCGCGGCTGCCGGTGCGCGAGGTGATCTCGGCGCTGCATTTCAAGGCCGATTTGACACTGGGGCTGGGCAGCGTGGCCTTTGACTATATGGCGAAGTGACCAACGCGTCTTGCACCGTCATACCCGGCGCAAGGCCGGGCACGACAACGATCCAGATCTCACCGCAGGATTGAATCGAGAGTCAGTCGTCGCCAAAAAAGCCGAACCGTGGCCGCGGTTCGTTGATGACGCGGGGACCGTCATCATCGCCGAACAATCCGAAACGTCGTGGGCGCGGGGCGAAACGCGGCTCGACCATCTCGTCGACCACCTCGCCACGTGGCATCTGTCGCACCACATTGGTCGCCTCGTCTAGCCGGCGTTGATCTTGATCCTGTTGATCCTGGCGTCGGCGGCGTTCGGAGTATCTGCGATCATCTGAAGGTCTGCGGTCCTCGGCGCGCTTGCGGGTAGACTCCTTGCTCTGGCTGGCCGAGCGGGAAACGTCCTTGCTTGGGTCGGGCGCGCGGCCGACCGTAGTGCGTTCGCTGCTCTTCGCGGCAGGCGGATCATCGCTCTTGGCAACCGGTGCAGGCGGGTTCTTCGGTGCGGGGGCGGTCTGCTGCTCCTGAGCGGCCTTCGTATCCGCTTTCTCAGTATTTGTGTTTGTGGTGACGGCGGCCTTGGGCTGCGGCGCCGGTTGCGGATCAGCTGCGGGTGCGGGCGTTACGGTGGAGGCGGGCGTTTCCCGCGAGGCTGCCGTGTTGGACTGTTCCGGCTTTGACGATGCGGCCGACACGGGCGGCGCCTCGGCGTTCGACGGAGCGATCGGACCGGCGCTGACGCGTTCCAGCCGGTTCGGAGGCTGGACCGCGCTGGTCGTGATCATCGCTCCGCCGGCAAACCCTACCGCGATCGCAGCGAAGGCCGTTCCAATGCCAAAAAAATAGGACGAACCGCTGAAAGCCATGGTCGCCTCCTCCAATTTGGAAGAGCAACGCGATGTGCCTATCGGCGTTCCGGGAACTGTGCGGCTCAACTCATTCCACGGTGGCGCGACGCGCCAAACGAGAATGTGCAATTGCACAACGGCGAATCCTAAGGTTCCCGGATGCGATTGTGCGGCGGGGTTCGCTCGCTGCACGCGCGCCCGGGACAGCTTCCGGCGTCACCGCACCAGAACGTTCTTGAATTGCCAGGGATCGCTGGTGTCGATGTCTTCCGGGAACAGGCCGGGGCGATCGGTGAGCGGGGTCCAGTCCGTGTAGTAGCCCTTCACCGGACCGAGATACGGCATCTGGATTTCAAGCAGGCGGTCGTAGTCCATCTCGTCGGCTTCGACGATGCCTTCGTTCGGATGTTCGAGCGCCCACACCATGCCGCCGAGTACGGCCGAGGTCACTTGCAGGCCGGTGGCGTTCTGATAGGGCGCGAGCTTGCGGGTTTCTTCGATCGAGAGCTGCGAGCCGTACCAGTAGGCATTGTTGTCATGGCCGAACAAAAGGACGCCGAGTTCGTCGATGCCGTCCACGATTTCGTTCTCGTCGAGGATATGGTGCTTTTCCTGCATCTTCCCTGCGCGGCCGAACAACTCATGCAGTGACAGCACCGCATCGTCGGCCGGGTGATAGGCGTAGTGGCAGGTTGGCCGATAGATCGCCGCGCCCGATGCATCCCGCACCGTGAAGTAATCGGAGATCGAGATCGACTCGTTGTGGGTGACCAGGAAGCCGTACTGCGGCCCTCGGGTCGGGCACCAGGTGCGCACGCGCGTATTGGCGCCGGGCTGCATCAGGTAGATCGCGGCGCCGCAGCCGGCCTCGTGGGTATGCGCGTTCTCGGGCATCCATTTTTCATGGGTGCCCCAGCCGAGTTCCGATGGCTGCATGCCTTCCGACAGGAAGCCTTCCACCGACCAGGTGTTGACGAAGACATCAGGCTCTTTCGGCTTCTTGGCGCGTTGCGTGTCGCGCTCGGCGATGTGGATGCCCTTGATGCCGGCCTGTCGCATCAGGTCCGCCCACTCGGCCCTGGTCTTCGGCTTGGGGGCGTTGAGCTTCAGATCAGCGGCGACGTTGAGCAGCGCCTGTTTGACGAAAAAGGAGACCATGCCGGGATTGGCGCCGCAGCAGGACACGGCCGTGGTCGAGCCGGCGGGACGCGCTTTCTTGGCAGCGAGCGTCACTTCGCGAAGGGCATAGTTGGAGCGAGCCTCCGGCCCCTTCGAGGAATCGAAATAGAAGCCGAGCCAGGGCTCGTTGACGGTGTCGATATAGAGGGCGCCAAGCTCGTTACAGAGCTCCATGATGTCGGTCGAGCCGGTATCGACCGACAGATTGACGCAAAAGCCCTGGCCGCCGCCTTCGGTGAGCAGCGGGGTCAGCAATTCGCGATAGTTGTCTTTGGTCACGCCCTTCTGGATGAAGCGCACATTGTGCTTCTCGCAATGCGCCTTGCGGCCCTCGTCCTTGGGATCGATCACGGTGATGCGCGACTTGTCGTAGTCGAGATGCCGCTCGATCATCGGCAGGGTACCTTTGCCGATGGAGCCGAAGCCGACCATGACAATGGGACCGGTGATCTTCGCGTAGATCTGCGAGGCGGGGCTCATGGGATAGTCTCTCCGAAAAACGTGCTGACGGATGGTTGGGTTCAGGGGACGCGCCGCTTGGCCGTGACTTCGATCTCGACCTTCATCTCGGGCTTGGCCAGCGCGGTGACGACCAGCAATGTCGCCGCCGGTCTGATATCGCCAAGCACCTCGCCGCAGACCTTGAAATGCTCATCGATATACTTGGCATCGGTGACGTAGTAGGTCGCGCGGACGATATCGGCCATGGTGAAGCCGCCCTCTTTCAAAGTGGCCTCGATGGTCTTGAAGCAGTTGCGTGACTGGCTCGTGACATCGGTGGGCATCGCCATCGTCGCGTAGTCGTAGCCGGTGGTGCCGGCGACAAAGGCGAAATCGCCGTCGATCACGGCGCGGCTGTAACCGACGGTCTTCTCAAGAGGAGAACCGGTCGAGATCAAACGGCGGGACATGGCAGAAAGCCTTCGTTCTTGGTTGCGGGCGGAATTTAACGGCTTTGCCTAACTCAGGGCAAACGGCGTGTCACGTCGGGGGCTGGTGGTGCGGAACCCCAACGCCTTACCAATATGTCGCGGACGATGAGCATGCTCAGCGCCATCAAGAGCATGGTGGTGACGACGGCGCGAAAACGGCTCCGCGTCGCGGCAAGTGCCGCAGGTTGCTTCCTGTGCATCATCGTGCCGCTACGCCGCGCGGGCGCGCAGCGCTTTCCTTGCGGAAAGTGCGGGACCGGTCGCGACGATCATGCCGCCCGCGCCGTCGAGCGCGGCCGGTCGAAGCTCGAGACCGAGCAGGCGATCGCGCTCGAACGGCCCCGGCAGCGACAGTTCGGCCACACGCTCGGCCGAGAAGCCGAAGCGGGTGTAGTAGGGTGCGTCGCCGAGCAGGATCACCGCGCGATGGCCACGCGCGGTCGCCGCCGCGAGCGCGTGGTCCATCAGCGCGGTCCCGACCCCGAACTTGCGGGAGCTGCTATCCACCGCAAGCGGGCCGAGCATGAGCGCCGGGATGCCCCCGGCGCTGACGTGCCACAACCGCAGCGTACCAACCAGGTGGCCCTCCGCCATCGCCGAGAAGGCAAGGCCTTCGGCGGGCGCGCGTCCGTCGCGCAGGCGCTGGCAGGTGCGCAGATGGCGGTTTTGGCCAAAGCAGGCATCGAGCAGCGTTTCACGGGCGACGAGGTCTGATGCCTTCTCCGCACGGATCGCGAACGGAGCGGCTTTCAGGGTGAGGGCGAGGTCGGTGTTCCGAAAAGCAGTCATGGCACGTCAGTCCCCACAGCCCACGGCGCCTAAGCGCCGCGGCTGCGTTGTCCAAATCGGCAATGTCAGGGAGGGAGCCGGTAAACCGGCTCCCGGTTATCGCAAGCCTCAGGGAGGCTAGATCAGATGTGGTAGGTCCTAAGCGGCGGAATGCCGTTGAAGGCCACCGACGAGTAGGTCGACGTATAGGCCCCGGTTCCTTCGATCAGCACCTTGTCGCCGATCTCGAGCGTGACGGGAAGCGGATACGGCATCTTCTCGTACATGACGTCGGCGGAATCGCAGGTGGGCCCAGCGAGCACGCACGGCGTCATTTCTGCCCCGTCATGTGGGGTGCGGATCGCGTAGCGGATCGACTCGTCCATGGTCTCGGCGAGACCGCCGAACTTGCCGATGTCCAGGTACACCCAGCGCACCTCGTCCTCGTCGCTCTTCCTGGAGATCAGGACGACTTCGGACTCGATGATGCCGGCATTGCCGACCATGCCGCGTCCCGG
>NZ_DASSRP010000098.1:0-14486 GCF_035701725.1 Bradyrhizobium sp.
TATGCCAGCGCCGGCGTCTGGATCATGGCCGCCGTCAGCTTCCTGATTTTTAGCGCGCGGCCGGCGCCGCGCGCCGAGGTGCAGTGTTCGGAGTGAAAAAGAGCGCCCGCCGCCGCGCCTGGAGGACGCGCCGGCGGCGGGTTCTCTCGCGATGCCTCAGCCGATCGGCATAGCGATGAAGTGGGTGTTTTGCGAGGTCTTCACCCGCATCAGCACATCGTGTTTGCCGTCGGTCTTGGCCTGCGAAAGCGCCTGGCGGAGATCGGCGCCGCTGGCGACGGTCTTGCCGCCGACATCCAGGATGACGTCACCGGATTGCAGGCCGTGCTCGGCGGCGGGGCCGTCGGGATCCACCGACGTGACGACGACACCCTGGTTGCCCGCACCTGCAACTTCGCTGGCGGGCGCAACCGCGACGCCGAGATGCGGCACACCGCGGGTCGGCCCGTTTCCAGGCTCGTCGGCCTTGGCCTGCTTCTCCAAGCGGTCGGGCATTTTGGCCAGCGTCACGGTGATGGTCTTGGCCTCGCCCTTGCGCAGGATATCGAGTTTGGCTTCACTGTCGGGTGCCATCGCCGAGATCTCGCGTGCGAGCGCGCGCGAATTCTTGATTGCGGTTCCATTGACGGCCGTAATGACGTCGCCCGCCTGGATTCCGGCTTTGGCGGCCGGCGTATCGGGTTGCGCTTCATCCACCAGCGCGCCTTCGGCTTTCTTCATGCCGAGGCTTTCGGCGATTCCGGCCGTGACCGGCTGCACCTGCACGCCGAGCCATGACCGCGTCACGACGCCTTTATCCTTCAGCTGCGCGACGATCATCTTGACGGTCGTGGCGGGGATGTCGAAGCCGATGCCGACCGATCCGCCGGATGGCGAATAGATCGCGGTGTTGACGCCGATCACCTTGCCGCTGGTATCGAAGGTCGGACCTCCGGAATTGCCCTTGTTGATGGGTGCATCGATCTGGATGTAGTCGTCATAGGGGCTGGAGCTGATGGCGCGACCTTCGGCCGAGACGATCCCCGCCGTCACCGTGCCGCCCAGACCATAGGGATTGCCGACCGCCACCACCCAGTCACCGACACGCGGGCTTGTGGTTTCGAAGTCGACATAGGCGAAGTCTTTCTTGCCATCGACCTTGATCAAAGCGAGGTCGGTTTTCTGGTCCGTGCCGATCACTTTGGCCGTATAGACGCTGCCGTCGTCTGTCGTAACTTCAACGGACTTGGCGTGGTCGACCACGTGATTGTTGGTCACGGCATAACCATCGGGCGAAATGAAGAATCCGGATCCGACGCCGGTAACCATCTGGTGGCGCTGCATGCGGCCTTGTGGGCCGTTTTCAAAACCATAGCGGCGGAAGAATTTTTCGAACGGGGAACCCGGCATGAAGGGCGACATGTCCTGATCATGATCGTCGGCCTGGGGTTCGTCGGTATCGATCCCCTGGTCGACGCGGACGCGCACCGAGATCACAGCGGGTTTCACCTTGGCGACGAGATCGGCAAATCCGATCTGTCCCGGCGCGTTCACGGTCTGCGGGGCAGGCGTCGCGGCAAAGGCTTGTCCGGCAAGGTGGCCGTATCCAAGCGGCCCGCCAAAGGCGAGGGCCGATCCCAGCACCGCCGCCGAGCAGAGCAGCGTCAGGCGCCGTGCCGACCAGGTTGTGTTACGGGGAGGCTGATGATTGGTTTCCGTCATGATTGTATCTCCACATCTGAAGCCATTTGGCTTGATCATCAGCTAGCAGCGGCGCATTACCGCTGCCTGTCGCGCGCATTAATTCTTCCTGTTGAAGAAATTAAATCGACGTAAGGCCGCGGCACGCGCATACGCCGCTTGACTGATCAATAACTCATCGGTTATAGATAGCACATAACCAGTGAGTTATGGATCGATATGCCCTCCGCGCACGACACACTCTTCAGGACCTTGGCCGATCCGACCCGGCGGGCGATCTTCGAGCGATTGTGCCGGGAAGGGGAACAAACGGTTGCGGCACTGACCGCGCGTTCCGGCGTTTCGCAGCCGGCGGTGTCAAAACATCTGGGCGTGCTGAAGCGGGCCAGGCTGGTGCGCGACCGCCACGAAGGACGCCAGACGCATTACAGTGCCCAGCTCAATGCGTTGGCCCCTTTGATCGACTGGACGAGCCAGATGACCGGATTCTGGCAGAGCCGGTTCGATCAGCTCGAAAATTTGCTGAAGAGGATGGATCAATGAGCAAACAGACCGAGGTGCTTTCCGTCGTTGTCGAACGGGATTTTCCCTTTCCGCCGGAGCGGCTCTGGCGTGCGCTGACCCAGCCCCATCTGATCGAGGAGTGGCTGATGAAGAACGACTTCAAGCCTGACGTCGGCCACAGGTTCAATCTTCGCGGCGACTGGGGCGGCGTGCTCGATTGCGAAGTTCTGACGATCGAGCCGAACAGGACGCTGTCCTACACCTGGAACCACGCGCATGCGGACGCCGCCTACAACCTGCAGAGTGTCGTGACCTTTACGCTGACGCCGACTGCCACCGGCACCCATCTGCGCATGGAGCAGTCGGGCTTCCGCAGCGACCAGCCGCAGGCCTTTGGCGGCGCCAGGTTCGGTTGGCAGAAATTCTTCGAGAACCTGGATCAGGTGCTGAAGCGGCACGATTGAAGACGAGCAATCGGAGATAGGAGCGCAATCGACATGAAGGAAACGACGCTGCGCGCAATCATTCGCTGGATTCACATCATTTGTGCGATCCCGATCATCGGCTATATCTACAGTCCATTCGCGAACCTTCCGGATTATGCGACTCCAACCCGGTTTGTTTTCTTTCCGGTTATGCTGCTGTCGGGTGTTTGGATGTGGAAAGGCCATCTCGTTCGCCGGATGATGTCCGAAAAAGCTGGCTGAGGGCGGCTGCGCATGAATGCATCGGAACAGATCGACAAGCTGATCGAGCGAACGGTGGACTGGCGCGGCCAGACGCTCGCCAGTGTCCGCAAGGCTATCCTGGAGGCGGATAAGGAAATCGTCGAGGAATGGAAGTGGATGGGCAGCCCGGTGTGGTCGCGTGACGGCATCATCGCCGTCGGTAACGCGCACAAGGGCAAGGTGAAGCTCACCTTCATGTATGGCGCGAAGCTCAAGGATCCCGACAAGCTGTTCAATGCAGGCCTTGAAGGCAACGAGCGCCGCGCGATCGACTTTCTCGAAGGCGACAATGTCAATGTGCGGGCGCTGAAAGATCTCGTCCGCGCCGCGATCGGCTACAATCAAGCTGAGAGATTGAAGAAATCGAAGAAGGCGTCTGCGGCGAAAGCGGCAAAGACAGGCAAGGCTGCGAAGAAATAGGGTTGCCTGAAGCGAAAAAATAATCGTTATTCCATATCGCTTCACGATACTTTGTCGCGATTTGCGATTGCAGCCATGCGCGGGCGGCCTGATCCGGGTTGCCGCGGGAGAGACAGCCATCCGAAAAGCCGTCATGCGCCAAACGATCGAACGCCCGCGGTGCCGCGCGGCATCGTAACAAGCTCGGCGACTTTACGGCGGATGGCCAAGCCTGTCGATTTCGCGCCCTTGAGACAGCAAAAAATTATTCGACGGGCCTGTCGGCGCGGCTATGTTCCATTCGTCTTCCACCCAGTAAGGGTCGAATGGGAGATCAGAAATGGAAAATTCTCGTTATCGCTGGGTGATGGTCGCGGCCGGCGGCCTGCTTGGCTGCGTTGCGATCGGCGGCATGTTTTCGCTGCCGGTGCTGCTGCAGCCGATCGCGCGCGACACCGGCTGGTCCGTGACCGGCGTTTCCAGCGCCATGACCATCGGCTTTCTGGCGATGGCGTTCACCAGCATGATCTGGGGCACACTGTCCGACCGGTTCGGCCCGCTGCCGGTGGTGTTGACGGGATCAATCGTGATCGCGGCAAGCCTCGCGCTCGCCAGTCTTGCGACCTCGCTGATCGCGTTTCAGATCCTGTTTGGCGTGATGATCGGCGGGGCCACGGCGGCCATCTTCGCGCCGATGATGGCAACCGTCACCGGCTGGTTCGACACCCACCGCAGCCTTGCGGTGTCCTTGGTGTCGGCCGGCATGGGCATGGCGCCGATGACGATGTCGCCGCTGGCGGCCTGGCTTGTCTCCAACCACGATTGGCGCACCTCGATGCAGATCCTGGCCCTGGTCGTCGCCGCGATCATGATTCCGGTTTCGCTCTTGGTGCGCCGCGCGCCGGCGCTCGACGCGCCTGCCGCGCCGGCGAGTGGCGATACGCCGCCGAATATCTCGCTGGCCGAAGCGCTGCGCTCGCCGCAATTCATCATTCTGCTCGCTACAAACTTCTTCTGCTGCGCCACGCATTCGGGCCCGATCATCCACACCGTGAGTTACGCGGTCTCCTGCGGCATTCCGATGATCGCGGCGGTGACGATCTATAGCGTCGAGGGGCTTGCCGGGATGGGCGGCCGCCTCGTGTTCGGCCTGCTCGGCGACCGCTTCGGCGCCAAGCGCGTGCTGGTGACGGGACTTCTGTTGCAGGCCTTCGGCGCGCTGGGATACGTCTTCGCGCAGCACCTCGCCGAATTCTACGCCGCCGGCGCACTGTTCGGCTTCATCTATGCCGGCACCATGCCGCTCTATTCGGTGCTGGTGCGCGAGAATTTCCCGGTGCGGATGCTCGGCACTGTGATCGGCGGGCTGGCGATGGCGGGAAGCCTCGGGATGGCGACCGGTCCGGTCGCCGGCGGCATGATCTATGACGGCTTTGGCAGCTATGCCGGACTCTACATCGGTTCTTTCGTCGTCGGCCTCGGCGCGTTTTTCATTATCCTGACCTTCAGGCCGTTTCCGAGAACAGAACCGCAAGTCGTTGCCGCGCCAGCATAACTGGCCCGCGCCGCTGCGGGGAACTCGGCGATCGAGTCGCCGCCGGCAGGCCGGCGGCGTTTTCTTTGGATCGCCTGACTCCTTCTCGGCCCCTCAAACGTCTTTGCTCCGTCAACAGGGAGAGATCGATATGCCGACATCACCGGACCGGAACCACACCTCGCTGCCTGCGAACACGCCGCCGATCGTCTCGTCCAAGGATTGGGAGGCCGCGCACCAGGCCATGCTGGTGAAGGAGAAGGCCTTCATGCGGGCAAAGGATGCGCTGGCGGCCGAGCGACGCAGAATGCCCTGGATGGCGGTCGAAAAGACCTACACGTTCGACGGCCCGGCCGGAAAGCTGAGCCTGCTCGATCTGTTCGCGGGGCGCCGTCAACTGATCGTCTACCGCGCCTTCTTCGAGCCCGGCGTGCACGGCTGGCCGGAGCACGCCTGCATCGGCTGTTCGCTCGGCGCCGACCAGGTCTCCAACCTTGCTCATCTCAACGCGCGCGACACCACGCTGGTCTACGCCTCGCGGGCGCCGCAGCCCGATATCGCGCGGCTGAAGGCGCGCATGGGATGGGAGAGGATCCCGTGGGTGACCATCACCGACAGCTTCGATGCCGACTTCGGCGTCGACGAGTGGCACGGCCACAATGCCTTCATCCGCGACGGCGATCGCATCTTCCGCACCTATCTGATCAATAGCCGCGGCGACGAAGCGATGGGTACGGTCTGGAGCTATCTGGACATGACCGCGCTTGGCCGCCAGGAGATCTGGGAAAAGTCGCCGGAATCCTATCCCAAGGAGCGGCCGTACAAATGGTGGAATTGGAACGACAGCTACGTTGCCAACGCGGCGCCCGATCCGAAATGGGTTGCGGTCTCGGACGCCGGCGAAGCCGCCTTCCGCAACCGTGATGCCGGCGCCAAAACATGACCGCCGTCAATGCGAGCGGTGTTGCGCGTGGTGGCGACCATCGCCTCCTCACCACGCAGGTCGTTGCCAGATGGCTGCATCTGGCGGCCGCGCCATCCTTTACGGTCATGGCGCTGGCGACGACCGCTTTCGACAGCGGCGCACCAAATGCTCTCTGCGCGGCCGCCGGCGGCTCGACGCTCGGCGGCATGGCGCCGATGTACCTGCTGATGGCGTTCTTTCAGTTGGCGCCGTGGTTGAGGCTGATGTCGCCGCGGCATCGCTGATGTTGTGGCGGCTTTTTTCGAGTGCCGCCGCGACTCTTTTTGCAGGCCTCAACCGTTCTGGTGATGTCAGAACAAGGAGAGACGCCATGAAGTTGAAAGACACCAAAGTCGTCGTCACCGGCGGAAGCCGTGGATTGGGCCTGGGGCTGGTCGAGGCGCTTGTCGCGCGCGGCGCCAAGGTGACCGTCGTTGCCCGCAACAGCGATGCGCTGGCCGCGGTGAAAACCCGGCTCGGCGCCGAGGTCATCTCTGCCGACATCACGGACGAAAGCGAAGCCTATCGCATCCTGTCCGAGGTCAACCCCGAGGTGCTGGTGCTCAACGCCGGCGCCAAGCCGCCGATGGGACGCCTTGACCAGCTGAGCTGGGCCGATTTCAGCGCGACCTGGGAGACCGACGTGAAGGCGGGTCTGTATTGGATGCAGGCGGCGCTGAAAACTCCGCTCAAGCCCGGCAGCCGCGTGCTGGTCGGATCGAGTGGCGCCGCGCAAAACGGCTCGCCGCTGTCGGGCGGATATGCCGGCGCCAAGCGGATGCTGTGGCTGATGGCGAAATACGCCAATGGCGTCTCGGCGCAGGGCAAGCTCGGAATCCGCTTCCAGGCGATTGTGCCGCAGCAGATCATCGGCAATACCGGGGTCGGCGATGCCGGGGTCGCCGCCTATGCGGGCGCCTCGGGCCTGGAACGCGAGGCGTTTCTGGCGCGTTTCGGCGCGCCAATGCCGCCGCGCGATTTCGGGGAGAAAATCGTTTCCGTCCTCGAAGAGGCGAAATACGCTGACGGGGTGGTGTTCGGACTGAAAGGCGACACCGGAATAACCATGCTCGAGGGAGAGGCGGCTTGAACGCGAGCCCATCCGACCGCGATCCGCGGGCGGAGCTTCTGGCCCTGACGGCCGAGCTCCGTCCCGAGCTGCATCGCTACTGCGCGCGGTTGATGGGATCGGTGATCGACGGCGAAGACGTGGTGCAGGATACGATGGCGCGGGCGCTCGCCGCGCTCGATGAAATCAGGGACATGCCGCAGCTCCGGCCCTGGCTGTTTCGGATTGCGCATAACCGCGCGCTCGACTTGTTGCGCAGCCGTGCCGTGCGCCGGGCCGAGCCGATCGAAACGGCCATCGAGGTCGCCGATGAAGCAAGTCCGGACCCGATGGAGACCTTGATGCGTCAGGAAGCGGTCGAGACCGCGGTTTCGCGCTTTGCGGAACTTCCTCTCATGCAGCGCAGTGTCGTCATCCTCAAGGACGTGCTCGACGAACCGCTGAAGGATATCGCCGAGCTGCTCGACCTCACTGTCGACGCCGTCAAGGCGCATCTCGCCCGTGGCCGGGCGCGGCTTGCCGAAATCAACGCACAAGCGGTGACGCTCGCCGCCGCGAGGCCGGTGTCCGAGGCGGTGGCGCGCTATGTCGCGCTGTTCAACGCGCAGAACTGGGACGGCCTGCGGGCCCTGCTCGCCGATGACGTGAGGCTGCATCAGTCGACTTATCCGCTTCGTACCGGATCGGCCGATGTCGGCCGGTTCTTCACCATCTACGCTACCTTCAAGGGCGTGCGGCTTCAGCCGGCCTGGGTGGAGGGCAGGGAGGTCATCGCCGTGTTCGAGCCGGGCGCCGCCGCGCCGAGCTACTTCATGTGGCTGGAATGGCGGGACGGCCGCATCAGCTTCATCCGCGACTATCGCTATTCCCGCTATGTCGTGGACGATGCGGGGATCGCGCTGGCGCCGCGGCGTGAAACCGGAGGTGGCGAGCCCAGCTAACGAACATTTGCCGGTTCCCCCGGTTGACATTGACTGCAGGTGCAAAATATCCAGCGGTAAAGTTCAATCAGGCGAGGCAAGGCAACATGACACGTGTGCGCTGTGTGACTGAAATGGGCATGGGCGTCGACGTCCATGGCCGCGATGCGACCAAAGCGGCCAAGCGCGCGGTGTCGGACGCCATCCGCCATTCGAGCCTCGGCTTTTTCCGCATGCTGGGTAAGACCGCCAACGACATGTTCGTTGATGTCACGATTGCCGTGCCGAATCCGGAAGCGATCGACACCGAAGCGGTGGCGAAGGAGTTGCCCTACGGCACCAAGAAGGTGACCGCGGTCAAGGGCGGCCTCGAAATTCCGTCCGACATCGGCAACGATCCCATTCTGATTGCGAATGCCGCCGTGATCGTCAGCTTCGACGATGGCAAGTAGGGTTAGCCGATGTCAGATCTTTCCGTCTTTCCAATCACCCGTCGCTGGCCCGCGCAGCATCCGGATCGGCTTCAGCTCTACTCGCTGCCGACGCCGAACGGCGTCAAGGTCTCGATCATGCTGGAAGAGACCGGGTTGCCCTACGAAGTGCATCTCGTCGATTTCAACAAGGACGATCAGAAGACGCCGGAGTTTCTCTCGCTCAATCCGAACGGCAAGATTCCCGCGATCCTTGATCCGAACGGCCCCGGCGGTCAGCCGCTTTCCCTGTTCGAGTCCGGCGCAATCCTGCAATACCTCGCCGAGAAAACCGGCAAGCTGTTGCCGCAGGATCCCGCGCGCCGCTGGCAGACCATTCAGTGGCTGCATTTCCAGATGGGCGGCATCGGGCCGATGTTCGGGCAGGTGGGCTTCTTCCACAAATTCGCCGGCAAGGAGATCGCCGACAAACGTCCGCTCGAGCGCTATGTCAATGAATCCAGGCGGCTCCTCGGAGTGATCGAGAGCCGCCTTGCCGGGCGGCAATGGATCATGGACGACGAATACACCATTGCCGACATCTCGATGCTCGGCTGGGTGCGCAACCTGATCGGCTTTTACGGCGCCCGCGATCTGGTCGGGTTCGATCAGTTCGGAGCGGTTGCGGCCTGGCTCGAACGTGGTCTGGCGCGGCCCGCGGTCCAGCGCGGCTTGAATATTCCGAAGCGGCCGTAAGCTCGGCCGGTGCTTGTTGCCGGCAGTCGGGGAACTCTGTCGTGGTGACCACACGCTGATGACGTCATCATCGTCGCGAGCGGCTTGACAGGTTCCTGCGTTTTTGCACAGAGTAAGTTGGTCAACTAACTCGGAGCGCAACATGGTGCCGGTCGACAAGCGGTCACGGCTGCTCAATGCGGCTGTGGGTCTGGCGTACCGGAACGGCTTCGGTGCGACCTCGCTCGCGGATATCGCCAGCGAGGCGGAAGTCCCGCTGGGAAATGTCTACTACTACTTCAAGACCAAGGACGAGATCGGCGAAGCGATTGTCGATCTCCGGCTTTCCCAGTTGACCGCCATGTTGCAGCGCTGGGACGCCGAGCCATCGCCGAAACATCGCCTCTATCGGTGCATCGAAGGCGTGCTCGGCAACAGGGACTCCCTCGCCGAGCGGGGCTGTGCGATTGGGACGTTCTGTTCCGAAGTGCACAAGGCGGGCGGGACGGTTGCAAGCCGGGCGACCGAGATATTCTCGCGATATCTGGCCTGGCTCGAGATCCAGTTTCGCGCCCTCGGCAAAGGGAAGGCTTCGCGTGGCCTGGCCGTCCATCTGCTCTCGGCGTTGCAGGGCGTCTCGCTCCTGGCACATACGTTTCACGATCCAGGCCTCGTGACCATGGAGGCCAAGCGCCTGAGAGACTGGATCGAAGGCCTCTGAGCCTGTTTGCGTGAGATTCGTCGCCGCGGGGCAGTTGGCTCCGAACCTAAGTCAGCCAACTTACTTAAACGTCGAGCCGAAGAAGGTGAGACGAGCATGGAAGGTAAGAAAAGAGATGACGAAACAGCAGCGTGGATTGATCGACC
Organism: Bradyrhizobium sp.; assembly: GCF_035701725.1. GTDB lineage: Bacteria > Pseudomonadota > Alphaproteobacteria > Rhizobiales > Xanthobacteraceae > Bradyrhizobium. The sequence continues at coordinate 9,811 of NZ_DASSRP010000098.1, forward strand.
GCTTCGGCCCATGGGCGCTTGTCACCGGCGCGTCTTCCGGGATCGGGGCAGAATTTGCCCGGCAACTGGCGCGCGCCGGACTGAACGTCGTGCTCGCCGCGCGCCGTGAAACTCTGCTCGATAGGCTCGGACAGGACTTGCAGGGCGAGTTCGGTGTCGAGACCCGCAGCGTCGTGGTGGATCTCTCCGAGACGGAAGCTGCCGCGCGCCTTCATGCGGCGGTCGAAGATCTCGATATTGGTCTCGTCGTCTCCAACGCCGGCACGGGCGATCCGGGAAGTTTTCTTTCGGAGAAGCGTGACGAAATGATACGGCGGTTTCGCCTGAACGCGCTGGCGCATCTCGATATCGCCCATCATTTCAGTCCGAGGCTCGCGATACGCGGCTGCGGCGGTCTCATTCTCGGCGGGGCGATGGGCGCGGCCCACGGAATCCCGTTCATGGCAAACGATGCCGGCAGCAAAGCCTTCGTCCAGAGTTTTGGTGAATCCCTTCATCGCGAACTCCGCCGAAAGGGCGTGCACGTCACGGTATTGGTGGTGCCGCCGACCGATACAGCGATCCTTTCCAAGTTCGGTCTCGATCCAGCAACCATGCCGATGAAGCCGATCAGCACCAGCCAGTGCGTTGATGAAGCCTTGGAGGCGGTGCAGCGCAATCAGTCGCTCTGTCTGCCGGGCGCGATGAACCGGGTCATGAGCGCGCTGATTCCAGCCAGCATTGCACGGATCGTGATGGGAAAGATGATCGAACAAACGCTGGCGAAGCGGATGAGAGCCTAGGTGGAGGGCAAGATGGGTGAGGCGAGAACATGGACTAACCTGGTCTATTGGGTATCGACTGGTCTGACGGCGGCGTTGTTCGCCGCTCCCGGCTTTGCGCTGCTGACGCGCAATCCGCACTTCGTCGCAGACATGACGCGGCTCGGTTATCCCGCATACTTCCTGCCCTTCCTCGGCATCTGGAAGATTCTGGGCGCAATCGTGATCGTCGCGCCCGGCACGCGCTATCTCAAGGAATGGGCGTATGCCGGCATGATCTTCGATATCAGCGGTGCCATCGTTTCGCGCGCCGCGATCGGAGACCGCGGTCCCGAGCTTATTCTGCCGTTCGTGATTGCTGGCTTTGTCGCGCTGTCCTGGACATTGCGGCCGGATGGTCGCCGCCTGTCGGCGACGGCGCGGGTTCTTTCCTCGACTTGACTCCGGCTCAAGACAGAGGCGACGAGGTTACTTTGCTGACTGATTTGCCCGACGGGCAAATCAGGCGGCGCGGGTGCTGCGACAAAGTCCAGCCTTTGTGCGAAAAATAATCCGCTTTCGGTGCCGCTAAAATCAGCTCTATGAGTCTGCCGTCCCGCCTCGATAAGAGGGGCGTTTGGCCGATCGTCACGAGCGTTGGGTGCGGGATGCGATGGACGCTGGGCTCATCAACTGACGAGTGATGAGGCAGCGGACGGAAAAGTCGTGTGGGCCTGGTATCCCGACGCTGATATCCGGTGCAACGCGCGAGCGTTGTCACCCACGGAGACAAGAAAGCCCGGTCTCCGGGGCGAGCACGAAGGACACCGTTAAAACCATTGCGCAGGGAAGGCCGGATTGTTCGGCGAACCTGTGGTGACTAACTCGTGTGCTTTTCTACCTTGCACGCGAGGCTGCGGGTGCGCCTGCGCATCCGGCTTTCCCTGCGCCCTCCGATCTTTTCGGGGGCAAACCTGCCATCCAGCCCCGGCGTCTTGCGCCGCGGGAACGAATGCGCATACTCGCGCGGCGCTTTCGGCTACGTGCGGTCAATGGCCATTGTCTCGTTTCAACCGGTCACAAGAACAAGGGAGATTTGCTGCGATGAGCGGGCTTGCCAGAACAGTCTTCATGTCAGCCGGTCTTTGCCTTGTGGCCGCGGTTGCGCCCGCCCGGGCCGAACTGGATGTTTCAAAACTGAAGGCCTCGATCGAAACTTCCGTTGAGGCCGACTATCCAAAGCTCGAGGCGCTGTACAAGGATATTCACGCCCATCCCGAGGTGGCGTTTCAGGAGGTGAAGACGGCGGCCAAGCTCGCCGCCGAGATGCGCGCGCTCGGCTTCGAGGTGACGGAGAAAGTCGGCAAGACCGGGCTGGTTGCGATCTACAAAAACGGCGAGGGGCCGACCATCCTGGTGCGCACCGAACTCGACGCGTTGCCGATGGAGGAGAAGACCGGGCTTGCTTATGCCAGCCATGACAAGACCGATTGGAACGGGCAGGAGACCTTCGTCGATCATAGCTGCGGCCACGACATTCACATGGCGAGCTGGGTCGGGACCGCCAAGACGCTGCTCGGCCTGAAGGACCAATGGCACGGCACGCTGATGTTCATCGGCCAGCCGGCCGAGGAAACCGTGTCAGGCGCCAAGGCGATGATCGCCGACGGGCTGTTCACGCGGTTCAAGAAGCCGGATTTCGGCTTTGCCTTGCACGATGGTCCTTTCGCCTACGGAACGCTGACCTATCGCACCGGCGTCGGATCGTCGAATTCCGACAGCCTCGATCTGACGTTCCGCGGCCGCGGCGGTCACGGCGCGGCGCCGCAACGAACCGTCGACCCGGTGCTGATCGCGGCACGATTCATCGTTGATGTGCAAAGCGTGATCAGCCGCGAAAAGGACCCGCTGGAGTTCGGCGTCTTCAGCATCGGGGCCATTCATGCCGGCACCGCGCACAACATCATTCCCGATTCCGTGGTGCTGCGCGGAACCATCCGCACCTTCAAGCCGGAAGTTCGCGCCAAGATGCTGGCGGGAATCGAGCGAACCGCGAAAGCGGCGGCGGCGATGTCGGGCGCGCCCGAGCCCGAGATCACTTTCACCGACGGCGGCAAGGCGGTCATGAACGATACCGCCGTGGTCGAGACCGCGGCGAAGGTGCTGAAGGCGGCCTTTGGCGACAAGATCGCGACTTCACCGCCGGTGACGGCGAGCGAGGATTTTTCCGAATTCATCGAGGCCGGCGTGCCTTCGATGTTCTTCAATATCGGCGTCTACGAGCCGGAGCGGGTTGCTGCGGCGATGAACGGAACGGGTCCGCAACTGCCGCCCAATCACTCGCCGCAGTTTGCGCCGGTGCCCAAGCCGACCATCGAGACCGGGGTCGAGGCGATGACGCTCGCGGTGCTGAGCGCCTTCGACCAGTATACGAGGGGAAAATGACCAAACCGATCACGATCTACGGCATCAAGAACTGCGATACCATGAAGAAGGCGCGCGCCTGGCTCGACAGTCATAAGGTCGGTTACGAATTCCACGACTACAAGGCCGCCGGAGCGCCCAAGGAGAAGCTGAAAGCCTGGTGCGACGAACTCGGCTGGGAAACCCTGCTCAACCGTGCCGGCACTACGTTCAAGAACCTGCCCGAGGCCGACAAGGAGGGATTGAACGAGCGCAAGGCGATCGCGCTCATGCTCGAACAGCCCTCGATGATCAAGCGTCCGGTGCTCGACCTCGGCGGCAGGCTGCTGGTCGGTTTCAAGCCGGAAATCTACGCCAAGGAAGTGAAGGCGGGCGGTGCTCGCGCCAAGGTGTGAGGCCCGCAAGCAAGGCTCAGTCGAACTCGACGAGGTCGGCAGCGGGGATGCGGCCCGGCATGCGATGGAACAGGTCGCGATCGATCACCGCACGAAGTTTCTGCGTCGGCAACGCATCGTTGCCGCGCATCAGGTTGATGATCTCGAAAGAGCCGTCTTCGCTGATGGTCTTCAGCGAGGCGATGATGTGAGTGACGCCGCCGCCGTCCGAGAACGGCAGCAGCAGCCGCTCATAGGCGACGATGCGGCCGCGGGCGTCATCGACATCAGCGATGGAATAGGCGGGAAGGGCGCGCGTTACGCATTGCTGATAGATCGGGATCACCTGCGGCGCCAGGCGCGGACCCAGGTATTCATCGAGATAGCGGCCCCTGCCCGTATAACCGAAGGCGACCGACATCCGCGTGCCGTCGCTGTCGATGACGATCGCGAGCGGGTCGGTCTTCTCGACCGTCATGAAGACGAGGTCGGGAAGCTCCTCCTCGATCCGGTCGGGCTGAAAATCCACCAGGCGCGGGAGGCGCTGCGTGGGAGCAAAAAGCCGCAGCCACGTGTTCAGGAGATCACGCTGCTTGATCGACTTGATGACCGTCGGGTTGGCGCTGATGAATTCCAAGATGCCGATATCCGTGCCGCTGAAACACCAAATCTTCACCCCGAGGCGAAAAGATTTGGTGAAGGTTTCCGGTTCGCGGCGAACAGCGTTAACGGCTGCTTTCCAAACGTGCAGTTGCAAGACCGGCTATCGCGAGGCGCCGAAAAGGCCATAAGACTAATGGCCAAGCACCGCCAGAGCCGCTTTCCGCCTTGCACAATGAGGGCCGATGACGGCATATTCCGCCCGGAGGCGGTGGGTCCCGGGACGAATTTCAAGACGCGAAACCAACGCGGTCATTCAGGCGCCCCGGGGGAACCCACTGTAAGGAAAACACCAGCCACGCGCGGTTCGGACGCCGCAGGCGATGGCGCGCGGGGGAATTTGATTGTCGGATGAGTTCATTCTCGAAACCCACGGATTGACCAAGGAATTCGCGGGTTTCTTTGCCATACGCGACGTTTCCCTCAAGATACGGCGTGGCAGTATTCATGCGTTGATCGGCCCGAACGGTGCCGGCAA
>NZ_DASSRP010000099.1:0-9404 GCF_035701725.1 Bradyrhizobium sp.
CATCGGCGGTCTTCTTCAGCGCCTCGGCGCCGCGCGCCGTCAGCGTGACGTGAACGCCCTCATTGGCAAGCGCCATCGCGCAGGCGCGTCCCAATCCCTTGCTCGATGCGCAGACGATGGCGCGGCGGCCTTTGATACCCAGATCCACTGTTTCACTCCCGTCGTTCTTCGGATGTCCGTGTCGATCGGCGAAATCTAGCCAATCGAGGCTGCCCTGATAAGGGATGAGCCCTCGGCCCAACGCATAGCTAGTGTGGCGCTTCAGAAGTCCGCATCATTGCGGCCGCGAGCTCTTCATGCGGACTTCTGAACCAAAGCCACATCAGACTCAATAGGCTTGCCAGCGTCCCTTCGATTCCGGAAGTTCGTAAGGGTGGGGCTGCAAGAGGGTGCTAACGCCCCATCCCGGAATGACGCCCATTAGTTTACCCGCATCTCCGCCTTGATCATGTCGGCGGCCTTTTCGCCGATCATGATGGTCGGCGCGTTGGTGTTGCCGCCGACCAGGGTCGGCATCATCGAGGCGTCGACCACGCGCAAGGCCTCGAGGCCATGGACGCGAAGCTTGGGATCGACCACCGCAAGCGGATCGTCAACGCCCATCTTGCAGGTGCCGACCGGATGATAGACGGTATCGACATTGTTGCGCAGGACGTCACGGATTTGCGCATCGGTTTCGATGCCGGCGGTGACCAGATCGGTTTTCTGCAGCGCCTTGAGCGCGGGCGCATCGAGCAGGCGCTTCGTCGTCTTGAAGCCCGCCACCATGGTGTCGAGGTCGCTCTCCTCACCGAGAAAATTCGGATCGATCGCGGGCGGCGCGAAAGGATCGGCGCTTTGCAGCCAGACGCTGCCGCGACTTTTCGGACGCAGCACACAGACGTGACATGAGAAGCCGGTGCCCCAGCGCAGCTTGCGGCCGTGATCGCCGACCATCGCCATACAGAAGTGCAACTGAATGTCGGGCAGCTCGAGGTCGGGCCGCGTCTTGAGGAAGCCGCCGCATTCGGCGACATTCGAAGTCATCGGCCCGCGCCGCTCACGGCGATATTGGGCAATGCCCTTCAAGATCCGCGCGATGCCGCCGAACGACAGCCCTGTAAAATAGGGCGCATCTGAGCTGAAGCCGAACACGAAGTCCGGATGGTCTTGCAGGTTTTGTCCGACGCCCGGCAGATGATGCAGCGAGGCAATGCCGTGCTTGGTAAGCGCGACCGCGTCGCCGACGCCGGACAGCATCAGCAGTTGCGGGCTCTGGAATGCGCCGGCGGACAGGATCACCTCCCGCCGGGCGCGGAGCTGCTTGATCTCCTTGCCTTGCCGGTATTCGACACCGACAGCGCGTTTGCCCTCGAACAGAATGCGGGTTGTTTGCGCATCGGTGATGACGCGCAGATTGCTCCGCGTCTTCATGAAGGGATGAATGTAGCCGCGCGCCGCGCTCCAGCGCTCGCCGTTTTTCTGCGTGACCTGGTAGGCGCCGAGGCCCTCCTGCTCCTCGGCGTTGAAGTCGTCGCGGATACGGAACTGAGCCTCGCGCGCGGCCTGAAGGTAGATCTCGCGTGCGGGGTTGTCGGTTCGCGAGCCCGTGACATGCAGCGGACCGCCTTTGCCGTGATAGGCGCCGTCGAGTTCCGAATTGTCTTCGGAGCGTTTGAAATAAGGCAGCACGTCCGAATAGGACCAGCCGGTATTGCCGAGCGCCGCCCAGCCGTCATAGTCGGCCTTGTGGCCGCGGGTATAGACCATGGCGTTCATCGCCGAGGAGCCGCCGAGCCCTTTGCCGCGCGGCTGATAGCCGATGCGGCCGTTGAGACCGGCTTGCGGCATGGTGTTGAAGGCCCAGTTATTGATCCCGCCCGCGATCATCAGGATCAGCGCGCCGGGCGTGGTGACCACCCAATTGTCATCGGTTCCGCCGGCCTCGAGCAGCGCCACCGACGTCGCAGGGCCCTCCGACAGGCGGCTTGCGACCGCGCAGCCTCCGGAGCCGCCGCCCACGACCACAAAATCGAAGCTGTCCATGGTCCGAACTCCCCCCGCGTCTTGCTTTGCTTTTTGCGAAGGCTGGGCTTTCGGCGAATTTCTGGCAAGGGCTCTTTTCTGACCTTTTCGGATAAAAAGCAGCAAATTGGCCGCCATTCGCTGTCATAAAATCCTCAAAAGTGAGCCCAGAGCCCTTTCCAAAGCGCACCGTCGTTGGTACATAGCGCCCGCGACCTCACGGCCTCGGGCCTGAGGGTTGCCTTCTCAGGAAGCCTGTGGACGGAAGCGGCGCCCTTGGGGCGTTGACCCAGCCATTTCGGCTTTTAGATAAGGCCAAGCAAAGGTTTATCGCGGGGTGGAGCAGCCCGGTAGCTCGTCAGGCTCATAACCTGAAGGTCATAGGTTCAAATCCTATCCCCGCAACCAACCTCTTGGAGAAATCAGCCCGCCGCTTCGGCGGGCTTTTTCGTGCGCCGGTCACCGGCTCGATCGGCAAATGTCTGCAGGTCCGGCGTCCCTAATCGGCCGATCCGCTGTCCCGTTGAATCGCAGCGATTATCGTGTCGATGCCAGCGCGAATGTCCTTGGGATCGTTTGCGCCGCCGGGAATCCAGGCGGGGTCGCGCAAATTCACCCGCAATTGAGAGAGCAATGCCGATGTCCGGTCCGGTGCATCTTGCTCGAACGTATTTCTGTGGCGCTTTGCTATCTGGAATGTTTGATCGAACGCAACCCATTTGGCCCACGCATCCTCGTAGGCGCCCCAGATCTGCGGTTCGGTGATCGGGTCGACCTTGTTCGCCTTGAGTTCGAGCGTCTTGTGCACGGCCGCCTTCAATGCAGCGGACGCGCTGACGCAGGCGTCGATGGTTGTGCTTTTTTGCTGCCGCTGAAAGCTGCGCGTATTCCAAAAGTTGATCGCCGCCGAGATCGCGCTAGCGGTAGCCGACGCGGCAGAGATGATCGTGGCAACTTCAGACGGAGCCGAAGCGACATCAGGCATTGTGACCTCCCTTTCGATAGATCGGCTTTGAAAATAAATCGGAGTCGGCTGGATTCGAAATTGCGGCTCGCGATTTCGCTAGGTCTGGCGACTTCTTTTAGGTCTAGGGAATGAAGTAAAACGGATTCGGCACCTTGAAGATCTGGTCCGCGTAGCCGTTGACGAGATCGCTGTGCTGGTCGCCCACATTGACGATGATGTGGTAGTGCAAATCGTCCTGGATATGTTTGCGTGTGCGCGTCTTGTAGTCGGAGACGGATGCGCCCGGCGAGGAAACCGGCCGCATGAAAAGCTCTTTCCATCCGTCATAACCCGCCTCGCGGAGATTCTTGACGGTCGCGGCCTTCAGGTCCGGCCGGTTGGGGCGGCCGGTGATGAAAAACACCGTCACGTTGAGTGACTTCGCCAGGTTGAAGAGCTCAAGCGTCGGCGACAATGCTTCGGCGCGTGCACTGAGCTCCCATGCGGTGTCGCCGCATGCATAGCCGCCTTCCAGCGTACAGGCGCCTCCCGGGATGAATGCGAAATCGTCCAGCTCGATTTCCAGCCAGTTCGACAGCGAAGTCTCGTCGATGTCGAGCACCAACGCCGGATTTTCGGCCTTCGCGGCTTTGTCCTGTAGCGCCGCTTTGGCCTCGGCAATCTTGCTGGCAAAGTCGCGGTCATAGTCGCCGCAATACCGGTACTCCCGCAATACGCCCTTGAGCTGCCCGATATTGATCGGCTCGCCGGGATCGACGGTGTGCCTGCTCGCGCAATTCCAGTCGAGCGCGCTGGCTTTGCGGGCGTCACCGATCGCGCCGAAGAGAATGGCCGCACCGAGCGCGAGGCAGATCGAGGAGATTCTCAAAACGGCTGGAATCGTCGAACGCCTCATCGTGCAGCTCCACAATCGTTGGCTGCTTCGGACCGCCGTCGAAGCCTGGTAAATCCTCACTCTATCCTGGGATGTATGACGTCAAAATTACACATTAGGCCGCAGCCCTCATCTCTGCTGATTGTGGGCCATGTCACATCGGTGCCCACCGTGTCGTGATAGAGGGGCGTCTTTCGCAAGCGTGACACCGAGGAAAAGGCCGCATGATGTTGCTCCCGAAAGCCGTGCCGCTCGGCGGTGTCGCCGCCGCGCCGCGCGCAAGGCTTGTTGCCTTGCTGCTCGCATTCCCGATGCTGCTAAGCGAGCCGGCGCAGGCCTGGTGGGACGAAGGTCACATGCAGATCGCCTATTTGGCGTACGACCGCCTCACGCCGGCGGTCAAAGAGCGGGCGGATACGCTGCTCAAGCTCAATCCCGACTATCCGAACTGGACCGCCGGCGCCCCGGAGGGCAAGGAAAAGCTCTATGCCTTTGTCCACGCGGCCACCTGGGCCGACGATATCAAGACGAAAGCCGATTATTACGACGATCAGCCGACGGACTCGACCGCCGGACACAACGTGCCTTACGGGCATCTCAAGCATCAGTACTGGCACTTCAAGGATACGCTCTATTCGCCCGACAACACGCCGCTGCCTGCGCCCGTTGCGGTCGATGCCGTCAGCCAATTGAAACTGATGATCGCCGCTTTGCCGTCGTCGTCGCCTGCTTCCGAGCCGCTGCGCTCCTACGACCTGACCTGGACGCTTCACCTGGTCGGCGATCTCCATCAGCCGCTGCACGCGATTGACCGCTATACCGCGCAGATATCCGATAAAGAAGGTGACCGCGGCGGCAACGAGGAGATGGTGATTCCGGCGACCGGCCAGACGCTGGCGCTTCACGCCTACTGGGACAGTCTGTTCGGCGGCTATTCTTCGGTGTTCGGCGCCATTTTCGACGCCGATGACAAGACCAATGGTCTATGGAGGGTCGCGGTGGAGCCCGCCAAAGCGGTCGAATTGGATCCGGCCGTTTGGGCTCAGGAAAGCTTCGAGCTCGCGAAACAGAAGGCCTACGCGCCGCCGATCCGCGCCGACAAAACGCCGGTCCAGCTCACACGGGATTATGAAACGAATGCGCGCAACCTTGCGCGCAGCCAGGCGGCACTCGCCGCAGCGCGACTTGCCAACCTCTTGAACATGGTCCTTCAATAGCGGCCTGAGGCGCGCGCCAAGCGCCGCCGCTCACCGCCCGATCACGAAATGCGGCGTCGTGATCGATCGTGATTCACACCGCTTTGAATCGGCGCGAACGAACGTGTGTCGTCAGCTTTGGGTTGTCGGTTGTAGGAAAAGTCTCGAGGAGGGGTTCACCACCTTAAAATGGAAACCCTATGATGACGATCAAAACACTCAGCGCTATCGCACTCGTGGCCGCAGCCCTGTCGAGCCCGGCATTCGCCCAGGACAGCGATACGGCGCCTGCCCAGAAGCCGGTCCACGCCCTCCGCCACTACCGGGGCGCCTATAACCAGGTGCAGGGTCCGGCCTTCGCAGTTCCGCGTGCCTCCGAGAGCTGGAATGCTCAATCCGGCTTCGACCGTTCGCGGATCGGCGACTACGATCCGGATCTCAACCCGGCGGCCAACTGATCTTCTTTCGGTTCGTTCCGGAATAACGACGGACTGCAACGGCGGCTTGGCCTCGTGCCGGGCCGCTGCTGCTCCGGTTTCGGTGCGCGCACGCCGCGGATGAAACGGAACGGCGCCGCGGTCAGCGGGGCTTCACGTTCTGAATGCGGGGCCCTGTGGCAAGACCCGGCCGCCGTCGCAGATCATAGCTTTTCGGCGTCCTCGGCCTTCTTGCGCGCGATGAGGCCCGCGGCGATCTGCAACGTCGCGCCGACGGCCCAGGCGAGACAGATCAGAAGCGCCGAGGCGCGATGCGCGACTTCGTCGAGAACGATGCTCGATACCGAGATAACCGCCGCGGCGGAGGCGAGGAAAGTGCCCGCCGCGCTCAGCAGTTCGACCGCATCGGCCTTGGTGCCAAGGCCTTCGCGCAGTGGCAGGTGCATCTCGTGATCGGGAGGCAGATGCGGCAGATCGATACCGAGATAGAAGCCGGCCGCGCCATAAATCATCATCGCGAACACCGCAGCCGCCGAGCCGATCAGCTCTATATCGGCCCGTCCGACATGGGCGGCGACGAACAGGCCGCAGGAGGCGCCGGTCAGCGCCAGTCCGGTTCGCTCCAGCACATGGGCGGACCTGGAGATTGTCGAGCGGGTATCCCACTGGGCTCTGCGTGTGATCATAGGTTCCGATACCCCGCCTCAGCCACCGTATCGTTGACAAGGATCAAGGTAACCCGCGGTTCCAACACCGGCCACCGGAAAAGGGGGGGGTGGCTACTCTTTGCGCTGGCCGGAGAGTTCCACGACCTTGCGCCAGCGCTCCGTCTCGGTCGCAAGCATGTCGCCGAACCGGCCGGCGCTGCCGGTGATCGCGATGGCGCCAAGCTCGGCAAATCGCTGTTTGACGAGGGGATCGTCGAGCGCCGCATTGATCTCCTTGTTCAAGAGGTCGATGACGGCTGTTGGCGTGCTGCGCGGGGCTCCAACACCGTAGAACGAGCTGGTCTCGAAACCGGGCAGCGTGTCTGCGATCGGCGGAACGTCGGGCAAGGCGTCCGAGCGTTCCTTGGTGGTGACGCCGAGCGCGCGTAATTTTCCCGATCGCACCAGTTCGAACGACGACGTCACATTGTCGAACATGCCTTGAATCTGACCGGCCAAGACGTCGGTAAGTCCCGGCGCGGAGCCGCGATAGGGCACGTGAACGAATTGAACATGCGCCATCGACTTAAATAGCTCGCCGGAGAGATGCAGCGAGGTGCCGATGCCCGATGAAGCGATGCTGAGTTTGCCGGGATTGGCTTTGGCATAGGCAATGAAATCCGCCACGCTTCGGACCGGAAGGTCGTTGTTGACGACCAGCACCAGTGGGATCCGTGCCACACCTGCAACCGGTTCAATGCCTTTCAGGAAATCGTACGGCAGCGTCGGATCGAACGATGCGTTGATGGCATTGGCGGTGCTGGTCAGGAGCAGCGTATAGCCGTCCGGGGCCGAATTGATCACGGCCTGGGTGCCGATATTGCTGCCGGCGCCGGGCTTGTTCTCGACAATGAAGGTTTGACCGAGCCGCTCCGACAGGCGCTGGCAGATCAGGCGTGACAGCACGTCGGTCGCGCCGCCTGCGGTATAGGGAACGATCCAGCGAACTGGACGAGACGGATAGGGCGCGCCTTGCGCCGACGCGCTAGCCGCTGTGCCGAGCCAGGCCAGGCATGTCGTCGCGGAACGAAGAAGTTCCCGTCTGTCGATCAAAACAGCCTCTCTAAATCGCTAACGGCCGACACCGTAGGAATCGGGGGGTGATGTTACGGGATGCGACATCATCATGAGAAAATTTACACGCGTCCATAGCGGCTTATCGCAGTTGCGCTGTAATATTGGTCAGCGGCCGCTGCATCTTTGATCAGGCCTTTGCTTAAGAACCGTTAACCGCTTTGCGCGAGAATCGCTTACAGATTCCCGAAGAGGAACAAGCGATGGCCAAATTTGCGATCGGTGAACGGGTTGAAAAGGCGGCGGACGACCACAAGGCCGGCATTGTGATTGCGGTCTTCCCCACCACGGACGGGAACTTCCGCTACGCCGTGGATATGGAAGGCTACGGCGCGCTGCAGTTTTTCGCCGAGGAAAAACTGGTCGTTCACGCCGGATAGGCGTCGAACTGCGACGCACCGACGAAATTTCCGCCGCGGTGGCGGCGGACGGCGACGGTCGCTTGCATGCTTTAACCCATTCTTCATCGCCACTTGGCTCGATCTCCGGCGACTGACCTCCTTCGTTCTCAATGGAAACCGACGAACCCGCTCGCATCCATCCGGGCGGATTTTCGCGATTCGCCTCTTAACCCTGCCGATTAACACCTGGAAAGGCCCGCGCGGCTATAGAGAGCGATCACGTGGGAACGGGAAGCCATGAGCGCGGGCGTCATTGAGCGATCGACAGTCGAGCAGGGCGCGGCAGCGCCGCTGCACGCCAAGCCGTCGACCGCCAAGACCTGGCTGAAGGCCATCGAGCGAACGTCCGCCATTGAGGCCAATCCGGACCGGCTGTTTGCCGATCTCATCGAGGAATGGGCCGCGCGCCAGCCGGATCGGCCGGCGATCATGTCGGAGCGCGATGTCTTCAGTTATCGCGAATTGAACGAACGCATCAATCGCTACGCGCGCTGGGCGTTGGCACAGGGCATCGGCAAAGGCGAGACGGTTTGTCTGCTGCTGAACGGCGCGCCCGATTACCTCGCCGCCTGGCTCGGTGTCAGCAAGGTCGGCGTCGTCGTCGCCTTGATCAACACCAGGCTGGTCGGAGCTTCGCTCCAGCATTGCATCGACGTCGCGCAAGCCAGTCATATCATTGTCGGGCCGGACCTCGAAGGCGCGCTCGATGAAATTCGCCCGCACCTCAAGCGCATGCCGCAAGTGTGGCATCACGGCGAGAGCGCAGCTGAGATCAATCTTGAGACGGCGCTGGCCGCTCTCGATGCAGCGCCGCTGAGCGCACGCGAGCGGCGCAACGTCACGATCGATGACCGCGCGCTTCTGATCTACACATCCGGCACGACAGGCCTGCCGAAAGCGGCCAGCATCAGTCATCGCCGTATCCAGAACTGGGGCGGCTGGTTTGCCGGCCTGACGAATGCATCGGCCGACGACCGGCTGTTCGATTGCCTGCCGCTGTTCCATAGCGTCGGCGGCGTGGTCGCGCCATGCAGCATGCTTGCGGCGGGCGCATCGGTCGTTTTGCCGGACAGATTTTCGGCCAGCACGTTCTGGCGCGACGTGGTGCGCTTCGACTGCACGCTGTTTCAATATATCGGCGAACTCTGCCGTTACCTTCTCAACGCGCCGCCGTCGGAATTTGAAAACCAGCACCGGTTGCGGCTTGCCTGTGGCAACGGTTTGCGCGGCGATATCTGGGAAGATTTCCAGACGCGGTTTTCGATTCCGCAGATCCTGGAATTTTACGCGGCGACCGAAGGCAATTTCTCGCTCTACAATGTCGAGTGCAAACCGGGCGCGATCGGCCGAATTCCACCGCTGCTGGCGCATCGCTTTCCGGCTGCGATCGTTCGTGTCGATGCGGAGACCTTGACGCCGCGGCGCAATGCCGACGGGCTTTGCGAGGCGTGCGCGGTCGGCGAAGCGGGCGAGGCGGTGGGGCGGATCGGCACTGCCGACGGTGCCGGCGGTCGTTTCGAGGGCTACACCAACGCCGACGAGACCGAGAAAAAAATCCTGCGCGACGTGTTCGCCAAGGGCGATGCGTGGTTTCGCACCGGCGACCTGATGAAAATCGACGATGCCGGCTTCTTTCACTTTGTCGATCGTCTCGGCGACACTTTCCGTTGGAAGGGCGAGAACGTCGCAACATCCGAGGTGAACGAGGCGATACTGGAATGCCGCGGGGTGATCGACGCCACGA
>NZ_DASSRP010000100.1:0-2582 GCF_035701725.1 Bradyrhizobium sp.
AATTCGGAACCGCCTATACCCGCAACGCCGCGATCGGCCGCGCGCGCCGCCTGGGGCTCTCGGTGCCGCTGCGGCCCCCGTCGGCCAGCGTCATGTGCGCGCCGAAGAAACCGGATGTGCGGCGGATCGTCGAATCCCGCAACCGCAGGCTGGGGAGTGGCGCGGCCAAATCTGCTACGCCCAAACCTTCGACGCCCAAACCTTCCACGCCAAAGCCTTCGACGCTCGAGCGCGCTGCGGCGCTTCAGCTCCGCTGCGTGGCGATCATGCCGCGGCACCTGGCGCTGATCGATCTTGAGGCGAACGACTGCCGCTATCCTTATGGCGGCGAAACGGAGGGTGAAGCCATCACCTTTTGCGGCCATCCGCGCCGCGAAGGCTCGAGCTATTGCGTCTCGCATTTCCATCTGACGCGCTTGCCGGAGCCGGCCGCCGGGACGGCGGAAGGTGCGCGCACGCGGCTGCGGCTTGTGGAGGCGGCATGAGCGGCGCGGCCGAGTTGAGGCTGGCGCGGCTGCGGCGGCTGCCGCTACGCCTTCGCATCGCGCATCTGGCGGCGCTCGTTCGAAGCGGGGTCGCCGGCTCGCGGCCGACAGCCGAACTGAGGCGGTTGCTTGCCGCCCAGCGGGCATTCAGGAACGGCCACCGCGGATGAAACGTGCGTGGATGCCGCTTTATGTCGGCGACTATCTCGGCGATACCGGTCACCTGACGACCGCGCAGCACGGCGCGTATCTCTTGCTGATGATGCATTACTGGCGCAAGGGCGAGTTGCCCGACGACGACCTCCAGCTTTCCAAGATCACCAAGCTGCCGCTACGCACCTGGGGCGGCTATCGCCCGGTGCTGCAGCAGTTCTTCCACTCCGGCTGGAAGCACAAGCGGATCGATGCCGAGCTGGAGCGGCTGGTGCGGTTGTCCGAGAAGCGCTCGATCGCGGGACAGAAAGGCGGTCTCGGTTCGGCGCTCTCGCGCATGAAGCTGGAAAACGCGGCGCGCGGCCGCTCATCGCCACGACCAATTGCTTCGATTTGCTCGGGCCCGGCTGCGGCAAGCGTCGACCACTCACACTCACACTCACAGAATCCTTGTTGTGAGAAGGTCGGCGAGAAAGCCGCGGCTGCCCCCGCGAAAGCCGGCACAGCCAAGCCAATCATTGCCATCAGCCCCGAGCTTGCCGCGCTGATGGCCCGCAAGTCCTGACTGCCCCGTTCGACCACCCGCCTTCAACCCAAGGAGTTCGGCCATGCCCCGCGCCAGGCGTTCAAGACCTCGCAAAGCATCGACCCCCCATGATCGCAGGGCGCAGGACCTGCCGCTGAATGCGGAAGTCTCCACCGTCGAGATCGACGATCCGCTCGCGCTGGAGGCCGGCGAGAAGATCGTCGCGCTGCGTTCGATCCGCAACGATCCGCTGGCGCGGCTGCACAGCCACCACCAGATCGACGAGGCGCAGTATCGCGCCGGACGGGCGTTCCAGGACGATTGGGAAAAGGCCGAACGCGGCCCCCGCGCGGTCGATCCGACGCGGGAATATGTCGACGGCGGACGGGCGCGCGAGCCGATCACCGAACGGCAGCGCCGCGCGGTGCTGCGGCTCAATCGCATCGAGCATGAACTCGGCAGCGACGGCATCGTGCTGGTGCACGAGGTGCTGGTGCTCGGGCTGACCATGGAGCAGATCGGCTTGCGGCGCGGCCTGCGCGGCCAGCGCTGGAAGGACTATTTCGCCCGACGCTTTCAGGAATGCCTCGATCGCCTGGCGCAAACCTACGGCTTTGCGAGCCCGAAGCCGCGTGGCAATCGCGGCCGCTGAGACACAGCTTGCGGGAGCTTGGGAATCAAAAGGCCGCTGGCGTATCGACCAGCGGCCTTCCGGGTAGCAATAAGGGATTAGGATGAAATTCTTTCAGCCCCGGATGTCGCGCATCATATCGTTCGTATGTGAACGATTGGAGTCGAAAATGACAGGACTTCTGTGACGGCGGCGCGCTGTTGTAGTCCCACCACAGTTTTGACTTCGCCGTCCGCAAGGCGACATTGGCCGGCCGTCTCGGTTACTGCGTAACCAAAAGCGTCAGCAGGGATGACGCGATGAGATGAGGAACTACCGGAGTTTCCCGGGATTTATTTGCATTGGGTATTTTGAGCGCCCGGCGAGGCCAAGGTCATTGACGATGTTGCTGGCGGTGAAGGACCGCGGATTTGAGTCCGCGGCATATTCTCCCGAGGTGATCGAGATCATGTCGGCGGCGCTGGCCGCGGCCATCGAGAGCCTGCCGGAGCCGGTCTCCGCGACCCAGGTCCATCAGCTGGCCGAATCGATCCTGAACAGCGCAGGACGCGGCGAGCGCGACGTGGCCGCACTGACACGCATGGCGCTGGTCGAGCTGCGGATCACGCCGCATCACTAGGACTGGACGAGGGGAGTGGATCTGTCATCGCGCGCGCCGGCCGATGCTGCTAGGCTTGTACGGTTGGCAGGGCCTTGTCTTCGATGAAGAATTCCGCCTTTCGCGCTGAGCCGCAAGCCAAGCGCATCACCGCGCACTCGCTCAACATCGGCGATCGCCTCAACACCG
>NZ_DASSRP010000101.1:0-2134 GCF_035701725.1 Bradyrhizobium sp.
ACGATCCAGATCGTGTAGCTATCGGCCTGCGCGCCGGCGCCGCCGATATCGTGAAAGGCGCGCAGCGGCAGCAGCGGATCGGCCGCTACCTTGCAAATGCGTCCCTGCGCGCGGGCCTGCGCCAATAACGGCGCGAAGTACGCACCCTCGAAAGCTCTCACATAGTCTCCTTCCCAGATGTGCGCATAGCGGTCGGGATAGAGCGCAAGGTCGGTCTTGCGCTCCTCATCGAGCACGGCAGGAAACCAAGGATTGTCGCGCCAGTTGGCGTGAACCAGGATCGCGCCTTCCGGCTTTCTCGTGCGAAAGAAATCGTCGATCGCATCGCTCTTGCGCCGCGGATTCCATGATGCCCACAGCTCGGAATTCTCCGCGCGGATGGTCGGGCGCAGCAGCGCCAGCGAGCGGGAGCTTAAACTTTGCGCCTCGTCGACCCAGGCGATACGAAAACCTTCGAGCGATTTGATGGAGTCGGCCGTGTGGTCGGCCATACCCCGGAAGATGATAAGGCCGTCGCCCGGCGTCGCGATGCGATCGTTGTAGACCTTGAATCTGTGTGAGAGGCCGAGCTTCTCGATCTTGCTCTCGATCAGCCGCTTGGAGGATTGCGCCAGCGTCTTCTGCGACTCGCGAATGCAAACGGCAAGCGTGCCGCGCTCGGCCTCGCAGAGTTCAACGAGCATCTCGCCGAAAAAATGCGATTTTCCCGAACCGCGGCCGCCGAACGCAGCCTTGTAGCGCGATCGCGCTAGCAGCGGCTTAAAGATTTTCGCGGTCGGAATTTTCAGCGTCGACATGATGGAAATTCACCGTGATGTATTCAGGCGTCGATCCACCGCCGCAAGCGTTGGTATAGCTCATCGTCATCAGTCGATAGCGGCTTGTCCGATAAACCCCAGAACCGTGGCGGGACAGGGTAATCTCACATTGGCTTGCCTGAGAAAATGCCGAGCGGGCGTGACGACTCATCTGCGTCGGGCGGGAACGACGGCGCCTCCCTTGACGTGGCGATGACAGGCGAGACGACGCACTGGAATGTCCGCCGCCGCGGTCTGTCCTTCACAGTTCTTGACTAGCGCAACTTTCAGCCTCGCCATGGTCGGGCTGCACGATGACGCGCTCGATGCGATGGATCAGTTCCAGCGCGCTGTCGTCATTGGCAAGCGATTGCGTCGGCTTGCCCCAACCGCGATCGAGGATCGCGTTCGCCGCCGCGACGCGCGCCGGCGGCGTCGCTTTGGTGTTGCGCATGACGGCGACGAGAACGTTGAGCGCTGTGCGGGTGTGGCTTCGCGCCAGCGAGCGAATTTCGGTGACGGCTTTGGGCATGGCGGATCGTTCGGTCTCCATATTTGTGGGAGGGCTACGCGGACTCATCTTCGCGCGGCTCGTATATCGGCCAATATTCGCACGGCGCGGTATCGACGTGATCCATCACGAGATCGTCGGGGTGCATCGGCGAGTGGGACGGATTTTGGGTCGGGTCCGGCCGGCTTCGTGCCCGCGGAATAAACAAGATGATCTCCGCGCTCACTGGAACAACTCGGAGAGCAGAATGAGGATCAATCCGCCGATCGCCAGCGCGATCAGGCAGGCGGCCGTAACCATGCGGCTATCCTTTCTTGAGAAGTTGCAAAGACAGGGTCGGGCGGCGGCGCGCATGAAGACGCCTTGCGTTGCGCGTTAGTGAGATTACTGCGCCGTGCCGCCGCCGCCCGATTCTGGAAAAACAAAAAACCCGCGCTCCGGCTTTGCGGATCGCGGGTCTTATATTTCCGAGGATGGACCTATGCCGGTGATTTGCCCGACGTGTCAAATCTCCTGCCGGGCGACAATAGCCGGAAAATAGCCTGGTCCTGCTATTGGCTGAAGCGCGCGGGGGGTTTACCTATGTTCAGTCGAAGCTGTTTCGCGCGAGGCGCCGCCATGAACGAACCAACAATGATCAGGCTGATGCTTGTCGGTTTGCTTGGCTTTGCCATCGCGAGTTCCTGCTCCGCATTGGCGCAGACCACGCTCGGCGGCGCCAAGACCCAGCAGAACAAGATCGGCGGTGTCGCGAAACCTGCGCCCGTCGTCGGCGGCGCGGTGGTCCACACGCCCTCGCCGCCAACGCCGCCGAAACCGGGCCCCG
>NZ_DASSRP010000102.1:0-16578 GCF_035701725.1 Bradyrhizobium sp.
TCTGGGCTCGCCGCTTGATTGCGAGCGCCAGCAAAGCAACCCAGGGATCAAACCGGTGCGTCAGGCGGCGCACTTCCAAATGTTCGCAGAACCGTCGTCCTCGCGTCGGGATAACCAACCCGCACGAACGCCATCGCGCCGGCATGGCCAAAGATTTGCCAATACCCCTTTGCGCGCTCGATCGCCTGCGCCGGACTTGCACATTTGTGGGGGTCTCCAGCAACGAGGCCGTGATCGGTTCGATCGAACGGCACGGCAATGAATTGCACAAGCTCGCCCATGGCGCGTCCTCCGGCGTTTTTTTAAACGCTAGTCAGCCCCGGGGAAGCTCCATTGACCCATGTCAAGACGTGAGCCGACAGCCACTCCTTTCCTTGACAGCCGATTGGATGGACAGAATGTGATTTGCCCGTCGTGCCAATTCGCCGCAGCGCATTTTCCTTGCGGCGTCGGGCAAATCACTGGCATCAGCTCGCCCGGCCCGCGCTCCTCCAGGAGGGGCGCTTCGCGATCGTCACGAACGTTGAGTGCGGGCTGCGATGGACGGGACGGCGCGTCAGACGAATGCGCCCGTGCCGGACGGCGAAGTCGTGTGGGCCCGATATCCCGACGCTGATAACGGTGCAACGCGCAAGCGTTGTTACTCACGGAGGCAACAAAGCCCGGTCTCCGGGGCGAGCACGAAGCAGCCGTTAAAACCATCGTGCAGGGAATGCCGGCTGTCTGCGGCGTACCTGTGGTGACTAACTCGTGTGCTTTTTTCTTGCACGCGAGGCTGCGGGTGTGTCGAGCACCCGGCATTCCCTGCGCCCTCCGTTTTCGAGGGCATATCCGACGTCAAACTCGGGCAATCGCTGCCGCGGGAAGGATCGCGCATGTCAAGAATGAGCCGTCATTCCGGGGCGCGAGTGAAGCGAGCGAGCTATGGTGCGCGCTTGCGCACCTGAGAATCCATGGCGCAGCACGAATGCTGGGAGAAATGGATTCCGGCCTGCGCGCTCCGCGCATCCACGATGCGCAATCGCGCATCGGAGAATGACAAGGAGAAAGCGCGGTCCAGGCGCTGCGAGGTGACGAAAACGAACGCTACGCCGCGACGCGCTTGTGCTCGCGCAGCGCCTTGCCGAAGGCCTCGAACAGCGTGCGGTTGATCGGATTGCGCTGCGGATCGTATTCGGCATGCCATTGCACGCCGAGCGCAAACGACGGCGCATCCGCAATGCGGATCGCCTCGATGGTGCCGTCTTCGGCGACCCCCTCCACCACCACGCGCTGGCCGGGATCGAGGATGCCCTGACCGTGCAGCGAGTTGACGCGGATGGTGTCGCAGCCGAGCAGCTTGGCAAAGGCCCCGCCGGCGAGCAGCTTGACGTCATGCCGGTCGGCAAAGATCACCTTCGGATCGGGATGAATTTCGCCGTTCTCCAGCCGCGGCATCCGGTGGTTCATGCGGCCGGGCAGTTCGCGGATTTCCGGGTGCAGCGAGCCGCCGAAGGCGACGTTCATCTCCTGAAGGCCCCGGCAGATGCCGAACAGCGGAATGCCGCGGGCGACGCAGGCTTCCGACAGGGTCAGCGCCACTTCATCGCGCGGCAGGTCGTAGGGCTCGTGCTTGACGTCGGGCTCTCTCTTGAAGCGGGTTGGATGGACGTTGGCGCGGGCGCCGGTCAGCACGATGCCATCGACCACATCCAGGAGGGCCGGAACGTCGGTAATTTCCGGACAGCCGGCAAAGATCAGGGGCAAGGCGCCAGCCACTTCGGCGATGGCACGAAGATTTCGCACCCCCGCCGCCTGAACGTCAAAGCGACCTTCGATGCGGTGGGCGTTCCCGATCACGCCGACAACCGGCTTCCTCATACCCTTTCCATCTCGCAAACCATTGGAATAGCGAATAATGCACTTGCCGCCCGCCCGGATCAATATTTTGGAACCAGTTTCCACGGCCATGCTGGTCTGCAATGGATTCATCCCTCGCCCTCCGGCGCGTCTTTGGGCGCAGATGGCTTGATCGTCGGCAGCTTTTGGCGAAAGAGTGGGCTTGCAGCGGGGAATTAAGAATCGTGCCAGCACCATCGGATGACCACCAGGCGACCAGGGGCGACCTTGCCTGGGCGATTGCCGTCGGCGGAATCGCCACCGTGGCCTTTGCCAGCCTGTTGCTGTTCGCCTGGTCGTTCGCCGCGGCGCTGCTTCTGATCTTTTCCGGCGTCCTGCTCGGGGTCACGCTCAACGCGCTGACCCACCTGCTCGGACGCGTGACCGGATGGCCGCATCCGCTGCGGCTCGCCATCGTCTGCCTTGTGCTTGCGGGCCTCTTCGCCGGCATCGTCTTTCTCGGCGGCACCACGATCGCGCAGCAGGCGACGGCCCTTAGCGACACGCTGAAGTCGCAGCTCGTCAACGTGAAAGGCTTCCTCGACCGCAACGGGATCGACACCAGCTATTTCGATCTCGCCAATCCGCCGCCGGCGCCATCAGGCTCGGCGGCCGCGCCGCCGCAGCAGCATAACCTGCCCAGCGCCGGCGCGCTTGCCTCGAGCGGCGGGGCCATCGTCAGCCAGACCTGGAAGCTGCTGCTCGGCACGGTGAGCGCAGTCGGCAACTTCTTCATCGTGATCTTTCTGGGCCTTGCTTTTGCGGCCCAGCCGAGCGTCTACCGCAACGGACTGCTCTATCTGGCGCCGGCCAGGCATCGTGCCCAGGCGACGGTGATCATTGACCGCATCAGCGAGACGCTGGAGCGCTGGCTGATCGCGCAGATGCTCACCATGGCGGCCGTCGGCGCCGTGACATGGCTTGGGCTTGCCATCATCGGCATTCCCGGCTCATTCATTCTGGGCATTCAAGCGGGACTGCTCGCCTTCATTCCGACGGTTGGCGCGATCGTGGCCGGCGTGATCGTCGTGCTCGCCTCGCTCGCGTCGGGATGGATCGCGACGGCAAGCGCGTTCGTGCTCTTTCTCGGCGTCCACGCGCTCGAAAGCTACATTCTGACGCCGATGCTGCAGCGGCAGGCGCTCGACATTCCGCCTGCCACGCTGTTCGCGTTTCAGATCCTGCTCGGCATCGTGTTCGGGATCTGGGGCATTTCGCTGGCGCTACCCTTGATGGCGATCGTCAAGGTGCTGATCGATCACTTCAAGGCCGAAGAGGCCGCTTGAGGTCAGCTCACCACGGTTTCGGTATGTTCGACTTCCGGCGGAGACGCGAAATACGGCCCGACCAGCGCGCGCCAGGACTGAAAGTCCTCCGAGCCGCGGAAGTCGACGGTGTGGTTTTCCAGCGTCGCCCACTTCACGAACAGGCGGTAGCGCGTCGGCTTTTCGACGGATTTGTGGAGCTCCATGCCGCTGCAGCCCTTGGCGCGCAAGAACAGCGGCTTGGCCTTGGCGACGCCGGCTTCAAAGTCCTTCTCGGTGCCGGGCTTGACTTCAATCTGGGCGATTTCGGTGACCATTTGCGGTTTCCTCTTTGTTTTTTGACGCCCGTCTTTATCGCAAGCCACCCAAAAGAAAAAGGCGCCTGCCGGCGCCGCATCCTTTCACACTTTCCGGAGTTTTCAGTTCAGCAGCAGCACCGTAGCTGCGATCATCATAGCACAACCGACGAACATGATGACGGGCCAGCGGCTCGCGTAACGGCCGTTGGCGCGGCGCTCGGAAATCAGCGCGGCCTCATATTCATCGGCGGTCGAAAACATGCAGGCAAAGCCGCCGCGCGCGGACACGGCCGCTGCTTCCAGCGAGTTGAGAGCTGCTTGCGGATTGCGCCTGCGGATCGATTCCATACCGGCAAGGGTAAGGAGCGGATGGTAAACGCCAAGTTACCACCCGCTTGCCTGTCCTCACGCCAGACGGGGCACTGCGGTGACCGGCCGCGCCGACCCGGCGCTCTTGCGCCGCCAGTGCTCCAGCGACAATGGCAATTCTTCCGCGGCCTCGACGCGGTTTCGTCCGCCGCGCTTGGCCTGGTAGAGCGCGGTATCGGCAGCCGCCAGCAGCACTTCGAGTTCGGTACCAGCCGGGCCGCCGGCCACGCCGATACTGACGGTGGTATCGACCGGGCCTTCGTCACAGACGATGCCCGAAGCCTCGAATGCCTCGCGCACCCTCTCGGCCACGATCACACCCTCCTCGAGCGGGCACGGCAGCAGCGCGGCGAACTCTTCGCCGCCGATGCGCCCCGACAGATCGCTGATGCGCAGATTGTTGACGACGACGGCCGAGAACAATTTCAGGATCTCGTCGCCCGCCGGGTGGCCGAAGCGATCGTTGATCGATTTGAAATGATCGATATCGAAGATCAAGGCCGTCACCGGGCGTCCGGCATGGGCCTCGCGCTCGATAACCCGCGAACAGGCCTCGGAGAAGCCGCGGCGATTGAACATGCCGGTGAGCGGATCGACCGATGCCGCCGTCTTGTGCGCGGTCACGGTGCGCTCGGAAACCAGCATGAAGATCAGGAAGGCGGTGCCGACCGCATACAACACGAGTTCAACGGCAAAGACCGTCACCCAGATGCTGTCGTCGAAGGCGCGATCTTGTGGATGCAGGAGATCGCCGAGCAGGATCGGCAGCATCAGCACGAAACCATGCAAGACGGGAACGGCAACCGACGGCCAGCGCTTGCGCAAGGTGCGGCGGCGCTCGGTCCACAATTCGGTGGCCGTCAGCGCGGCATAGATCGCAACGATACCGGCGCCAATCGTCATGCGCAGGGCGATCGCGCCCGGCGGCAGCGACATCACTGCGGCAGCCCAGGCCAGCGCGCCGAGTACGAGACCGGGATAATTCGGCTTGCGGCCGTGGAACAGCCGCGACGCATTCCACACCATGCCGCAGGTCAAAAAGCCGACCGCGTTGAGCGCGAGCGTGAACACGTCGCCGAACTTCGCGCTGCCAAACGTCCACAACGCCACCGAAGCTGCGCCCATGACGTAGGCAGATCCCCACCACTTCAGCGCAGCAATTCTCTCCTGAAAGCCGAAGAACAAAAGCATCATGCCGAGCAGCGCCGCGATCATCGTGGCGACAGCATAGAGCGTGGAAGTATCGAGCGACATTGAGCCACCGGAAGTTTGTGATGCAAAGACGCGCGGCCGAGACCATCGCATTTCGCAGGCTAGACCTCACGCCTTGGCAATCCGTTTGCTTCGGCCTGCAAGTTTTCCGAAAAAAATTGCCTCAACTCATCAACAAAAGAACAACAAAAAAGCGCCCGCAAGCGGGCGCTTTCGATGGTTGGTATCGGCCGCGTTCGCGGCAAATTTTAACGAAGCGATTAGCGCTTCGAGAACTGGAACGACCGGCGGGCCTTGGCGCGGCCGTACTTCTTGCGCTCGACCGTGCGGGAGTCACGGGTGAGAAAGCCGCCCTTCTTCAGCACGCTGCGCAGCTCCGGCTCGAAATTGGTGAGAGCCTTGGAAATGCCGTGGCGGACCGCGCCAGCTTGCCCCGAAAGACCGCCGCCGGTCACGGTGCAGATCACGTCGTACTGGCCGGCGCGAGCTGCCGCGATCAGTGGCTGCTGAATCATCATCCGCAGCACGGGACGGGCGAAGTAAACCTCGACCTCGCGGGTATTGACCGTCACCTTGCCGGAGCCGGGCTTGACCCAGACGCGGGCCACGGCGTCCTTGCGCTTGCCGGTGGCATAGGCGCGGCCGAACTTGTCGACCTTCTTGACGTATTTCGGCGCTTCGGGAGCGGCCGTCTTGAGCTGCGACAACTGGTCGAGCGACTGCACGGTATCAGCCATCTTATGCGGCCCTCATGTTCTTGCGATTCATCTTGGCGATGTCGATCTTTTCCGGCTGCTGCGCCTCGTGCGGATGCTCGGCGCCAGGATAGACGCGCAGATTGCCCATCTGCATACGGCCGAGCGGCCCGCGCGGAATCATCCGCTCGATGGCCTTCTCAACGACGCGCTCGGGGAAGCGACCCTCGAGGATCGACTTGGCGGTACGTTCCTTGATGCCGCCGATATATCCGGTGTGGTTATGATAGACCTTGTTCTCGCGCTTGCGGCCGGTCAGCACCGCGTGCGCCGCGTTGATGATGACGACGTGGTCGCCGCAATCGACATGGGGCGTATAGGTCGGAAGGTGTTTGCCGCGAAGGCGCATGGCGACCAGCGAAGCGAGACGACCGACCACCAGACCCTTGGCGTCGATCAAGACCCACTTCTTCGTCACCTCGGCGGGCTTGGCCGAAAAGGTTTTCATGTGAGCGATCCGTGAAAAAGGCAAAGGCGCACATCGCGTGCGCCCAACTGCGTGGCTTTCTAGAGGCGTGGCGCCGTGACGTCAATGCCGAAGTGAGATAATTATGCTAGATAAAACAATGGCTTAAAAACATGGTTCTATTTTACCTCTCACTTTCCTTTGCAACAGGAATGGAATAGGTCGCGGTCACGTGCGCAACCGGATCCGCCGAGCCGGCCGACAGCAGGCTGACCTCTCCCACCGCCAGCCGCTTGCCGAGCTTCAGAAGCCGCGCCTGCGCCAACACATCGTGGCCGGGCGCACCCTTACGCAGGAAGTTGATGTTGAGGTTCGTGGTCACGGCCAGACCGATCGGGCCGATCGCCGACAGCAGCACGACGTACATGGCAAAATCGGCCAGCGCCATCAGCGTCGGACCGGAAACCGTGCCTCCCGGGCGCAGCATCTTTTCGCTATAGCGCTGCCTGAGCCGGCAGGAGAGACCATCGGCGGCTTCGATCGCGATGTCATCAGCGGCAAATGCCTGCGGAAACTCTTTGCGCAGGAATTGCTCCAGCTCCGGCACCGTCATTTTTGCGATCGTCATGCTCCCCACCTGCCCTCGCCTCTGCCTGCCTATTACATTAGGTTGGTACGCAACACCTAGCTAATCGGCGAATGCTTCGATGACGAGCCAAACCGCACGTGCCACCATTTCGCAACCGCAAATCCTGCTGCGCGAGACAATCGGCGATGTCGCAATTCTGACGCTCAACCGGCCGGATGCCCGCAACAGCCTGTCCGAAGGCTTGATTGCAGCGCTCACTGCGGCAATCCAGGACATCCACGATGACAAGACGGTGCGTGCGGTGGTGATTGCCGCTGCCGGCAAAGCGTTCTCGGCCGGCCACGACATGAAGGAACTGACGGCCCGGCGCAGTGACGCCGATCGCGGCAGAGCCTATTTCGCCGAGATCATGACCGCGTGCAGCACCATGATGCAGGCGATCATAGGCCTGCCCAAGCCCGTGGTCGCCGCGGTTCAGGGCATTGCGACCGCTGCCGGGTGCCAGCTCGTCGCCACCTGCGATCTTGCCGTCGCCTCTGACGCGGCCAGCTTTGCAACTCCCGGCGTCGATATCGGGCTGTTCTGTTCGACACCGATGGTGGCGCTCTCGCGCAATATCCCTCGCAAACAGGCGATGGAAATGCTGTTGACCGGCGAGCCCATTTCGGCCACGACCGCGCGCGATATCGGCCTGGTCAACCGGATCGTGCCCGCCGGCTCCGAACGCGATGCTGCGGTTGAACTGGCGCAGAAGGTCGCACGCAAATCCGCCTACACGATCAAGATCGGCAAAACAGCGTTCTACCGCCAGGCGGAAATGACTCTCGCCGACGCCTACGCTTACGCGGCCGAAGTGATGACTGAGAACATGATGGCGCGTGACGCCGAGGAAGGAATCGGCGCCTTCATCGAGAAGCGCGAGCCGAAATGGCAGGATCGATGAACCACGACAGCTACGACGACAATTATATCCGCGCAATTCTCAACGGCGTGAAATCGATCGCAATGGTCGGCGCTTCCCCGGTCAACGTGCGGCCGAGTTATTTTGCCTTCAAATATCTAGCCCAGCGCGGCTATGACATGATCCCGGTCAATCCCGGCCATGTCGGAAAATCCCTGCTTGGAAAACCTTTCGTCGCCTCATTGCTCGAGATCGACCGGCCGGTCGACATGGTCGATATCTTCCGAAACTCGAGCAACATCATGCCAGCGGTTGAGGAGGCGCTGAAGATGACGCCGCTGCCCAAGGTGATCTGGATGCAGCTCGGCGCGCGCGACGACGCAGCCGCGGAAAAAGCCGAAGCCGCCGGCATGAAAGTCGTGATGAATCGCTGCCCGAAAATCGAGTACGGGCGGCTGTCGTCGGAAATATCCTGGATGGGCGTGAACTCGCGCACCCTCAGTTCCAGGCGTGCCCCGATGCCGACGCAGGGCATGCGGCTTTCGCTCGGGCGCACCAGCCTTGGCGGCGGCGCCACCGCCGCATCGGATCGTGCGGCAAAAAACAGAACTGACCAGTCCTGATGCGGGCGCGAAAGATTTTTCCCGCGGCGCCATGCCGCAAAGGACGCTATTACGAATAGTGGTCACGCAGCCTTGACGGCTGAAGCCGCCAACGCGATTGTCGTGCGAAGGAATGACGCGCCGCCGCAATTCTCGGATTATATTTCGGTTTTGATATTCCTCATGACGGCTTTGCGCTCGTCAGTACCATGAGATCGACACAAAGGAGCCAGCATGACCGACCGTGACCCCGGTTTTTCCACCCTTGCCGTGCATGCAGGCGCGCAACCCGACCCAACGACGGGCGCGCGGGCAACCCCGATCTATCAAACCACGTCCTTTGTGTTCAACGATGCCGACCATGCCGCGTCGCTGTTCGGTTTGCAGGCGTTTGGCAATATCTACACCCGCATCGGCAATCCGACCCAGGCCGTTCTCGAAGAGCGCGTCGCTGCGCTCGAAGGCGGCACTGCGGCGCTCGCGGTCGCGTCCGGCCACGCGGCGCAGGTCGTGGTGTTTCAGATGCTGCTCAAGCCCGGCGACGAATTCATCGCGGCGCGCAAGCTCTATGGCGGCTCGATCAATCAGTTCACTCACGCCTTCAAGAGTTTCGGCTGGAACGTGGCATGGGCCGATCCCGATGATATCGGCAGCTTCGAGCGCGCGGTGACGCCGCACACCAAGGCGATCTTCATCGAGTCGATCGCCAATCCCGGCGGCACGATCACCGATATCGAGGCGATCGCGGCCGTCGCGCGCAAGGCCGGCGTCCCTCTGATCGTCGATAACACGCTGGCAACGCCTTACCTGATCCGCCCTATCGATCATGGCGCTGATATCGTCGTGCATTCGCTCACGAAGTTTCTCGGAGGCCATGGCAATTCGCTCGGCGGCATCATTGTCGATGCCGGCACCTTCGACTGGTCGAAGGACAACAAGTATCCAATACTGAGTGAGCCGCGGCCGGAATATCACGGCATCAAGATCCAGGAGACGTTCGGCAATTTCGCTTTTGCGATCGCCTGCCGCGTGCTCGGCTTGCGCGATCTGGGGCCTGCGATCTCGCCGTTCAACTCGTTCCTGATCCTGACCGGAATCGAGACGCTGCCACTGCGCATGCAAAAGCATTGCGAAAACGCCAAGGCGATTGCCGAATGGCTCTCGACCCATCCGGCTGTCGCAGCCGTCAATTATGCCGGCCTGAATGGCGACAAATACAACAACCTTGCACGCAAATACGCGCCGAAAGGCGCCGGTGCCGTATTCACCTTCAGCCTCAAGGGCGGTTATGACGCCGGCGTCAATCTGGTCTCGCGGCTGAAACTGTTCTCGCACCTCGCCAATGTCGGCGACACCCGCTCGCTGGTTATCCATCCGGCATCAACCACCCATAGCCAGCTCGACGATGCCGCCAAGATCAAATCAGGCGCCGCTCCGGAGGTGGTGCGCCTGTCGATCGGCATCGAGGATAAGGAAGACCTGATCGCCGACCTCGATCAGGCGCTGCGGTCGGAGGGATAGAGCCGGATGCGTGTTAACACTCGTTGCGCTCAAAGGTGATTGAATCATCTCGCGATGATTCGGAGCGGATCCATGTTGCGCTGGATGTTGTGGCTTCCGGTTGCGGTGCTTGCCTTCAGACCGGCGATGGCGGCCGATATGGCGGCGACGCGCGTGCCGATTTACGGCAAGGCACCCGCGCCAGCTCATCGTGGAGCAGTTGCCGAGGAATCCGATCTCCTGTTCACACCGTCCGAGGCTTTCCCGGTTGTCACGATACCGCCGCATACGCCGATCCTGTTGGGATCGTCGACCCTGCCCGGCTACTACGGTTCCACGCATTCCTATG
Organism: Bradyrhizobium sp.; assembly: GCF_035701725.1. Lineage (GTDB taxonomy): Bacteria > Pseudomonadota > Alphaproteobacteria > Rhizobiales > Xanthobacteraceae > Bradyrhizobium. Next base: position 10,126 of record NZ_DASSRP010000102.1, read on the forward strand.
ACTATCAGGGACCATATTACGGCGGGCCGAACATCAACTACCGCTTCCGGCTTCCTTACGCTTGCGGCGTGCTCGGCTACTGTTAACGCGTCAGCGCGATCGGCCGGCCAACTCCTTGCATAGCGGCTTGCTGCCCCGAGCGCGTCAATCGCTCCGCTTGAAGCACCGCGAGGGTCAGCACGACGATGGCAACCGCCTGGTGGGTGAGCGCAAGGTCCATCGGAACCTGGTTGAGCAGCGTGAGAATACCGAGCGTCGCCTGCAACGTGACCGCACCCAGCAACCACAGGGCACCGCCAATCACTGCTCGATCGGCCCGTGAGCGTACAGCATCGATCAGGTGAACAACCGCCAGCACGAACAGCGTATAGGCGACCATGCGGTGCTCGAACTGCACGGTGAGCGTATTTTCGAACAGGTTGCGCCACCACGGCGTATCGAAGAACAGCCGCGCCGCCGATGGAATGAATCCACCGTCGATGTCCGGCCAGGTGTTGTAGATCTTGCCCGCGCGAAGCCCGGCGACCAGCGCCCCGAGATAAAGCTGCACGAAGGTCAGCGTCAGCAGAACCAGCGCACCGATCTTCAGCCGCGATGGCACCGCGGATGGCGCGCTCTCGCCGAGCCGGCGCAGCGTCCAAACTATACCCGCAAAAATCAGGAGCGCCAGAACGAGGTGCGTGGCGAGACGATACTGCGAGACCTCGACCCGCTCGGAAAGGCCGGAGGCCACCATCCACCAGCCGACCGCGCCCTGCAGCGCGCCAAGCGCGAAAATCCCCCACAAACGGCGCTTCAGTTCGGCGCCGACCGCGCCCCGCCACAGGAACCAGAGGAAAGGCAGCAAATAAGCCATTCCGATCACGCGCCCGAGCAGTCGATGGCTCCATTCCCACCAGAAAATGGTCTTGAACTCACTGAGCGACATGCCGGCGTTCATCTGGCGGTATTGCGGAATCGATTTGTAGCCTTCGAAGGCCTTGATCCATTCGGCTTCGTTGAGCGGCGGCAAGCTACCCGTGACCGGTTTCCACTCGACGATCGATAATCCGGATTCGGTCAGCCGTGTGGCGCCGCCGACCAGCACCATCACCGCAATCAATGCGGCAACCGCAATCAGCCAGAGGCGGACAGGGCGAAGATGTGGCGTTTCGAGGGTGGAAATAACGGCCATTGCGCCAGACTTGATCGAAAATTTGCGAACCTTATAGTCCGCCGCTTGCGCTGCGCAAAGCGCGTAATCCTGGAAAAGCCGCCCTTTCCGTCATGAAGATTCGTACCCGGAAACTGCTTGGAACCGTTGCCTTGCTGCTGCTGGCGGCGGTGTGGTCGCTGCTGGGAATGGCGATTGCCCAAACGCCGTGGCTTGCGAGTTCAGGCCTGCTGCAAGCGGTCTTCTATGTCGTCGCCGGCCTGGGCTGGGTCTTGCCGGCAATGCCTATCGTGAGCTGGATGTCGCGGCCAGACCCGGCGTCTTCGTAGGAGCAGCCCCGGCCAAGACCACGCGCATGGCGCGCAATGAGCCCAGCCTGCCGTCCCAGGTGATGCGAGGAAGTGCGAGCAGCGGCGTGTGCCCGGCGGGCTCGACGACGCCGGGAATCGTCGAGACGGCACTGACAAACCCCGCCTCCTCTGCCATCGCCATATGCTTGCGGTGCCAGGATTTCCGATCGCCGAATGGGTAAGCGAAGTGCTTGACGTCGCGGCGCAGCGCCGCTTCCATCACCGCTTTTCCCATCGTCATTTCGCGCAAGGCAGCGGCATCTTTCATATTCGACAGAACTGGAAAGTCGACGGTCGCACCGCCGATCGTCGCCAGCGGGTCGGCTGCAAGTGCCGCAAGAGCCTGCCAATCCAGCGACGCCTCGCGCGACAGTGCTGCGAGATCGACCGCGTAACGCGTGCAGAGATCCTTGATCGCGGCCGACAGGTCCGCCGGTTCGAGCGAGCGCAACCAGCCCGAAAGATAGTCATAGAGCTCATGCTTCTCGGCCATCGTCGGGATGTTGAAGTGCATCTCGTTACGGCCCATCATCAGGCTGATACGCCGCTCCTGCGCGATGATCCGTTCGAGCGCCAGCCACCATGCTTCACCGATTCCGTCGGGGAATGCAGTCGGCACGTAAACCGTAAAGGGAACCCGGTGCCGGGAGAGTACCGGATAGGCGGATACGGCAACGTCCTTGTAGATGCCGTCAAAGGTCAGGCAGATAAAGCGCCGACGCGAGGCCAGCGTGACCGCCCTGCGGCAAACTTCATCAATCGAAACAATATCGTACTTCCAGCGCTTCAATGCGTGGATCGTGCGGTCAAGAAAGTCCGGCGTAATCTCGTTGGCGAGCCGCGGCTGGAATCGGCGCTCCTGACGCGGACGGATACGCTCGAAACGCAGGATGACGCCGGCACCGCGGCGTTTCAACCACACATGACCGCTGAAATAAGCTAGTTCCAGTCTGAGGCTTGTCAGAAGAGCGGCGGCAGATGACAACGTCTCGTCTTTCGGCGCAGGTTACAGATCGAGTCGCGAAGGTGGCAAAGTATCCGTTTGAGCCGAGTTTCCGCCGCCGCAGCGATAATGTCATTACTCTTTGTTGACATTTCTTTGCAAAGGTCGGCTGAGTTCAAAAGTTAAGTTTTGCCTTACACGGAATTTGCGGACAGGTATTGCGATGACGATGGCTGCCGCGATGCAAGGGCGCAAGGCAGATACACCAGCATGGTCGCAGTCGAGCCGCATCGCCGCGATCGACATATTCAACGACATTGACGAGGTCGAGGCAATCTGGCGCAGCCTCGAAAATCAACGTCATCTCTCTACGCCCTATCAAAGACTGGATTTCCTTCGTCCGTGGCAAAAACTGGTCGGGACACGCGAGGGCGTGCAGCCTCTCATCGTTGTCGCCTATGACCGCGACCGTATGCCGTTGCTGCTGCTGCCGCTTGTGCTGAAGCGAGGCTGGGGCACCCGCAGCGCCCACTTCATGGGAGGCAAGCACGCCACGTTCAACATGGCGCTGTGGAACCGGGATTTCGCAACGGTGGCATCGCGCGCCGACCTGAATGCCCTCTTTGCGTCGATCCGCGACAAGGCCGGCGTTGACGTGCTGGCATTCGAGCAGCAACCGCTCGCATGGCAGGGACTGCCGAATCCATTCGCGCTGCTGCCGCATCAGACCTCGCCCAACGACTGCCCCACAATGACGTTCGCGCCGGGCTCAACCGACACGATGCGCATCAGTAACTCGGTGCGCCGTCGCCTGAAGGGGAAGGAGCGAAAACTGAAGGCACTCCCGGGCTACCGTTATCAGATCGCCACAGCCGATGCGGACATAAAGCGGCTGCTTGATGCGTTCTTCCGCATCAAGCCGCAACGAATGGCCGAGCAAGGGCTGCCGGACGTTTTTGCCGAACCTGGCGTCGAGGATTTCATCCGCACTGCTTGCACCACGCTGCTACCGGATGGTGGCCGTGCGATCGATATCCACGCCCTGGAAAGTGACGAGGACGTCATCGCGGTATTCGCCGGCGTCGCGGACGGGCATCGGTTCTCGATGATGTTCAACACCTACACTCTGTCGGCAAGCTCCCGCTTCAGTCCCGGGCTGATTTTGATCCGCCACATTGTCGATCACTACGCAGAGCGCGGTTACCGCGCGCTCGATCTAGGAATCGGTTCGGACGATTATAAAAAGCTGTTCTGCAAGACGAACGAGGCGATCTTCGACTGCTTCATTCCGCTGAGCCCGCGCGGCTCCGCTGTCACCGCGATCATGTCGTCGGTCAGCCGCGCCAAGCGCGTCATCAAGCGAAGCCCGGCGCTGTCGCACCTCGCGCAGCGCTTGCGCTACGCTTTCCGCTGACGGCCGAAAGATTACACGGCCACGACCCGCGGCGCCACTTCAACCGCATCCGACGACGAAACCGGCTTGCTCAACATCGTGACTTCGGTGAAGCCGACGGCCTTGAGTTCTTCGCACATCACCTCGCGGGCGTCGGAGGCCATCGAGGCATCCGGCACGACAATCGCACGAGCCCGCGCGGTCAGAAGTTCGGCAGGCATATCCGAAGCGCTGCCGGCATCCAGCAGGACGTGATCATAGACCTTCAGCAAGGCATCGATCGCAAGGCCAAGACGGGGCGATTGCAGAACCGCGCGATCCGAGCCAGGTCGCCCCGAACTCACAAGATGGACCCGTGACAGCCGGTCCTTGGTAATGATCTGAGTGAAAGAAGCCTCGCCTTGCATCAGTTCGGCCAGCCCCGGGGCATTCGGATCGGCCGACGCCGCGGCGATCGCCGACGAGGCCCCGGCCAGATCGACTACCACCAGGCGTGCCTTGCGCGCCATCAGGCGCGCCAGCGCCAAAGCCGTCTGCGTTACTCCCTCACCCGAGGCGGTGCCGAGAATGGTGATCTTGCGCGCTGCGGTGCCTGCAACCAGCAACGTTTCGGCAAGCTGCTCGACCTCGGACGATTCCTGTTCCATCTGCGGCGCAAGCGGAGCCGTAACAGGCGGCATCGGCGCATCGTCAGCAATGACCGGAGGTTCGGCAGTGACTGCGGCGACGCGCGTCATCGGCGGTTCGCGCCTCGGCGCGGCGACCGGGACGAACACGGCCGCGGCGCGCGGGATGGTCATGCGCAGCAACTCACCAGTGACGATCAATCCGGTCGACAGCATCAGGGTCGCCAGGGTCGCAATCAGCACGATCGGCAGCTTTTTCGGATAGGCCGGCGTATTGGACACGCTGGCGCGGGAAATGATCCGGCCGTCGGCCGGCGCAGCCTCGATGTTCTCGCGGGTGGTCGCTTCACGGTACTTCGCCAGGTACGATTCCAGGAGGTCCCGCTGCGCCTTGGCCTCGCGCTCAAGCGCCCGAAGCTGGACGTCCTGGCCGTTGGCGGAACTTGCCTGCTTCTTGACCTGCTCGAGACTTGCGCTCAGGTCCTCGACGCGCCCGCCGGCGATCCGCGCATCATTGTCGAGAGAGCGGGAAATCTTGCTGGCTTCGTCGCGAATCTGCCGGTCAAGATCGGCAAGCTGGGCTTTGAGCTCCTTGATCCGCGGATGGTTGTCGAGCAGGGTCGATGACTGTTCGGCGAGCTGCGCACGCAACGTCACCCGCTGTTCGCTCAAGCGCCGGATCAGCTCCGAATTCAGGACCTCGGAAGCTTCGATCGGTTTGCCGGTCTGAAGCATTTCGCGGATCAGGCGCGCCTTGGATTCGGCGTCGGATTTCAACGCGCGGGCGTTGTTCAATTGCGTATTCAGCTCGCCCATCTGCTGATTGGACAGCGTGGTATTGTTGGTGCCGACGAACAGGCTCGATCTCGAGCGAAAGTCCTCAACGCGGGATTCAGCGTCCGCTACCCTCTTGCGCAGGCTTTCGATCTCGCCGGCCAGCCATTGCCCGGCCGACCTCGCCTGCTCGCGCCGCGCGCCCTGCTGAAGCACCAGATAGCCCTCGGCGATCGAGTTGGCGACCTGAGCGGCGAGATCGGGGTCGCGCGACTGAAATTCGACGACGACGACGCGCGACTTGTCGACGGCATAGGCGGTGAACCGCTCGTAATAGGCATCCAGCACCCGCTCCTCCGGCGTGAGCGAGATCGGATCGCGACCGATGCCGATCAACGCCAGCAGCGATTTCAACGGCGAAAAGCCTCGCAGCACCGGATCGAATTCGGGCAGGTCGGCGAGCTTGTTCTTTTTGATGATCTCGCGCGCCAGATCGCGTGACAACAGGAGCTGCACCTGGCTGGTGACGGCTTCCGCATCGAGCGAGGTGCGATCGTCGTTTCGCTCGCCATTCGGCCGCAGGAAGATATTCTCCCGTCCGTCGATCAGAATCCGCACTTCGGATTTGTATCGCGGGGTGATCATGTTCACCGCCGTGATCGACAGCACCGCCGCAAGCAGCGTCGGCAGGACAATCCATTTGCGCTTGCGTGCGATCGCCTGCCCGATCGCCAGAAAATCCAGCTCGCCGGCGGGAGCGGCCGGCGGCTGATCGGCGGCCGGCGCAACGCTGGTGTCGACCGTCTCGGACGGTTCGGCCTCAGCCTTCCCCGAACGCCAGAACGCTAAACGCATCGCTCACTCCCCGCGGGACGCCACGACTCTACCCAATGCGGGCGATTACACTCAATTAAGGTTGCCGCTGGGTTAATTTGACAGCTCGCGGGGCTCGCGAACCCGCCGTCGTCATGTTTTGTTAACCATGAAAGCCCTTAATCGGAATCAACAATTTGACGGTAGGTATCCGATGCGAGGCGTCCGCGCCCAGATTGCGTGTTTCATGGCCGCGCTCACGCTTGCGGGTTGCATGCAGACGGCCAGCCCGGTTGCGATGACGCCGCGCAACGACCTCGACAGCCTCGCTTACGGCCAGACCGCGCAATCTTCCTATTCAGTGGCCTCAAACGATTCCGGCGGCGCCATCAGCGCCGTTC
>NZ_DASSRP010000103.1:0-12140 GCF_035701725.1 Bradyrhizobium sp.
TGCTGTGGCCCGATCTCGGCCTGTCGCGCATCGCGACCATCACGCCGTCGACCGGTGACCGGCCGGAGCGGCAGGAGAGCGCGACCGCCGACATCTTCCGCATCACGCTCGATCCGGGTTCGGTCGTCACTTACGTGGCAGAGCTGCGTACCGACAAGCTGCCGCAGCTCTATCTGTGGGAGCCCGAAGCCTACAAGGACAAGGTCAATTCGTTCACGCTTTACCAGGGCATCGTGATCGGCATCTCCGGCCTGTTGGCGCTGGTGCTGACCATCCTGTTCGTGGTCAAGGGCTCGATCATGTTTCCGGCGGCGGCCGCGCTTGCCTGGGCGGTGTTGGTCTATATCGGGGTCGACTTCGGATTCTGGGGCAAGGTGCTCGACATGTCGAACAACGCCGAGCGCGTCTGGCGCGCCGGCGGCGAAGCGATCCTGGCGGCGACGCTGCTGGTATTCCTGTTTGCCTATCTCAACCTTTCGCGCTGGCACGTACGCTACTCGCACATCACCGTCGGCTGGCTGGCGTTTCTCGGCTCGCTGGTCGCGCTCGCTTTGTTCGACCCGGCGGTGGCCTCCGGCATCGCGCGCATGTCGCTGGTCTTGATTGCGATCGCGGGCTTTGCGCTGATCGTCTATCTCTCCACCCACGGCTTCGATCGCGCGGTGCTGTTGATCCCGACCTGGTTCCTGCTGGTCGTCTGGGTGATCGCGGCCGGCATGACCATTGCGGGCAGCGTCACCAACGACATCGTCGGCCCCGCATTGCTCGGCGGCCTCGTCCTGATCGTGATGTTGATCGGCTTTACGGTGATGCAGCACGCCTTCGCCGGCGGCGGCGCCTCCACCGGTATCGTATCCGACGTCGAGCGGCGCGCGCTGGCGCTCGCCGGCTCCGGTGATCTGATCTGGGACTGGGACGTCTCCTCCGACAAGGTCTTCACCAGCCCCGAGACCGAAAGCCTGCTCGGCCTTAAGCGCGGCACGCTGGAAGGGCCGGCGGCCAAATGGCTCGAGGTGCTGCACCCGCTCGATCAGGATCGTTTTCGCGCGGCGCTCGACAGCGTGCTTGACCAGCGCCGCGGACGGCTGGTGCAGGATTTCCGCCTGCGCACGCCGGACGGCCACTTCATGTGGTTCGCGCTCAAGGCCCGCCCCGTGGTCGGCTCCGACGGCGAGGTCTCGCGCGTGATCGGCACGCTCACCGACGTCACCGAGATCAAGAACGCCGAAGAGCGCATGCTGCACGACTCGGTGCATGACAACCTCACCGGCCTGCCGAACCGCAAGCTGTTCATCGACCGCCTCAACGCGGTCGCCAATTTCGCCAAGACCATGCCGACCTTGCGGCCGACCTTGATGGTGATCGACCTCGACCGCTTCAAGCAAGTCAACGATTCCGTCGGCATCGCGGTCGGCGATTCCATCCTGCTGACGCTGGCACGGCGGCTGACGCGCATTCTCAAGCCGCAGGATACGCTGGCACGGCTCGCCGGCGACCAGTTCGGCCTGATCCTGATGTCGGAACAGGACCCCGCGCGCATCACCGCCTTTGCCGAAACCATCCGCAAGACCATCCGCGCGCCGATCGCCTTCAACGACCGCGAGATTTTCCTCACCGCCTCGATCGGGCTCGCACTGTCCGACCCGCAGACCCAGCTCACCGACGAGATCATCAAGGACGCCGAGCTTGCGATGTATCACTCCAAGCGCATCGGCGGCGACCGCATCGACGTCTACAAGCCGGCGATGCGGGCGCGGAAGACCGACCGCCTGACGCTGGAGAGCGAGTTGCGCCGCGCCATCGAGCGCGAGGAAATCACGATCCTGTACCAGCCGATCGTGCGGCTGGAGGACCGCTCGGTCGCCGGCTTCGAGGCGCTGGCGCGCTGGGACCACCCCAAGCTCGGACGGATGTCGCCGATCGAGTTCATCACCATCGCCGAGGAAATCGGCCTGATCGTCGATCTCGGCACCTTCGTGCTCGACCGCACGGCGCGGCAACTGTCGGTCTGGCAGCGCGCGATGCGCTCGCGCGAGCCGATCTTCGCCAGCGTCAACGTGTCCTCGCGCCAGTTGCTCCGCCATGATCTCATTCACGACATCCGCACCGTGTTGTCGCGCTCGTCGGTGGCGCGCGGCACGCTGAAACTCGAATTGACCGAATCGCTGGTGATGGAAAATCCGGAACACGCGGCGCAAATGCTGGCGCGGATCCGCGAGCTCGGCACCGGCCTGTCGCTCGATGACTTCGGTACCGGGCATTCGTCGCTGTCGTATCTGCAACGGTTCCCGTTCGACACCATCAAGATCGACCAGTCGTTCGTGCGCACCACGAGCCGCGGCACGCGCCCGGTGATCCTCAAATCGATCATCGCGCTCGCCCACGACCTCGGCATGGACGTGGTCGCCGAAGGCGCCGAGACCGATTCCGACGCGGTCGAGCTCTATCAACTGGGCTGCGAATACGCGCAAGGTTTCGCTTTCGGCGAGCCGATGGATGCGGACGCTGCCATGCGGCTATTGACCGAGGTCAGGCTGGAGGCCGCGAGCTGACGCGAAGCGTCATTCCGAAGCGCGAGTGAAACGAGCGAGCCCGGAATCCATGGCACACCAAGAACCTTGGATAAATGGATTCCGGGCCTGCGCTTGGCGCATCCCGGAATGACGACGGTCGGGTCGGCATTTCTCAGCGCGCCCGCGGCATCTTCCTGAACTTCACGCTTTTGCCGTCCGGCTGACGGGTGGCGATAAAGCCGGCCTCGATGCAGGCTTCCCGCTGCGGCATCTTTTCCTGCGGGCTGCGCAGCGTCTCCCACCACGAAGCGCGCTGCGCCGCCCGCGGCAGGGCTGCATCGATGATCTCCTCGATCTCTTCGAAGCTCAGCACGAGCTCTGCCTGCCTCTGCACCTTCAGGTAATCGCGTAGCGCGTCGTAATTGGTCACTATCGGTCCTCAGCAACGAAACGTTAACGCATTACAGTCCTGTCCGGCCCGATTTAAGCCGACAGCAACCATTCGCGGCGCATTCCCAGTCATCTTCGGGAGCGAAGTGATGGAATTTGGACGGCGCAAGGATAAGGCCAGCCGGCCTTGGCGGCTATCGGCAAAGCTGCTGATCGCCTGTTCCGTCATCACGGTGATCGGCTTCTCGGCGATCTGTGTCAACGTCATGCTCGACATGAGGCGCAGCGAAGAGGAGCTGGCGCGCCAGACACTGGAAAATCTGGCGTCCGGGATCGATTCCGACATCGGCCGCAACGTCGAACTGTACGATCTTTCGCTGCGTTCGGTCGCCAACAACATGATGGCTCCGGAGATCAAGGAGGTCAGCAAATCGCTGCGGCAACTGATCCTGTTCGATCGGATAGCCACCGCGCGGCATTTCGGCGCGATCCAGGTGTTCGATTCCACCGGAAAACTCATCGTTGATGCCTCGACGCTCGACCCGCTGCCGGAGAACCGCAGCGGCGAGGAGTATTTCGCGGTCCACCGCGACCAGCCGAATGTCGGCCTCTTCATCAGCCGCCCGATGCTGCATCATGGCGCCTATGCCATCGTGCTTAGCCGCCGCATCACGGGCGACGACGGCAGCTTCCTCGGCGTCGTCGCCGGCTCGATCCGTTTTTCCTATTTTCACGATCTGTTTGGGCGGCTGCGGCTGGATCCGAATGATGTGATCACGGTGTTCCGGCGCGATGGCACCGTCATCATGCGGACGCCCTTCGATCTCGATATCATCGGCAAATACCTGGGCGACCTGCCGGGGGTCAAGCGCGTGCTGTCCGAGCCGAGCGGCTCTTATTCCGGCATTGCAACGCCGACACATTCGCCGCGTCTTTACGTCTGGAAGGACGGCACGCGGCCGCTCGTCGTTCTTGTCGGCAAGCCGTGGGCGGACATCTATCGGCTGTGGCGCGTCGAAGCGACCCGGATCGGCGCCATTATGGCGACGCTCGCAGTTTTCGTGCTCGGCGCGACGCTGTTTCTGGCGCACGAAATCGGCCGCCGCGCTGCCGCCGAAGAAAAGCTCGAGGAGCTCGCCACCACCGACGCCCTCACCGGCCTGCGCAACCGCCGCAAGTTTGACGCGGCGATCGAGACCGAATGGCGGCGCGCGGCGCGGCAGAAGCGGCCGCTGGCGCTCTTGATGATCGACGCCGATCATTTCAAATCCTTCAACGACACCTACGGACATCAGGCCGGAGACGAGGTGCTGATCGGAATTGCGATCTGCATTTCGGATTCCGTGCACCGGGCCGGCGACTGCGCCGCGCGCTATGGCGGGGAGGAATTTGCGGTGCTGCTGCCGGACTTGTCACCGACCGAGGCATTCAGGGTGGCCGAAACCATCCGAATCAAGGTCGAGCAATGGTGCGGCGAAGCCGCGACCACGACGGTCAGCATCGGCGCGGCAAGCATGATCCCGGACGTCAAGACCGAATGGACCACCATGATCAGAGCGGCTGACGAAGCGCTCTATGCCGCCAAGGCGAGCGGCCGCAACCGCACGGTCGTTGCCTCCGGGACGAAGCTGTCGCTGGCAGCGTGAGCGACTTGTGTCGTCGTTCCGGGGCGGCCGTAGAGCCGAACCCGAACTTCGAGATCCTCAGGTGCGCAATTGCGCGCCATAGTTGGACGCTTCGCATCGCCCCGGAATGACGACATGAGCGCCCAGCGCCCCTGTCGTCACTTCCCCAAATACTTCGTCATCTCCGCAAGCAGACCCTCGCGCAGCTCGGGACGCGCCATGCCGAAGGCGATATTGGCGCGCAGAAAGCCCGGCTTGGAACCACAGTCGTGCCGCTCGCCGTCAAATTCGACGCCGTAGAATTTTTGACTTTTCGACAGACCGATCATCGCGTCGGTGAGCTGAATCTCGCCGCCGGCGCCGCGCTCCTGGGTTTCCAGGATGTCGAAGATCTCCGGCTGCAGGATATAGCGCCCGGTAATAGAGAGGTTCGAGGGCGCGGTACCCTTGGCCGGCTTTTCGACCATGCCATCGACCTCGAACACCTTGCCGTTGCGCTTGCCGACACCGCAGATGCCGTATTGATGGGTGAGATGATCCGGCACCGCTTCGACCGCGATCAGATTCGACTTCTCGCCAAGCTTGCCGGCGGCCTCTATCATCTGCGCCAGGCATCCGGGGGTGTGCAGCACGAGTTCGTCGGGCAAGACGACCGCAAAGGGCTCGTGACCGACGATGTCCCGCGCGCACCACACCGCATGACCGAGGCCGAGCGGCGCCTGCTGGCGCGTGAAGCTCATCGCGCCCGCCGGCGGCTGGTCGCGCGCCAGAATATCCATCTCGGTCTTTTTGCCGCGCGCCGACAGCGTGGCATCGAGCTCGTACATGCGATCGAAATGATCTTCGATCACGCCCTTGTTGCGGCCGGTGACAAAGACGAAATGTTCGATGCCGGCCTCCTTGGCCTCGTCGACCACGTACTGGATCAGCGGCTTGTCGACGATGGTCAGCATTTCCTTCGGCATCGCCTTGGTGGCGGGCAGCACGCGGGTACCGAGACCGGCGACGGGGAAGACGGCTTTGCGGATTTTCATGGGATGGTACTGCCTTGGCTGACGTGTCGATAAAATAACGTTGGTAGCGGGTTTAAGGCCGAGAACAAAGGCCGATATGGGCTTTTCGGTTCCTCCGAAGCGCTCCTTTTCCGATCGGCGGCCCAGTCCCTAACGCAAAAAACCCGCTTTTGTTAAGCTGATGGAAACCAGATGAAAGCCTCCTGAATACCGGCTTTCGACGGATTTGACGGGTGAGGTATGTGGTATCCAACCAAACGACCAATGCGGCAAACAGGCGCGGTTGTTCTCGCGGCCGTACTGTTGTGGTCGCAGCCAGCGCTTGCCCAGTCGGCCAGTGGCCCACTCGATTTCCTCGGCAATATCTTCAAGTCGAAATCCGACCAGACCGGCTCGACATCTCCGACCCAACCGGCCTCGCCCGGCGGCGCGACGCAGTGGAGCGGCGAGGACGGCGCCTCCGGCCATCCCCTGATGACCGCAAGCGCGATTCGCGAAGCCGCCGCGAACTTCGACAATTGCGTCGCCTCGATGTGGCCCGACGCCGCGCGGCGCAATATTTCGCAGGAGAGTTTTCAGCGCTTTACGGCCGGGCTTTCGCCCGACCTGCGCATCATGGACCTGCTCGATTCGCAGCCGGAATTCACCAAGTCGATCTGGGATTATCTCGACATCCTGGTCAACGACAACCGCCTTGCTCGGGGCCGCGAGATTCTCGCCAAATACAAGGCGCAGTTCGATGCGACCGAAAAGGCCTACGGTGTCGACCGCTACATCATCGCGGCGATCTGGGGCATCGAATCCAATTATTCGACACAGATGGGCGATCGCAGCGTGCTGCAGTCGACCGCGACGCTCGCCTGCATCGGCCGCCGCCAGAAATATTTCCGCGACGAATTTCTGTCGGCCCTGGAAATCCTGCACCACGGCGATCTCAGCGTCGAACAGATGCGCGGCTCTTGGGCCGGTGCATTCGGGCCGACGCAGTTCATGCCGACGGCCTTCAAACGCTATGCGGTCGATGCCGACGGCGACGGCCGCCGCAACGTCGTCGACGACCCGGCTGACCTAATTGCGTCGACCGCCAACAACCTGAAAAAAGACGGCTGGCAGAGCGGCCAGAGCTGGGGCTTTGAGGTCGTGGTGCCGAAGGGCTTCAATTACATGCTGGCGGACCGTGCCAAGGCGATGACGCTTGCGCAATGGGAGCATCTGGGGCTCAAACGCGCCAATGGGCAGGCTTTCCCGCCAACGAGCGACAAGGCCTACCTGCTGGCGCCCGCCGGCGCCGAGGGGCCGGGCTTTCTGATGCTGCAGAACTTCCGCGTGATCATGAAGTACAACCCAGCCGAGGCCTATGCGCTGGCGATCGGCCATTTCGCCGACCGCCTGCGCGGCGGCGCGCCTTTCGTGCAGGCCTGGCCGCGGGGTGAGCGCGAGCTGTCGCGGGCCGAGCGGCTGGAATTGCAGCAACTGCTGGCGCAGCGCGGATTTTATCGCGGCACGCCGGACGGCCAGTTCGGCGGCGAAACCCGGGAGGCGCTGCGCGGCTTTCAGGCCTCGATCGGCGCGCCTGCCGACGGCTTTGCCTCCTCCGCAATGCTCGACCGCCTGCGCGGACAGTAAAGCCGAACCCCGGTCGCAGGTAACCTTGTTTGGCCCATCGGCCCCCCTGCGGCCCCAAAACCAGTTCCCATCGGAACCGGATCGTGCTCTACGAACTTGCCTTGGAATCAAAGAGCTAGCGCGGAGTAAGCGCTCCACAACTGGGCAGGAAATCTGCCCGCTTGCAGCCCGATTTTGCTAGTATCCTAACCGTCACACCCCATTGCGACGAAGCCGTATGCGAAAGACCCGATCCTTTCTGCGACTGTTCACGGAGACTGGCCCGCTGGTCGCCTTCGCGGTCGCGTTTTTGATCGGCGTTGCGGCGCCGGCGTCGGCGCAATTCTTCAATTTTGGCGGCCCGCCGCCGCGCCCCCAACCGGGGCCCCGCGGGCCCGGCGGCTGGTTTGGCGGCGACCTGTTCGCCCCGTTCCAGCAGCAGGCGCCAAAGCCGGCGGAGAACTATTCCAAGGCGCCGCCGCCGCAGAAGCGTGACACGGTGGCCGAGCACAACGTGCTGGTGCTCGGCGATGCGATGGCCGACTGGCTCGCCTACGGCCTTGAGGATGCCTACGCCGAACAACCGGACATGGGCGTGATCCGGCGGCACAAGACCGTTTCCGGCCTGATCCATTATCAGCCAAAGGGTGATCCCGCCGACTGGGCCGCGGCGGCCAAGGGCATCCTTGCTTCCGAGAAGCCGGACGTGATCGTCGTGATGCTCGGTCTCAACGACCGCGTTTCGATCCGCGAACCGGCCGCGGAAAAATCCGAAGCCAAGACCGAGAAGAAGGGCGACAAGAAAGAGGCCCGCAAGCCGGGCGAAGCCAAGCCGGATGGCAAATCCGAGCCCAAGAACGACGCCGCGGCCGAGCCGGCCAAGCCCGATGACAAGACCCAGGATGCTGAATCGGACGATGCGGAAAACGGCGAGACGCCTCAGGTGATAGCGCCGGAAAGGGGCGCGCGCTCGGCTAACGGTCTCGTCGAATTTCACGACGAACGCTGGGTCGAGCTCTACAACAAGAAGATCGACGAGATGATCGCGGTCCTCAAGAGCAAGGGTGTGCCGGTCGTCTGGGTCGGGCTGCCGGCGGTGCGCGGCGCCAAGGCGACCGCCGACACGCTGTTTCTCGATTCGCTTTATCGCGAAGGCGCGAACAAGGCCGGCATCACCTATGTCGACGTCTGGGACGGCTTTGTCGACGAAGCCGGACGTTTCCTGCAACAGGGTCCCGATTTCGAAGGCCAGATCCGCCGCCTGCGCTCCTATGACGGCGTCTACTTCACCAAGGCGGGCGCGCGCAAATTGGCGCACTATGTCGAACGCGAAATCACGCGCCTGCTCGCCTCCCGCTCCGCGCCGATCACCTTGCCGAGCGAGCCGGCGACGCCCGATGCCAATGCGCAGCCCGGTCAACCCGCACCTCGCCCGCTCGCCGGCCCGATCGTGCCGCTGGTGGCGTCCTCAGTCGGCACCGATCAATTGCTGGGCGGACCGGGCTCACGTCCGGCCGCCGTCGATGCGCTGGTCGCACGAACGCTGGTGAAAGGCGAGCCGCTGACGCCGCCTGCCGGACGCGCCGACGATTTCTCCTGGCCGCGCCGTGAGGTCGGACGTGAGCAGGCCAAAGGCGACACGCCGGTCGCGTCGGTTTCGCCCGAGGGAACACCGGCCACCACCCAGCCTCAAGCGCCATCGAAACAGAAACGGCCCGCAACCGCTCCGGGGGGCCCGGCCGCGCAAAGCGCCCCATCGATCCGCAACTTCTTCGGCTTCGGCGGCCCGGCGCCCGCGCCGCGTCAGGTCCAGCCGCAGCCGCGCAACCCGCCGTCCGGTCCCGCTACGCCGCCGCGGCCGCCGGCGGGTGTCGGACGGTCGGCGTCGGTCCCGCCTGGCAACGTCGCGCAATAAATCCGGTATTCGCACAGGCCTGTCCTGCGAGCAGCGCGGGCTGCGAGTGCGTTGACTTCGCATGGACCGGGAGTAGCCTTGCCTGAAAACAAGGCGGCGAAGCCGCCTGCCCAATCGCGTCAGGGAGGCACGCCATGGCCGTGACGATCCGCCAGCTTCATCCGCATTTCTTCGGGGAGGTCTCCGGCATCGATCTGCGAAAGCCCTTGAGCGCGGAAGAAGCCCGCGACATCGAAGCCGGCATGGACAGATACGCCGTGCTGCTATTTCGCGATCAGGACATCTCAGACGAACAGCAACTGGCGTTTGCCCGCAATTTCGGCGAGCGCGAGAACGCCCGTGGCGGCACCGTCACCAAGAAGGAAGACTATCGCCTCACCTCCGGCCTCAACGACGTCTCCAATCTCGGCAAGGACGGCAAGCCGCTGCCGCGCGATCACCGCACGCACCTGTTCAATCTCGGTAACTGCCTGTGGCATTCCGACAGCTCGTTTCGTCCGATCCCGGCCAAATTCTCGCTGCTGTCGGCGCGCGTGGTGAACCCCAAAGGCGGCAACACCGAGTTCGCCGACATGCGAGCGGCCTATGACGCGCTCGACGAGGAGACCAAGGCAGAGATCGAGGACCTGATCTGCGAACACTCGCTGATGTATTCGCGCGGCTCGCTCGGCTTTCTCGACTACACCGAGGAAGAAAAGCAGATGTTCAAGCCGGTGCGGCAGCGCCTGGTGCGCACCCATCCGGTTCACGGGCGCAAATCGCTCTATCTGTCCTCACACGCCGGCGCGATCCTCGGCATGAGCGTTCCGGAAGCACGGCTTCTGCTGCGCGACCTCACCGAACACGCCACTCAACGCGAATTCGTCTACGTCCACAAATGGACGGTGCATGATCTTGTGATGTGGGACAATCGGCAGACGATGCATCGCGTCCGCCGCTACGATCAGTCGCAGCCGCGCGACATGCGGCGCGCCACCGTCGCCGGTACCGAACCGACGGTCGCACAGCAGGCGGCGGAGTGATCCAGCAGGCGCCGATGTTGCGTCATTGCGAGGGCGACGCAACAAAGCAATCCAGTCTGTAGGCTGACTCCGGATTGCTTCGCTAGCGTTGGCAATGACGGTGACGGTGGTTACCGACAGCTATGCGTGCCCGGCTTCGTTCGAGAGCATGCCGACATCGATGCCGATCTTGCGCAGCGCGCGGCCGTACTTTTCCTCGACATCGTTGCCGAAGATCAGATCGGGATCGGCGTCGCAGTGCAACCAGCCATTGTCCTGGATCTCGCTTTCGAGCTGACCCGCGGCCCAGCCGGCATAGCCCAAAGCCAGGATCGCGTGCTTGGGCCCGGCGCCCTTGGCGATGGCTTTGAGGATATCGACGGTTGCGGTCAGACAAATCTCCTCGTCGATCCGCAGCGTCGCGTCCTGAATGAAGAAATCGCTGGAATGCAGCACGAAGCCGCGGCCGGTCTCGACCGGGCCGCCCTTGAGCACCTTCAGGCTCTCGGCGTTTTCCGGCAGCTTGATTTGGTCGGCCTCTTTGATGATCTCGAGCTGCACCAGAAGACCGGGAAAATCGATGCTGCCCGCCGGACGATTGACGATG
Organism: Bradyrhizobium sp.; assembly: GCF_035701725.1. Taxonomy (GTDB): domain Bacteria; phylum Pseudomonadota; class Alphaproteobacteria; order Rhizobiales; family Xanthobacteraceae; genus Bradyrhizobium. Next base: position 10,670 of record NZ_DASSRP010000103.1, read on the forward strand.
ATCCCCATCGCGCCTTCGGCGGAATGCGCGCAGAGATAGATTACCGAGCGCTCGAAGCGAGGGTCACCCATGACCGGCATCGCGATCAATAGCTGTCCGTCGAGATAGCGGCGGCCTGCGGCCTCGCCAGCGCCAATAATTTCGCGGCGAACCGTTCTCGGCCGAAACTTGGCTTTCTTGTCCTCAGAACTCATAGCCAAAGACTCGCTATATGATCCATCCTGATATTGGGCCTCGCTTCTGTCAATCAAGCCTGGCCTCAGTTTCGACGTGCATCACAAGCAATTCAATGGCTTGCAATTTCGCCCGGAGTTAAGGACGCTTTATGAATATGATGGTTCCACCTTCTCGGACGCGAGCGCCCTCACGATCGAGCGCGCTCTTTGCCTTGGCCGCGCTCGCCTCGCTCCTGCCGATCGAGGTACAGGCGCAGGACGCCTCGCCATGGCAAAAGGGAACGCATGCTGCTGTGCGGCTGCTGGCCGGTTCGCGCAGCGGGCCGGTGCTGCTCGGCGGCATCGCCGTGCAACTCGATCCGGGTTGGAAGACTTACTGGCGTACCTCCGGCGATTCCGGCGTTCCGCCGCGCTTTGATTTTTCCAAATCCGATAATGTCGAGGCCGTGACGGTTCTATGGCCCGCTCCGTCGAAATTTGATGATGGTGCCGGCGGATTCTCGCTCGGCTATCACGATCAGGTGGTTCTGCCGCTGCGCATCGTGCCCAAGAGCAACGACAAGCCGGTAACGCTTCGCGCCGACATCAGCTATGCCGTTTGCGAAAAGATCTGCATTCCGGTCGAGGCGCACACGGAGCTGGCCTTCGCCAGCGTCGCAAGCACCGAAGACAGCGTGCTGTTCGCGGCGCTCGACACTGTTCCCAAGCCCGCCTCGGTCGGCGACCCCAATCCACTCACCATTCGAGACGTCAAGCGCGAGGGCAAATCGACGGTGCTGGTCGACGTGCTGTCGCCCGATGCCAGAACCGTCAACCTGTTCGTCGAGGGACCCACGCCGGATTGGGGGCTGCCGGTTCCGAAACTGGTCGAGCATGGACCGCCCGGGGTGAAGCGCTTTTCCTTCCAGCTCGACGGCGTGCCGCCGGGAACCAGTCCGGAAGGCGCGGCACTCAAATTGACGCTGGTCGGCGGCGACCGCTCCTACGAGTTCAACATCAATCTCGAATAGCGCCTTCAGACAAATAGCCGCCTTCCAACCGATTCTTAACGAAGTGTTGATAGCCAAAGCTATGCCGCGACCTGTGGCATGAGGACCTTCCGCCTTGGCCGCGATCGACGCTCAACCCACCGACAGCCAGCCGCAAGGCGCGATCGCCCGCCTGCGATCGATGCTCGCCGGTTTGACCGGCGGCGCCGGCGAAGCCTCGCTGACCCGGCGCCTCGCGGGCACCATCTTCATCATCCGTGTGCTCAGCGCGGCGCTTGCCTATTTCTCGCAAGTGCTGCTGGCACG
>NZ_DASSRP010000104.1:0-7409 GCF_035701725.1 Bradyrhizobium sp.
CCGCGCGACGGGCAAGGCGGTCCACCGCGCCATCGTCTGGCAGGACCGCCGCACCGCCGAGATCTGCGCGCGCCTGAAGGGCGAAGGCCACGAGCCCGCGATCACGGCCAGGACCGGCCTGATCATCGATCCTTATTTTTCCGGCACCAAGGTCGGCTGGCTGCTCGACAACGTCCCGGGCGCGCGGCCGCGCGCCGAACGCGGCGAGTTGCTGTTCGGCACCGTCGATTGCTATCTGCTGTGGCGGCTCACCGGCGGCGAGGTGCACGCCACCGACGCCACCAATGCCTCGCGCACGCTGCTGTTCAACATTCACACCGGCGCCTGGGACGGCGACCTCCTGAAGCTCTTAGGCGTGCCGCGCGCGATTCTGCCTGAGGTTAAGGATTCCTCCTCGCGCTTCGGCGAGAGCGTCGTCGATCTGTTCGGCAGCGCGATTCCGATTTGCGGCATTGCCGGCGATCAGCAGGCCGCGACCATCGGGCAGGCGTGTTTCTCCCCCGGCATGATCAAGTCGACTTACGGCACCGGCTGCTTTGCGCTGCTCAATACCGGCACGACACCTGTCACATCGAAAAACAAGCTGCTGACGACGATCGCCTATCAGCTCGGCGGCAAGCGCACCTACGCGCTGGAGGGCTCGATCTTCGTTGCCGGCAGCGCCGTGCAATGGCTGCGCGATGGCCTCGGCATCATCAAACACGCCGCGGAAACCGGCCCGCTCGCCGAAAAATCCGATGCCGCCCAGAGCGTCTATCTGGTGCCGGCCTTTGTCGGCATGGGCGCTCCATACTGGAATCCGCGCGTGCGCGGCGCGCTGTTCGGCTTGACGCGCAACACCGGCCCGGCAGAGCTTGCGCATGCCGCGCTCGAAAGCGTCTGTTACCAGACCGTCGATCTCTGGCAGGCGATGCGTTCGGACTGGCCCGAGGCCAAAGCTGCCAACGTCGTGCTGCGGGTCGATGGCGGCATGACGGCGTCCGACTGGACGATGCAGCGCCTCGCCGATCTGCTGGATGCGCCGGTCGACCGGCCGAAAGTGCTGGAGACGACCGCGCTTGGCGCTGCCTACCTCGCCGGTCTCGCGGCCGGCGTCTATCCGGAGCCGGAAAAATTCGCCGATAACTGGCGGCTCGAGCGCCGCTTCAAGCCGAACATGAGCGCGGCGACGCGGACGCGAAAACTGAATGGCTGGGCGCTTGCGGTGAAAGGCGTGCTCGCCAGCGACGAGGCATGAAGTCACTCGGCCAATGCTGCGCATGCCTGGGCAAATAAGGCCTTTGCGCGGCAAGAAATAACCCAGGCTAATTCCGGTGTGCGCCGGACGAATGGCGATCCGGGGGAGACAAGTCTCTCACCGCCAAATTGTCGCGGCATGTTTGTAGGACGCTCCCGCGCGGGCAGGGGATTTCCAAACCATGGAGTCCTCGGCAATGCATAGAGCAGTCTGTATCGTCATCGCGCTGTTGTTCTTCCCCTGTCAGGCACAAGCGCGCCATCATCACGCGGTGCGCGTGCATCATTCGTATTCCCATCACGCCTCTGACCATCGTGCTTATGCGCACCGGGGCTGGAGACACCGCGCCTACGTCCAGCGCGCCGACGTCGGCCGTGGATACCGTCTGGAGAATTTCCGGCAGGCCTGGGCCATGGCTGCGCCGGGCGGCGGCGAGAGCATCGTCGGCAGCCGCCCTTCCGGCTGTCCCAACCGCTTCTGTGGCTGCGAAGCCTCGCTCTACAAGTTTGGCCGCATCATTCCCGAGCTCAATCTCGCCGCCAATTGGTATCGGTTTCCGCGCACGGCGCCGGCGCCAGGCATGGCGGCGGTTCGCTCGGGCCATGTCATGATTCTTGAGAGCCAGGTCTCGGGGAATGTCTGGAATGTCCACGACGGCAATTCGGGCGGCCACGTGACGCGGGACCACGCCCGCTCCATCGCCGGATACACCATCGTCGATCCAAGCGCGGGGTCCACCAGGTTCGCGGCCTCCGCGCGGTTTATGTAACTTCGCTTCGCGACCGAGAGAGAAGAGCAGCCCCGGCCTCCGCGGACCGGGGCCGCATTTTTGCGCCTTGAACTTTGTTGAAAGTTGAGGTCGAAACCAAGGAGGTCATGAATTGGAGATCGCGGCGAACGCGGTCCCGACGATGGGGCAGGAACGACAAGATGAGGAAAGTCACCGGCCGTTGCGTGTTGATCTCTGCGCTCGTTGCCGCGACCACGACGCTGGCCGTCGCCCGCGATAATGACGCGCTATCCGCCGCCCGCAGCTCGAGTGCGCAAGCGCAGGGCTTGCAGGCGCCGGGCAAGATCCTGGTCGATGTCTGGGGCATTCCGCATATCTATGCCGAAAACGAGCATGATCTGTTTTTTCTGCAGGGCTTCAACGCCGCGCGCGACCGGCTCTGGCAGATCGATCTGTGGCGCAAGCGCGGCCTCGGTCTGCTGGCGAAGGATTTCGGCCCGGCCTATGTCGAACAGGACAAGGCGCTGCGGCAATTTCTTTATCGCGGCGACATGAATGCGGAATGGGCCTCCTACGGTCCCAAGGCGAAATCCTACGCGGAAGCCTTCGTCGCGGGGATCAACGCCTATGTCGCGGAGGTGCAGGCCGGCCGCCGCCCATTACCGATTGAATTTCGCATTGCCGGTACCAGGCCGGATCCATGGCAGGCGGAGGATGTCGTGCGCGTTCGCAGTCACGGCCTGACGCGAAACGTCGCCTCCGAGGTCAAGCGTTCGCTGGTGGCTTGCGCCGCCGGTCTCGAGGCGGATCGGTTCCGCGTCAAGCTCGAACCGGCCTGGACCACGAAGATTCCCGAAGGGCTTGATCCTTGCACGATCCCGAAAGGGGTGCTCGCCGCCTATGATCTGGCAACGCGGCCGGTGGCGTTTCCAAAGCCGGGGGAGCGCAAGGCGATGCTCCAGCACGATCCGGACCGGTTTTTGGCGGAAGCCGATCAGCAGCGCGACACCATCGGCTCCAACAACTGGGTGGTCGCGCCCTCGCGCACCGCGACGGGGCGCGCCATCCTCGCCAACGATCCGCATCGCGAGCACAGCGTGCCCTCGCTGCGTTATATCGTCGGGCTCAACGCGCCCGGCATTTCGGTGATCGGCGCCGGCGAACCGGCGCTGCCGGGCATCTCGATCGGCCACAACGGCACCATCGCCTTCGGCCTCACCATCTTCAACGTCGACCAGGAAGATCTCTACGTCTACGAGCTCAATCCGGCTGACCCGAACCAGTACCGCTATCGCGATAGCTGGGAAGCGATGCGGATCGTGCATGAGAGCGTCGAGGTGAAAGGCGAGGGCGCGCGCGACGTCGAGCTCAAATTCACCCGCCACGGGCCCGTGATCTACACCGATGAAGCGAACAAGCGCGCCTTTGCCGTCCGCTCGATCTGGTTCGAGCCGGGCACCTCAGCCTATTTCGGCTCCTCGGACTATATGACCGCGAAGGACTGGAACGGCTTTGTCGCTGCGATGAAGCGCTGGGGCGCGCCGTCGGAAAACCAGGTCTATGCCGACGTCAAAGGCAATATCGGCTGGATTCCCGGCGCCAAGACGCCGCGCCGCGCCGGCTATGACGGCTTGATGCCGGTGCCGGGCGATGGCCGCTACGAATGGCAGGGCTTCGTCGACAACGATCAGTTGCCGCGGGTCTATCGCCCCGCGCAGGGCTTTTTCGCCACCGCCAACCAGATGAATCTGCCGGGTGATTATCCGGTCGCCGAGCGCAAGGTCGGATTCGAATGGGCCGATCCGGCGCGCTGGCAGCGCATCGTCGAGGTGTTGCAGTCAAAACCGAAGATGACGCTGGCCGACGCGATGGATCTGCAGAACGACAACACCTCGATGCTGGCGCGGCGCCTGCTGAAGCTGCTGCAACCGCTTCAGTCCGAGAACGCCAATGCCCGAAAGGGGCTTGAGCTGCTCAAGCCCTGGGACGCGCGCGACGATGCCGAGAGCGCCGCCGCCGCGGTCTACGAGGTGTGGATCGCCAATCACCTGGGCGCGGCGCTGCTCAAGGCGGTGGCGCCGAAGGCCGCCGATCTCATCGCGCCGGAGGCTTCCAGCATTTCGCCGATCGTCGCCTATCTCGAAGCGCCGGATGCGGCGCTCGGCGCCGATCCGAAAGCCGCGCGCGACCGCGTCTTGAGCGAAAGCCTCGGTCGCGCCGTCGCGGACGTCGGCGAGAAGTTAGGGGCCGACACCTCAATGTGGCGCTGGGGACGCCTGCATGTGGCGAAGTTCGACCATGCGCTGGAGCCGCTCACCGATGCGGCGACCGCCGCGCAGATGTCGGTCGGGCCACTGGCATTCGGCGGCGCAGCCAATGTGCCGCGCGCGGCGACCTACCGCCGCTCCGATTATCGCCTGACCGCCGGCGCGTCGTTCCGCATGGTGCTCGACGTCGGCAATTGGGATGCCAGCCGCGCAATCAATACGCCTGGCCAATCCGGCGATCCCTTAAACGCCCATTATCGCGATCTCGCGCCCCTCTGGGCCACCGGCCAATACGTGCCGCTGCTCTACAGCCGCGCCGCGGTCGACGCCGCCGCGGCGGAAGTCATCGAGGTCAGGCCGAGGTGAGGGGTTGAAGTCCAACCCGCGTTGCGCCTGGACCGCGCCGCCAAATTCACCCGGCAATCGTGCTCCAGTTCGCGGCCAGGTGCTCCGCTGCGCGGAGCGATACCGCGTACATGGTGTAGGACGGATTGACGGCGCCTTCCGTGGGGAACAGCGTCACGCCGCTGATCCAGAGATTGGCGATCTCGTGGGTTTGGCCGTAGCCATTGGTGACAGAATCGGCTGCGGTCTTGCCCATGGCGGTGCCTCCCACCATGTGGATCGTCGGCGGCGACGCGCGCAGCGCCCATGACTCCTTGGCGCCCGCTGCTTTTGCGATCTGAAGGCCTTCGTCGCAGGCCTGTTGCCAGACCCCGACCGCGTCCTGATCATAGGTGTGCTGGATTCGCGCCAGCGGAAAGCCGAACTCGTCTTTCTCGCTCGCCAGTTCCACGCGATTGTCGCGGTTCGGCAACTCTTCGCCAAAGGCCTGCAGGCGGGATAATTGACGCGAACCGCGCTTGATGAAGTCGACCAGCGCCTGGCCGAACAGATCATTGCGCGAGTTGGCGATGCCGCCGATGTCGTTCGGTTTGATCGCCGGGCTGCAGTGCCAGAGGATGCTGCCGAAGGCGCCGGGTCGCGCCGTCTTGTCGTAGCGGTCATACGACCAATGCATCGGTGCGAGCACGCCCATGTAGTTCTGGACGTCGGGTTCGTCGAACATGCCCCAGATGGTCGCGCCCGTGTGCGCCATGACATAGCGGCCGACCAGTCCGTTGGCATTGGCGAGCCCGTTCGGGTGCTTGTCGGTCGCGGAGTTGAGCAGGATGCGCGGGTTCTGGGATACGAACGCCGCCAGGATAACGACGCTCGCTTGCTGAACCTGTCGCTGCCGGTCGCGATCGTAGTACTCGATGCCGGTGACCCGGTCTCCTTTGTCATTGGTGAGAACCCGCGTCACCGTGCTGAAGGGCTTGATCTCGGCGCCTTGTTTGCGCGCTTCGGCCAGATAGGTCGTGGTGGGATTTGCAAGCGCGCCGATCGGGCAGCCGGCATTGCACCAGCCGTCGTAAACGCACGGCGGCCGGCCCTTGTATTCCTGGCTGTTGATCGCCGTCGCGGCCCGTGCGGTCTTGATCCCGAGCGCTTCGAACCCCTTGAGCCACACGTCGCCATGGCGGAAGGTCTTGATCGGCGGCATTGGATAAGGCTGTCCCGGCGGCCGCCAGCGTTCCTCGGCCTTGGCGTCGCCGGAAACGCCGATGTCCTGCGCCACGCGATCGTAATACGGCGCGAGATCGTCATAGCTGAACGGCCAGTCGAGCCCGCGTCCGTAGGCGCTCTTCATGTTGAAGTCGCTCGGCAGCAGCCGCGGGAACATCGCGAAATAATGCGTGGCGGCGCCACCGCTTCCCCAGCCTGCGTTGTAGGCGTAGCCGAGCCGGTCCTTGCCCTCGAGCACCGCCGGGTTCACGACCTTGAGACGGCGGCCCCAGATTTCCGAACTGATCAGATCGCCCTCGCGCCAATCCGGCCCTTGCTCGAGCATCACCACTTTCTTGCCGGCGCGGGCGAGCACCGAGGCAAAGACCGAAGCGGATGCACCGGCACCGACAATCGCCACATCGACTTTTTCCGGAGCAGCCATGATCACCACCTCTTTTCCGGCGCGATGTGCGGCATGTAGGGAATGCCGAGCCCCTCGATGCCTTCCACGGTCCCGAACGTGACGTCGACGGCGTCATGCCGCAGCAGGAAATAGACAAACGGCGGCGGCGGCCCCTGCCAGCCCTCGATCTTGTTCTGACGCAGGCGGTCGACGAAATCGTTCTGCTCGGCCGCGGCAAGCTCGGCAAAGCGTTTGGTGTGAAGCGCCTGGCAGCTGCGTTCGATGGCGCCGAGCGCGGCGCGATAGAAATTGGCAAAGGGCGGACGGACATTGGCAATGCGCGCCATCAGGAGGCAATCCCCGGGAGGCACGGCAAGCTGATTGTCGACGAAATTCGCGATCCCCGCGACGCGTGCACCGGGAAGCAGCGTCTCGCCGATCGCTTCCAGGGTTTCCACCTCCTCCGGCTTCAGCACGGTTGCCGGCGCGCCCAGCGCCTTGGCTTCGCGCGGGCTCAGCCAGAATTCCTTGCCGCCGATGGTGAACGAGAGAGCCGCGAGTACCGCGCCCTGGACGAGCGCGCGCCGTCGAACTTCGACCATGTTTCCCCCCAAGTCCTCCGCGGCTGCCGCCATTATGGTCGGCGGTCAGCCCTGCCGGCGAAGTCAAGCCGAACGATCATGCAAAGGCAAGTCGCCGCTTGGGCGTAGGAAAAGTTATTCTGAAAACCGCACCGCCGTCGTGTTCGCCCCGCACAGCAGTACGGCGACGCGCTCTGCGGCCGCCGGCCTGTATCGCCCCGACAGAACCGCGGCGAACGCGGCCGCGCCGCCGGGCTCCGTGACCACGCGCAAGGCGGACCACAGTCTTTCCTGCGCCTGACGGATCGCGTCGTCGCTGACCAGCACCACCTCGGCAACATTGTCGCGCGCGATGGGAAACATCAGTTCACCGACGCGTTTTGGCGCCAGGCTGTCGGCGGCGATGCCGCCGGCCGGCGCGTCGATTGGATGGCCTGCGGCGAGCGCATCATGCAGCGTGGGCGCCGCTTCCGGTTCGACCGCGACGATGCGGATGCGCCGCCCGAACCATGCGGCGATACCACCGATCAGTCCGCCGCCGCCGACCGCGACCAGAAGCGTCTCGATCTCAGGCGCATCCTGGTCCAGCTCGATGCCGACCGAGCCCTGGCCAAGCAATGTTTCGGCCTGATCGTAGGCA
>NZ_DASSRP010000105.1:0-2344 GCF_035701725.1 Bradyrhizobium sp.
GAAGGCGACACCGACCCGTATCTCGGCTTCGAGGCGCGCGTCGTTCCCGAGAACATCACGCTCCTGCCCAAGGCGAGCGGCAACGCCGAGTGGAGCGAGCATCTGGTCATCGTCAAAAAGAGCGAGACCGTCGGCTCGATCCTGCGCGAACTCGGTTGCGCGCCCGACGAGATCAAGAACGTGCTGGCGGTGCTCGGCTCGCGCGGACGCGAAGGCGGCGTGAAGGAAGGCCAGAAGCTGCGCGTGCTCACCGCAGCGGCCGGCCCCGGTCGCATGCAGCCGCTGCGGCTCATCATCTCCGGCGACAGCGGCATCGAGGCGGCGGTTGCGCTTTCCGACACCGGCCGCTACGTGCCGGTCGACATCCGCAACGTCGATGCCGGCACGGGCGAAGGCGCCGAGGAGGCTACCGAAGACGATGGCAGCGGGGTGCGGCTTTATCAGAGCATCTACGAGACTGCGCTGCGCAACAACGTACCGAGCGCGGTGATCGAGGAGATAATCCGCATCTATTCCTACGATGTGGACTTCCAGCGCAAAGTTCAGTCCGGCGACTCGCTCGACGTTCTGTTTTCGGACGACGAGAACAACGAGGCGCGCAGCGAGGTACGCTACGTCTCGCTGACGCTCGGCGGCGAAACCAAGCGCTACTATCACTACCAGACGTCGGACGACGGCACGTACGACTATTACGACGAGACCGGCAAAAGCGCGAAGAAGTTCCTGGTGCGCAAGCCGGTCGCGATCGGCATCATGCGATCGGGCTTCGGCGAGCGTAATCACCCGCTGTTGCACTATATGAAGTCGCACACCGGCGTCGACTGGGCGGCGCCGTTCGGCACGCCGATCTTCGCCGCCGGCAACGGCAGCATCGACGAGATCGGCGTCAAAGGCGGCTACGGCAAATATGTCCGCATCCGCCATGCCAACGGCTATCAGACCGCCTATGGCCACATGACGGCGTTCGCGCGCGGGCTCAATGTCGGCAGCCGCGTGCGCCAGGGCCAGGTCATCGGCTTCGTCGGCTCGACCGGCCTGTCGACCGGCGCGCACGTGCATTTCGAGATCCTCATCAACGATCGCTTCGTGAATCCGATGACGGTGAAGCTGCCGCGCGGGCGCGTGCTTGAAGGACCATCGCTCGCCATGTTCGAGAAGTCGCGCGAGCAACTCGACTCGGTGTTGACCCATGCGCCCGGACGCGTCGCGCAGGCGCGATAGCCCACCCGTCGAGTCCCCTCCGCGCGGCGAAGCGGCCCGCCAAAACAATCCTCCTTCATGATAGCTTCGCGTAGTTTCGGCATTGCCTGCCGCGGACATGAATTGAGCCGGAGGCGTCGGTGACACAAAGCTCGGCCGTTAACGACCGCATCGAGGTGCGCTCGAGCCGCCTGTGGGCGCTGGTGCACTTCAACATGACGCTGTGGGTGTTTCCGGCCCGCATGGTCGCCGATCATGTCGGCGTATCGAACAATGTGGTGCTGTTCTGGCTGACGCCGTGGCGGCGCACCGACGAGCACCTGCCGCTGTCGCACATCGCCGAAGTGACCCACACGCGCGGCCTGATCTGGGACCAGATCAGCGTGGAAAGCTCGGGCGGACTGAACCCGCTGGTGATTTCGGGCCTGCCCAAGGGACAGGCCCGCTACTTTGTCGAACACGTGCGCGAGCGGCTCAACGAAACGCCGGTCACGCCGCCGCAGCAAGCTCGCCGTTGAATTTCAGCCCCTGCTTGCTGGCGCTGATCACCACCGTCTCGCCGTCCTTGATACGCCCGGACAGGATCATCTCCGCCAGCGGATCCTGCACCGATTTCTGGATCACGCGTTTGAGCGGTCGCGCCCCATAGGCGGGATCCCAGCCCTTTTCAGCGAGCCAATCGCGCGCCGAGGTCTCGAGCTTGATGACGATCTTGCGATCGTCCAAGAGCCGCGCCAGGCGCTTGATCTGGATGTCGACGATGCGGGTCATGTCGGCCTTCTGCAGCCGGTGGAACAGAATGATCTCGTCCACGCGGTTGAGGAATTCCGGCCGGAAGCTTGCCCGCACGATCGCCATGACCTGATCGCGCACCGCGTCGGTATCCTGGCCCTCGGGCTGATTGACCAGAATCTCGGCGCCGAGATTGGAAGTCATCACGATCAAGGTGTTGCGGAAGTCGACGGTGCGGCCCTGGCCATCCGTCAGGCGGCCGTCATCGAGCACCTGCAGGAGGACGTTGAACACGTCCGGATGCGCCTTCTCGATTTCATCGAACAGAATGACAGCATAGGGATGGCGGCGAACTTGCTCGGTGAGCTGACCGCCTTCCTCGTAGCCGACGTATCCCGGCGGCGCGCCGATC
>NZ_DASSRP010000106.1:0-10023 GCF_035701725.1 Bradyrhizobium sp.
AAGGTCCTGGTCGGGATGCTGCGACGGTGCTTTCAGTCGTGTGCGCAAATCCGCTTCATCGCCGTTCTGGGTGAAGGTGATGCAGTCCATCGGGCAGATGTCGACGCAGGCATCGCACTCGATGCAGAGCGAGGTCGAAAAAACGGTTTGCACGTCGCAGTTCAGGCAGCGACGCGCTTCGCCGAGCGCCAGCTTGACGTCATAGCCGAGTTCGACCTCGGCGCGGATGTCCTTCAGCGCGACGACCTTGTCGCGATGCGGTACCTTGAAGCGCTTGTCCTCGGTCGGATCGTTGTCGTAGCTCCACTCGTGAATGCCCATCTTCTGCGAGGATACGATCACCTCGGGCAGCGGACGCTCATGCACGTCCTCGCCCGATATCAGCCGGTGAATCGAAAGCGCCGCATCATGGCCGTGCGCCACCGCCCAGATGATGTTCTTCGGCCCGAACGCCGCGTCGCCGCCGAAAAACACCTTCGGATTGGTCGAGCCCATGGTCTTTGGATCGACCTTCGGCATGTCCCATTTGTCGAATTCGATGCCGCAATCGCGTTCGATCCAGGGAAAGGCGTTTTCCTGACCGACCGCGACCAGCACGTCGTCGCAGTTGATGGTCTCGTGCGCCTCGCCGGTCGGCACGAGTGAGCGCTTGCCCTTGGCATCGTATTCGGCCTTCACCTTCTCGAAGGTAACGCCGGTGAGCTTGCCGTTGTTGTGGACGAAGGCGACCGGGACCATGAAATTGAGGATCGGGATGTCCTCATGCATGGCGTCTTCTTTTTCCCACGGGCTCGCCTTCATCTCCTCGAAGCCGGAGCGGACGATCACCTTGACGTCCTCGCCGCCGAGACGGCGCGCGGTGCGGCAGCAATCCATCGCGGTGTTGCCGCCACCGAGCACGATCACGCGCTTGCCGATCTTGTCGGTGTGGCCGAACGAGACGCTGGAGAGCCAGTCGATGCCGATGTGTATATGGCTTGCTGCTTCTTTGCGACCGGGAATGTCGAGCTCACGGCCGCGCGGCGCGCCGGAGCCGACGAAGATGGCATCGTAATTTTCCGCGAGCAGCTTCTTCAGGCTGTCGATGCGGTGCCCGCCCTTGAACTCGATGCCGAGGCCCAGGATGTAATCGGTCTCTTCGTCGATCACCGAATCCGGCAGGCGGAATTTCGGAATCTGCGTCCGCATCATGCCGCCGGCCTTCGGGTCCTGGTCGAACACCGTGCAGTGATAGCCGAGCGGGGCAAGGTCGCGCGCCACCGTCAGCGATGCCGGACCACCGCCGATGATGGCGATGCGTTTGCCGTTCTTCGGCGAGGGGCGCGGCAGGCGGCTCTTGATGTCATCCTTGAAGTCGGCGGCGACGCGCTTGAGGCGGCAGATCGCAACCGGATTCTCCTCAACCCGGCCTCTTCGACAGGCGGGCTCGCAGGGGCGGTCGCAGGTGCGGCCTAAAATGCCGGGGAACACGTTCGATTTCCAATTGATCATATAGGCGTCGCTGTAGCGGCCTTCGGCGATCAAGCGGATGTATTCCGGGACGGGGGTGTGCGCGGGACAGGCCCATTGGCAGTCGACTACTTTGTGAAAGTAGTCCGGCGCCGAGATGTCAGTCGGTTTCATTCCTACCTTATCCGCGCCTCACAATACACGTGGCGGAGCGGCCTCATTTTGCACGAACGCTCGGATCGCGGCGTTCTTTCGGTTCTTGAATTGCGTCATTAGTCTATCGCATTAAAGCCCCAATCACGCTGATCTCCAAAGCCAATTTTGTTTGATCTCCAGCTTTCGCGTGACTTCCGGCATTTCTCACCTAAAAACGACTTTATGCGGCGGTGCAGCATGGACGATTGCGGCGAACGCGGCGTCAATGTTTCGCGCTATGAAATGTCGGCCTTGATGTCAGCTCTGGCGATATCCCAGAGCAGGCGATAGGTGCCGGATGAGACGACCATCGGTTTGAAGGCGATGTTGTCGGTCAAACGTCGCACCGCTGCGTCCGCCGGCATCACATCCGTCGCATCGATCAGCACGAACCAGTCGCTGGCGCCGGGATCGGCAGCGGCGGGATTGTCCGTCAGCGGTTTTGAAAGCACTGGATCGTTCTCGATCATGTGCATCGAGATGACGCCGTCCGACGATTTTGGGTCGAGCGCTGCGCGCAAGCTGTCACGCAAGATATCATGTCCGCCGTGCGCGGGGCGAATGCGGATGATGCCCAGCGCCGCGCCCCGGCCTTTGCCGCGGCTGATCGTGATGCGCGCCACGCCGCGGATCATGTTCTTGAACCGCGCGATGTTTTGCTTCGACCAGGCGGTCTGGTTCGCAAGCGCCTTGCGATAGGCGGGGCTGCCGAGGACCTCGAAGGTCTCGGTGGAATACAGGCTGAGATATTTCGGGGCGCCTTCCTCCGCCACGTAGCGCCGCGCCTCGATGAAACCCGCAATCGCAACGCGCTCTTCCAGATGCTCGCGGTCGTACCAGCGGTTGAAGTCGGCCTCATGTTCGCGGTCGACGTCCATCGAGGTCAGCAGCATGCCTTTTCCGGCGAGGGGCATTTTTGTTCTCCAATTTGTTGGCCGTCATGGCCGGGCTTGGCCCGGCCATCCACGTCTTGTTTGCGACAGAAGTTTAGACGTGGATGCCCGGCAGAGGCCGGACATGACGACCTGTTGAGTATTAGCCCGACACCTTCGTCGCCACGTCCGCGATCGCCTTCATCACGGCGTTGCGCACGCCGGGATCATACAGCGTATGGCCGGCGCGCTCGACGAAGCGAAGCTCGGCCTCCGGCCATCTTGACGCAAGCGTGTAGGCGGTCGTCGGCGGGCACAGCAAGTCGTAGCGGCCCTGCACGATGACACCCGGAATACTTCTGAGCCTAGACGCATCATCCAGAAGCTGGTTCGGCCTCAAGAAGCAGTCGCGGGCAAAGTAATGCGCTTCCATGAAAGGCGTGGCAGGCAGGGCGGCGGACGACGTGAGCGACTCGACGTCAAGCCGGGTTCGCGTCGGCGACACCTCCGACAGGATCCGTTCGGTATCGTGCCAGGCGCGGGCGAAAGGTGCATGCACCGAGGCATCGGGATCAAGGATGCGCCGCCAATAGGCCGCAAGCGGCTCTGTGCGCTCAGCCTCGGGCAGGAGCCCGATAAAGTCGTCGCTCAGTCCGGGATAGAACTGCGGCAGGGTCTTGCGGAACGCGGCGTCGAGTTCTTCGCGGGTGCCAAGGAACGTTGCGCGCAGCACGATGCCCAAGACGCGGTCCGGATGCGCTTGCGCATAAGCGAGCGCGAGCGTCGCACCCCATGAGCCGCCGACCACCATCCAGCGCTCGAACGCGAATTTCTCGCGGATCTTCTCCATGTCCGCGATCAGGTGCGGCAATGTGTTGTGCTCGCGGCCGCCCTTTGGACGGCTGCGGCCGCAACCGCGCTGATCGAACAACACGGCGTGAAAGCGTTCGGGATCGAACAGGCGGCGGTGATCGGGCTGGCATCCGCTGCCCGGTCCGCCGTGCAGATAGACGGCGGGTATGCCGCCTTCGCGGCCGATGCTCTCGAGGTAGATTTCGTGGCCGTCGCCGACGGCAAGCTGTTCTGACGTCAGGGGCGCAAAGGGATCGGTGCGCCCCGCAGCGGGTTTGCCGGCATCGGCACTAGTGGAGTCGATTTGACATTCGCTATCCACCTCGCCGCGAACTCCCAAAGCGAATGTCAAATCGTAAACTCCACTAGGATATCATATCTGCTAGTGGTCCTTTGATTCTAACATTCGCAGAGTGCCTGCTGAGAAGGGGTGCGAATGTCGGAATCGGACCACTAGGTGGCACTTTCCGTCTCCGGCGTGCCCCCCGCGAAATTGCGATAGATGAAGCGGTTGTGGTCGCCGGCCGCTTCTTCGGCCGCCGTCTTGAAAATCCGCTCGTGATGCGGCGACAGCGTGCAGGCCGGGTCGGTGTTGCCGGCATCGCCCGTCAGTGCAAAAGCCTGGCAGCGGCAGCCGCCGAAATCGACTTCGCGAAACTCGCAAGACTTGCACGGCTCGGGCATCCAGCCCGTGCCGCGATAGCGGTTGAAGGCCTCGGAATTTTGCCAGATCCAGGCGATCGAGTGATTGGAGCGCACGGACAAAAATTCGAGCCCGGTGATACTCTCCGCCGCATGGCACGGCAGGACCTTGCCGGCGGGCGAAATGTTGAAGAACTGCCGTCCCCAGCCGCCCATGCATTTCTTCGGCCGCAGCGCATAGTAATCCGGTACGACGTAATCGATGGTCAGCCGGCCCTTGAGACGCGCTTGCGCTTCCTCGACGATGCGGCTCGTCTCCTCGATCTGCTCCAGCGTCGGCATCAGCGCGGCGCGGTTCTTCAGCGCCCAGCCGTAATACTGCACGTTGGCGACCTCGATGCGGTCGGCGTCGAGGTCGACCGCCATCTGGATGATGTCGGGCAGTTGATGCAGGTTCTGCCGGTGCATGACAGCGTTAACCGTCAGCGGCAGCTCGAGCTCGCGCGTCCACTTGGCGGCCTCGAGCTTCCTGGCGTGCGCGCCTCTGAAGCCCGCGACGCGATCGGCGACCGCGGGCTCGTTGCCCTGGAAGCTGATCTGCACATGGCACAGCCCGGCATCGGCAAGCGCCGCGAGCTTGTCGCGCGTCAGCATCACGGCCGAGGTGATCAGGTTGGTATAGAGCCCGACGTCGCTGGCATGCTGGACCAGTTCGACGATGTCTTTTCGAGCCGTTGGCTCACCGCCGGAAAAATGGATCTGCAATACGCCGATCTCGGCGAGTTCGCTCAGGACCTTTTTCCACTCTTCGGTGGTCAGCTCGCTGCCGGCGCGGTCAAGTTCGACCGGATTGGAGCAATAGGGGCATTGCAGCGGGCAGCGGTGGGTGATCTCGGCGAGCACGGCCAAGGGAATCCCGTAAGCCTCTGCCGTCGAGCGGCGCGATTCCAGCGCGGCGAGCCCGTCGGCAGGATCGGTTGCAACAGGACTGGCGTCGGTGACTGTCGGACTCATGATCGTGTTCTCATGGCGTTTTCTCCCGCGCCTCGGTGAGAAAGCCCTTGTCGGCCAAGTCCTGCAGCATGGCGACGACGTCGGTCGCGATCGCCTCGCGCGGCGCCGCATATTTGGCGGCGAGCTGGTCGACCATCTCGGCGACACTGCGCGCGCCGTCGCAGAGGTGCAGGACTTCGACCGCGATCTCGTCCGGCGCCAGCACGCGCTCCGGTGCCAGGATCACCCAGACCTGCCGCGTCTCGTCGAATTTCAGCTTGGCGTGGCGCGGCAGTTTCGGCCGGCTCGCTTCGCTCACGGTGATGTTGCGGCCTGACGACATGGCTCTCTGCTTCTTTAGCTCGCCGTCGGCACGAACGCGCCCGGCGGAACATGGCCCTCGACATAGGCATGATACAGCGCGTCGAGCTGAACCCATAGCACGTTGGTCTTGAAGATCAGCGCATTGCAGACCGCCTCGCGCTGCTCCGGCGTCCTGGCGTGAGTCTTGACGTAGTCGAGGGCAAAATTGGCATCGCGCGGCGCCTGGGTGAGGCGGCGTTTGAAATAACTCATGATGTCGGGGTTGACGAAGTCATAGTGCGCGAGCATGCCTGAGATCCGTTCTTCGTGCAGGTTCGGCGCAAACAGTTCGGTCAGCGAGGAGGCGATGGCCTCCAGCGGGCTCTTGTCACGCACGAAGTGAACGTAGGCTTCGACCGCAAAGCGCGTCGCCGGCAGGATGCCTTCGGTGGATTCGACATAGGCGGTGTCGAGTCCGAGGCCCTCGGTGAGCTTCAGCCAACGCTCGATGCCGCCTTCGGAGCCGACATCGCCGTCATGGTCCTCGATCCGATGCCGCCATTCCACGCGTGTATTGCGGTCCCGGAAGCGCGAGATCACCACCGCATCCTTGATCGGGATCGTGCTCTGATAATAGTAGCGGTTGAGCGCCCAGGCCTGCACCTGGCCCTTGTTGAGCTTGCCGCCGTGCAATAGTTTGTGGAACGGGTGCAGGTTGTGATAGCGCGTCTCGCCGATGAAGCGCAGCGCGGCCTCGAGCTCGGCCGCATTGTTCAGTACGGTCTTGCCGCCGAGCGAAAGCGCCGTCATTCCTTCGAGCTTCATCGAACTCACAGCATGATCTCCGTTCCATCCGCAGGGATCTGCCATCCCGACTGTTCAGCCGCCTGCCGCTCCTTCGAATCCTGCAGCAGCGCCGGGTTCGAATTATTGATATGCAGGAATATCTTTCGCTCGATGCCGAGATTTTCAAGTGCGGCGATTGCGCCCTGTTCGCCCGACATCGAAATATGTCCCATGCTCCGTCCGGTCTTGGTCGCAAGGCCGGCGGCGATCATTTCGTCGTCGCGCCACACCGTGCCGTCAAAGAACACCAGGGTGGCCCCCTTGAGCCTCGATTTGAGATCGTCGGTCACTTCGGCGCAAGCCGCGATAAAGAAGAAAAACTTGCCCGTGGCGATATCGCGAATGCGAAGGCCGAGCGTGTCGCCGGCGGCTTCGGCTCCCTCGCGCCGCTCGCCTTCGAGATACCAGGCACCCTTGCCGGCGACCTCGAATGGCAAAATCTCGATGCCGGAAGGCGCCCCATTCGGCAGCGCCGGCTCGAATGGCTGTTCAATGCCGATCGGCTGCCGTTTGACGTTCTTGTCGCTGAGCACGTTGAAGACGCTGTTGGCCTTCAAGGTCGCGAGCACCTTGGCGTGTGCGTAGATGGTAAAAGGCCAGCCTTCGCGCATCGAGAGCAGGCCCGCGATCGCATCGATTTCGCCGTTGGTCAGGACCACGCCGGTAACCGGCGAATGACGAAGCTTTCCCGGCGCAGGGTGAAGGGCAGGGGTTGCTGTCAGTTGCTGGCGCAGGTCCGGCGAGGCGTTGATCAGAAACCAGTGATCGCCATCGGCCGAAATCGCCAGCGAAGCCTGTGTGCTTCGAAGCTCGGGGTGCGAGGTTCGTGCCGCCCGGCACACCTGACATCCGCAATTCCACTGCGGAACGCCACCACCGGCGGCCGCGCCCAGGACGACGACGCGCAACATGATCCGTCTCCTGGAATCTCTGAACGCGGAATTTTCGAATGCTGCGGGCTCTCAAACGATTGTGAGAACACCACATCAAAAGACAAAGGTGGACGCGGGGTGACAGGCACACCCTTGCAGGCGCGTCACTCCCGGCAATCCACCTTGTTCAAGAAGGATGCTTGGTGCTGCCGCTTACTTACGGGCGGCGCAGGCATACATGTTGATTTCCATGCCGACCGGCACTTCGACGATCCTTGGTGCTTTCCAGGCCATTTTGGCTCTCCTTAAGTGAAACCGGACGAACTCCGCCCTGCCGACAAAGTAATACGGAACGAAAACTTCGCCAGAGGAATCTTTCCCGCTGGACTGGGCAGGCGAACGTATATTGCGATGCACAAAGTTTTCCTGGCCCGGAGTCCTGTTCCCTGTCAAAACAATGACGCATCAATAGGTTCTTCTGATCAGAAGCTGTGTCAGGACGGCATCGGCCTGCTACTCCGGCCGATGCCGGATAAACCAAGTGTGAAAATCCCGGCGGCCCCTGCCGCGTCCATGCCCTCGAAGCCGAAGCGGTTCGCCATGCCACGATATTTCTTCAATACACGGATCGGCAACGAGGTGATCGCGGACCCCGAAGGAGAAGAGCTACGAAATCCGGATCGCGCCTGGGAAGTTGCCCGCGCCATGATCCTCGAGCTTCTGAAAATCGAAGGCATGGAAGACCTGATGCGGGCGGTCCTGGAAGTGACCGACGATGAGGGGGAGATCGTGCTTGAGTTTCCCTTCGTGGAAGCGATCCTCGACGACACCGAACCGGCGGCAGATGACGCCAACATACCCGTCACCAAGCATTGATACGCCTGCCTGAAGGCGGCGGGCAAGACGTGATAATCGGTCTTGCCGCACCGTTGTGCCTTGCGGGCGCGCCTTCCGCCGCAGCCTCTCCAGACATGTTTCCGATTGCGTCTGGACGCAAAAATATTCAAGAGTACCGCCACGAAGTCCGCCGGCAGGGGGCAAGGGTTTGCCGCGTGCGCAGGTCGAAGGCTTCCACAAAGGGAGAACATTTATGAGGATCGGATCATCGGTGCCGCGCAGCCTGTTGCTGGCCGGCGCCTTCATTGGAGTTTTGAGCTATGGCGCAGCCGCGCAGAACGCCAGCCCGCCGGCTGCGGCGCCCGCCGCCGCTCCGCTTCCCCCGGGTTCGCCGATGATTGGCCGCCCGGATAACGAAGCGGCGCAAAAACTGGCTCCGCAGGTTGCTCCGCCGATTGCGACTGCAGCCGACAAGTTGCCGCTGGACAAATTGAAAACCGCGCCCGGTTTCAACCTCGAAGTCTACGCCGCCGGCATGACGAACGCGCGCGAGATGGCGCTCGGCGACAAGGGTACGGTCTTCGTCGGCAGCCGCCTGGTCGACAAGGTCTATGCCATCGTCAACAAGGACGGCAAACGCGAGGTCAAGATCATCGCCTCCGGTCTCTACCGGCCGAACGGCGTCGCCTTCAAGGACGGCACGCTCTATATCGCCGAGCTGTCGAAGATCTCGAAAATCGAAAAGATCGAAGACAATCTCGACAACCCGCCGAAGCCCACCGTGATCTACGACAACCTGCCGAAGGATGGGGCCCACGGCTGGAAGTTCATCGCGATCGGTCCGGACAACAAGCTCTACGTTCCGGTCGGCCAGCCCGGCAACAACGTGCTGCATGACAAGGATCACGGCCAGATCCGTCGCATCAACCTCGACGGCTCGGGCGCCGAAGTGGTCGCCGTCGGCGTCCGCAACACGGTCGGGTTCGACTGGAATCCGGAAACCAAGCAGCTCTACTTCACCGACAACAGCCGCGACTGGATGTCGGAAGACCTGCCGAATGACGAACTCAACCGCGTCACCAAGATCGGTGAGCACTTCGGCTCGCCCTATTGCTGGCAGGGCAACATTCCCGATCCGGAATTCGGCTGGGGTCATTCCTGCAGCGAGTTCACCCCGCCGGTCGGCCTGATGGGTCCGCATGCGGCCTCGCTCGGCATACGCTTCTACACCGGCAAGATGTTCCCGGCAGGTTTCAAGAACCAGCCCATCATCGCTCGCCACGGTTCCTGGAACAGGACCAACAAGTTCGGTGGTGACGTCGTGGTCGCGCACCTGAACAAGGATGGCACCGTCAAGAACATCGAGCCGATCGTCACCGGCTTCCTGCAGGACAACAAGTATGTCGGCCGTCCGGTCGACGTCCTGCAGATGAAGGACGGTTCGATGCTCATCTCCGATGACTGGAACGGCGCGGTCTATCGCCTGAGCTACGGCAAGGCGAAGGTCGCCGCGCAATAAGGCGTGGGGTTGGAATCGGGGGCGACCGGATGGTTCGCCCCCGATTTTATTTTAGGAAAAGGAATCGAGGCTCTCATCGATGCGAAAAGCAACAATCATCGCGGCGCTTGCGGCCGTATCGCTGGCGGGTCTCGCGCAGGCTGCGGAAACCATCGAGCAGCGCGCTGCCGCCTGCTTCGGCTGTCACGGCGAAGCCGGCCAATCCGCGACCGACTTCACACCCTCGCTCGGCGCGCAGCAGTCGCCCTATGCGCTGATCCAGCTGTTCATGTTTCGCGAAAAGCTGCGCGCCTTCGAGCCGATGAACGACATGATCAAGTCGTTTACCGATGACGATCTGCAGAAATTCGCCGACTTCATCGCCAAGCTGCCGAAGCCGCAGCCGCCGGCGGAAGCCGGCGATCCGGCCCGGATGGCGAAGGGGCTCGCGCTGGCGCAGCAGCACCGCTGCAACTCTTGCCACAACGCCGATTTCTCCGGCAAGGAGAACGTGCCGCGGCTCGCCAATCAGCGCGAGGACTATCTCAACAAGACGCTTGGCGAATACAAGGACAATTCGCGCCACGGCTACGATGGCACCATGGCGGACGTGATGGGCGAGGTGCCGAAGGAGCAGATCGCCGATCTTGCGTATTACATCTCG
>NZ_DASSRP010000107.1:0-8885 GCF_035701725.1 Bradyrhizobium sp.
AGCGCCGTTCTCGCGCCTGATCTACCCGGTGCCGGAGCCAGGTGGATTAGGCGTACACCTCACGCTCGACATGGCGGGACAGGCGCGTTTCGGCCCCGACGTCGAATGGGTCGATCATATCGATTATGCTGTCGATCCCACACGCTCCGAGCGATTCTATCCGGCCATTCGCAAATACTGGCCGACACTGCCGGATGGCGCGCTGATGCCGAGCTATTCAGGCATGCGGCCGAAGATCGTGCCGCCCGCCGTCGCGGTGCAGGACTTCCTGATCCAGGGCCCGGGCGATCACGGCGTCGACGGCCTGATCAACCTGTTCGGTATTGAATCGCCGGGGCTGACATCATCGCTGGCGATCGCGGACTATGTCGGTGAGCTCGCACAAGCATGACGACGCCTGTCGATAATGGATCGGCGCCCGCCCCTCGCCGATCGACGCTCACAACGCCGACCGGCGATGGCGCAAAAACCAATTCTGATGTGCGGGTACTGAACTAATGCAGCGTAGCGCTGGCGGTGTGCTTCAAGCGCTCGATCTCGTCCTTGACCATCAATTTCCGGCGCTTCAGTTCGACAATCTGCAAGTCATCTGTTGAAAGGTGTAGAAGAGCTTCGTGCAATTCGTTTTCGAGAACCTTGTGTTTGCGTTCCAGTTCAACGAGATGTGCGAGAATTGCCATTCGAAACCTCCTCGGTTGGATTAAGACCTCAGATTCATCCGGACACAAAAGTGTACACCAAGGCTCGAATCTGTCGATGGTTTTGAACGACGCCGTCCTCATATTTCACCGGGCATTTGTAACGAATCGTGAGGCGGCGGCGCGAAGCCCTTTCGCGCCAGCGGGATAGGCGCCATGCGCTCAAACAGCGCATGTGCCCGACGATTGGAACCGGCCGGTCCGATGAACCCTGCCATCCGCCGTTAACGATCGGAGGCGGTCGGATCCGAAGTCTAAAGGCGCCTGTTAGTCCTGATGGAACACGCTTGCGGAGCGGGCTGGCAGGGAGGATAGTCACGGATCGTCCTGCCGGAATTTTCGCAAATCTCATCCGCGTTTTGATTAAGTAACCCATGACCGACGAAGATGAGCGCGAACTCCAGTCCGAGCTCGCAAGATTGCAACAGGAACACCGTGATCTCGACGCAGCCATTGATGCGCTGCATCAGTCTCCTGCGCCCGACTTATTGCGATTGCAGCGTTTAAAGAAGCGCAAGTTGCAGTTGCGCGATCGTATCCAGTTCATCGAAGACCAGATCACCCCCGACATCATTGCCTGACCTGGCGCAGCTTTGCTGCCCAAGATCGCGCTTGACTTTACGAGAACAAAATAGGAACATTAGTACACCCCAAAGACACCGCCGCGAGGATGCGTCATGCCCGAAGCTGTCTCGTTTCCCTTCAGCCCAAGCTACGAACAGGCCTGCGACCGGCTGATCGCGATGTGCAATGGCGATCCTCGCAGCACGATCAAGGCGCTGATCCTGGCCAATGAATATCTGGAAACCGAGTTGAGCGAGTTGCGCGCAAGGGCCTTGAACCTGGGCGCGGTCGTCCGGCGGTCGCGTGCCAGAGACGACGCGGCCTGATGGCCTCGATCAGGGAGAAGACAGATGGCCAACGTCACTTACTATGTCGCAATGCCATTTTTCCAGGATGAAGCCGGTCTGCTTGTCGCGGGCGCTGCGGAGGAATGCCAGCACTCGAGCGCCGCATTGCGGCGGGCGGAGGCGATGTCGCGCTCCCCAGGCAGCATCGGCGCCGTGGCGTTTTCCCGCAGCGGCGATCCCATGGTTGGCGAGTTCGGAGATGCGCACGTGCTCAGGAAATTCGGCCAGGTGCCCGACGATCTGGCTGGGCAGTGACATTCAGCGCAATTCGCGAAAGAAGGCGCGCACCTCCTGCGCCAGCAGATCGGGTTGCTCGAGGGCGGCGAAATGGCCGCCCTTTTCCATGACGCTCCAGCGTCGGATATTCTTGAACACGCGTTCGGCGGTGCTGCGCGGCGGTCTGAGGATTTCGCGCGGGAATTGCGCATAACCCGTGGGGACGCTGATGACGTCGCCACGCGGCAGGATGGCCGCGCCGTGAAGTCTTGCATAGTACGGCCAGAATGATGAGCCGATGGCACCGGTGAACCAGTAGAGCGAGATATCCGCCAGCATGCGGTCGCGGCTGATCGCGCTTTCGACATTGCCGCCACAGTCCGACCAAGCGCGAAACTTCTCGACGATCCAGGCCGCAAGCCCAGCCGGAGAATCGGTCAACGCGAACGACAACGTCTGCGGCCGCGTGCCCTGAATCCACTGGTAGCCGATTCCCTCGCGTGTCCAGTGCGCGAGTTCGTCGAGATAACGCTTCTCCTCCTCGGCCGGATTTTCGATCGCGCTGGGATCACGGCCGGCGGCCATCATGAAGTTCAGATGAATGCCGATCATCTTCTCCGAATGGGCATAGCCAAGCCGGCTGGTAATGCCAGCGCCCCAATCGCCGCCTTGGGCGGCGAACCGCGCATAACCGAGAACGTCGTGCATGAGCGTAGCGAGGCAGTCGGCCATTTCAGGTACGCCAAATCTCTTCTGGCCGGGTTTGAACGACAGTCCGTAACCCGGCAGCGACGGCGCGATCACCGTGAAGGCATCTCTGGGATCACCGCCAAACCGCGCCGGATCGGTCAGCCGTGGAATGATGTCGAGGAACTCAAACACCGAACCGGGCCAACCATGCATCAGCAATAACGGCATCGGGTTTTCGCCTTTGCCCTCGACATGCAAATAGTGCAGGTCAATGCCATCGATCGGCACACGGAATTGCGGAAAGGCGTTGAGGGCCTTTTCCTCAGCCCGCCAGTCAAACCCGTCGCGCCAGTATTCAACGAGGCCGCGCAAATAGCCGACGTCTGTGCCGAAGGCCCAGGCCTCGCCAGGTGCCGAATCCGGAAACCGTGTCCGCATCAGACGTTCCCTGAGATCGGCGATATCGGTATCCGCGACGTGAAGCGTAAACGGCACTGGTCTGGTCATGATGTTCGCCTCATGGTTTGAGGGATTGCTGTGAGATTTCGTGACGCCGCTGCGCCTTCCGCACGTACATCGCGCGATCGGCGTCCGCGAGTGCCCGACCCGTCTCCGAATGCGCCCCAAGCAAGGTAATGCCGGCCGAGACGCCGGCTGCAACCGAGCTGCCGGCAAAAGCAAAACTGAGGCGGTCGATATCCGCCTCGAGCGCGGCCGCTTTGGCGTGCGCATCGGTCTCGCTGAGGTTCCACAGCAAGAGTGCAAACTCGTCGCCGCCGAGCCGTCCGATCACGTCGGAGGAGCGGATCTGCCGCGACAGCACGGCAACGATCGCCTTCAGCACCTCATCGCCGGCGGCATGGCCAAAGGTGTCGTTGATCGGTTTGAGGCGGTCGACGTCGAGCACGATCAGCGCGCCGCTGGCCCCATAGCGCTGGATATAGGAAATGGCACGCGACAGCTCGCGTTCAAAGCCGCGCCGGTTGGGAATCTGAAGCAGAAAATCCGTCTCGGCTGCGGCCTGCAGTTCCGCGATGCGCGCGCTCGCTTTGGCCAATTGGCTCTTGAGCCGCCTGATCTCGGCCTGCGCCTCGCCCCCGGCGGGATCGGCCGGGGTCGTGGATACGCGGCGTGCCTTGCCGGCGGCTGCGGCGGGCTTTTGTCTTTTGGCGGCGCGCGATGATGCCGTTGCCCCTGTTTTCTTCTTCATCGCCCCTGGACCACGCTTCAGTTCGGCCGCGAGCCGGCATTGGTTGCAGGCTCGCGTTAACGCCGGTTGGGAGTACTGCAGCAAGAAAGCTTGCTTGTTCGTGCCAAGACAGGATAGTCCATTGTCGATCCCTTGCCAGCTTGCCGAAGAGAGGGCCGATCCTATAATCGGACCTGAGTTGTTGGATTCCAGTCAGAATTAACGATATGCCCGCGCCAGTCGCCATCATCATGGGAAGCCAGTCGGACTGGGAGACCATGCGCCATGCCGCCGAAACGCTGGCCGCGCTCGGGGTTGCCTGCGAGAAGCGCATCGTTTCCGCGCATCGCACGCCGGAGCGGCTTTACGCGTTTGCCAAGGGCGCCAAGGCGGCTGGTTTCAAGGTCATCATCGCCGGTGCCGGCGGCGCCGCCCATCTGCCGGGCATGGCCGCGTCGCTGACGGAACTCCCGGTGCTGGGCGTTCCCGTCGAATCGAAGTCGCTGTCGGGCGTCGATTCGCTTTATTCCATCGTGCAGATGCCCGCCGGCGTTCCCGTTGGAACGCTCGCGATCGGCAAGGCCGGCGCGATCAACGCCGCCTTGTTCGCAGCCAGCATCCTGGCGCTGCACGACAAGACGCTCGCGGAGCGGCTCGCAGCGTGGCGCAAGCAACGGACCGACGCGGTCGCCGAGCGTCCGGAGGAATCCGCGTGACTGATCAGTGGCGCCGCCGATTTGAGGTCCCCACATCGGCTTCCGCACATTCGTCCTGGGGACCTCAAATCGATCAGCGGCACCAAGAATATAGGTTTGCTACTGCCCTTGCATTTCCGAACTTCGTGTAAGAGGCCGCCGCGATGGATCACGAACTTCGGAAATGGGGCACTAGTCGGGTGAAGCTCAAGCCAGGCGACACCATCGGAATTGTAGGCGGCGGGCAACTCGGCCGGATGCTGGCAATGGCGGCGGCGCGGCTCGGCCTGCGCTGTCGCGTGTTTTCGCCGGACCCGGACTCGCCCGCCTTCGACGTCGTCGCCAATGCCACCTGCGCCGAATATGCCGACGTCGAGGCGCTCGAGCTGTTCGCGGGCGACGTCGACGTCATCACCTATGAATTCGAGAATGTGCCGGCGGCATCCGCCATGATCCTGGCGGCGCGGCGCCCCGTGCTGCCCGATCGCGGGATTCTCGAGACGACGCAGGATCGGCTGATCGAGAAGAATTTCGTCACACGGCTGGGCATCCAGACCGCCAACTACGCCGATGTTTCCTCACCGCAATCGCTGCATGCCGCGATCGCCCGGATCGGCCTTCCCGCGGTATTGAAAACCCGCCGCTTCGGCTACGACGGCAAGGGCCAGGCGATGATCCGCGCAAGCGACGATCCGGATCGCATCTGGGAAGAGCTCGGCACCAAGTCGGCAATCCTTGAAGCCTTCGTTCCATTCGAGCGCGAAATCTCGGTCATCGCCGCCCGCTCGGCCGACGGCAGCGTCGAATGCTTCGATGTCACCGAAAACGAGCACCGCGATCACATCCTCAAAGTGTCGCGGGTGCCGGCCGCGATATCGGACGCGCTGGCCGCGCAGGCGCGCGAGATCGCGAGGAAGATCGCCGACGCGCTCGACTATGTCGGCGTGCTGGCCGTGGAACTGTTCGTGGTGCCGGGCGATGGCGGGCCGACGATTCTGGTCAACGAGATCGCTCCCCGCGTGCATAATTCGGGACACTGGACGCTGGACGGCGCCTCGATCTCGCAGTTCGAGCAGCACATCCGCGCGATCGCCGGCTGGCCGCTCGGCAAGCCGATCCGCCACGGCGATGTCACCATGACCAACCTGATCGGCGACGAGATCAACAGCTTCGGAGACTGGCTCAGTGTTCCCGGCGCGACCGTTCATCTCTACGGCAAGGGAACACCACGGCCCGGGCGCAAGATGGGCCACGTCACCCAGGTCGCGCCGAGGGAAAAAAATAGTCCGGTTTAAATCTCGCGCCGTGCGAACTGATCGTTACGCCGGCTTCACGCCTTCCACGAGGCCGGTCGGTTGCTCGCTCAGCCAGCGATAGACGACGCCTCCCAGCACACCACCGATCAGGGGCGCGACCCAGAACAGCCAGAGCTGACCGAGCGCCCATCCGCCTGCGAACAACGCCGGACCGGTGCTGCGCGCCGGATTCACGGAAGTGTTGGTGACGGGAATGCTGACAAGATGGATCATCGTCAAAGTCAAACCGATGGCGAGTGGCGCAAAACCGGCGGGCGCCTTGCCGTGGGTGGCGCCCATGATGATGAACAGAAACATCGCCGTCATCACGACCTCGGTGATGAAGCAAACGACCATGTCGTACTGTCCCGGCGAATGCACTCCATAGCCGTTGGACGCAAAACCTTTGCCGAGATCGAAACCCGGAGCCCCGCGTGCGATCACGTAAAGCAGCGCAGCGGCAGCGACGGCGCCGATAACCTGCGCGATCACATAGGGCAGGATCTGACCGGCCGGGAAACGGCCGCCGGTGGTGAGGCCGACCGTGACGGCCGGATTGAGATGACAACCGGATATATGGCCGATCGCATAGGCCATGGTCACCACGCTCAGGCCGAAGGTCAGCGATACCCCGAGCAGGCCGATACCGACCTGCGGAAAAGCGGCAGCAATGACGGCACTCCCGCATCCCGCGAATGTGAGCCAAAATGTACCAATCAATTCAGCGGCATATTTTTTCGTTTCCATGGGAGCCTCCCGGATACATCCTCCGCGATCCTCGGAGCGAAATTCGTCCAAAAAGTTGCAGAATCCTCAAATCGGCATATTTAGGCACTGGATCGGGCGCGATCCGGACATCCCGGCCTTCAGCGAATTTGCTGCTGCCAGGTGGACATTCCACCGTTTGTCTGATACATCCGCGCGCTCAAAGGTTCGGGAGCGAGGCTTTTTGCCAGCCCTTTGACCTTACCAGAATCCAAGCCGATCAATTGAAAGAGGATGCCGCGTGCAGGTTCTCGTTCGCGATAACAACGTCGATCAAGCCCTCAAGGCGCTGAAAAAGAAGATGCAGCGCGAGGGTATTTTCCGCGAGATGAAGCTCCGCGGTCATTACGAAAAGCCCTCCGAGAAGAAGGCCCGTGAAAAGGCCGAAGCCGTGCGCCGCGCGCGCAAGCTGGCCCGCAAGAAGTTGCAGCGTGAAGGGCTGCTGCCGATGAAGCCGAAGCCGGTGTTCGGCGCCGGCCCTGGTGCCGACCGTGGTGGCCCTGGCGGCCGCGGTGGTCCGGGCGGACCGCGTGGTCCCCGCTGACCTCCAGGTTGATTTTCGGATATGAGTTGAGCAACGCGGACCTTCGGGTCCGCGTTTGCTTTTGCACACCGTCACATCCATCCGGCACCCAAATGGCCGGGCCGCGATCTCGTCGCCGCGTGCTCAAAGCCTGGCGAACGTTGAAATATTCGTTTTCGGCATCGCCGCAAAGCGACACTGCGCAAGCGGCCGGCCGACTACTTCGGAATCACCGAATTGAACAGCTTCTTGGTGGCCGAGAGCACATCTTCGGCAACATTCGGCCGCTTGGGCGGCGGTTGCTGATCGGTCGCATCGGCCCGCAGATCGAGCGGAGCACCGGCACCGCCCGGATCGGGAATGTCAGCCGGCGGCGTCGGGTGCAGCGGGTCATTGGCCCGTGCGGTGACCGGCTTGTTATCGAACTGCGGGGTCGAAACCATGATCGGCGGCGGCAAGGGTTGAAGCGGCGGGGCGACCACAACCGGCGCAGGAGCTGGCGCGACAGGCATCGCCACCACAGGCGCAGGTTCCACAGGCTTGGGCTCCATAGATTTGGGCTCCGCTGCCTTGGTCCGCTCGGTCGTGCGGGACACGGGTTCGCCGCCGCGCAGGCGCTCGATCGCCGCACGTGCCAGATCGTTGGCATCCGGCGTCGCGGCCGGCTCTGCCGCCGGAGCGCTAACGGGAGCCGCCACCACCGGTTCGGCGGCCGGGGCCGGCTTGGAGGCTGCTTTCTCGCGCGTCGGCGCGTGGCGGCGGGTGTCAGCCGGCGTGGTCGGCGGAATGCTGGCGGTCTCGGCGGGCTTGTCAGCCTTCTCGGCCGGCTTTTCCACGGTCGCTTTGTCGGCCGCCGCCTTGTCGCTGATCGACTTTTCGGAAATGCCCTTCGCCCGCACCCCATGTTCGGGCGCGTTGCCAAGGTCGGCCGAGCGCTCGGCCGGCTTCGAATCGGCCTTGGTAGCCGCCTTTTTCGGGTCGGCCGTGGACACCGCCGCGGCGGGATCGGCGGCCGGCGTCTTATTGTTGATGTAGTGATTAACGATGTAGGCGCCGAGAATGGTCGCAATCACCGACGGAAAGATATCCATCGCAAATTTTGAGGCCAATTTCAGCATGCCGACCACTCCCGCGCGGGCTCTGATGCCGAAGCTTTGAGGCATATCGGTGGCAATTCGGTAAACGGCGGGGTTATGGCTTCAGCTCCACTTCCAAAAATACGATCTCGCTCCGAGTCTCGTTCAGGACGTCATGTTCCACCCCGGCCTTGCGGAAGTAGGATTGTCCGGCCTGCAGCTGGGCCTTGGAGCGCTCCCCGTTGGGCGCCACGATGGTCATCTCGCCCGCGGTCACGGGCACGATAACATAGTCCATCTCATGAATGTGATGGCCGGTCGCCGATCCCGGGGCCAGGCGCCACCGGGTCACGCGCACCTCCGGGGTGTCGACCTGCACGTCGGACGTGGCGCTTTGCATTTTCCACTCTTCTCCCGTTCAGGGAACGAACACCAGAAACATGAATATCGCAAATACCACAAGGTGGACCAGACCGAAAAGGATGTTGGTCCGGCCACTGCCCAAAGTCAGCATGCCGAGCAGCAATGTCAGCGCCAGAAGCACCATTTCCTGGGGCGGCAGCCCCAGCACGAGTTGCTTGTCGAGTTCGTAGGCCGCCACTGCCACAGCCGGAATCGTCAGCCCGATCGTGGCAAGCGACGATCCCAGTGCCAGGTTGATGCTCTTTTGCAGATCGTTGCGCCGCGCGGCCGCGATCGCGGCAACGCCTTCCGGCAAGAGGATGAGCAGTGCTACCAGAATGCCGGCAAAGGCCGGCGGCGCGCCAATCAACGCCGCACTGGCATCTACAACTTGCGAGAACTTCTTCGCCAGCAGCACCACAGAT
>NZ_DASSRP010000108.1:0-15322 GCF_035701725.1 Bradyrhizobium sp.
CTGGTGCTGCTCGCGATCGCCTGCCTTGCGCTCTATGGTATGAGGCTTTCCGGGACCTGGCGTTCGATCTATCTGATCACCGCGATCGCCTCGCTCTATCTCAATGTGTTCGTGCTGGTGATTCAGAGTTTCCTGAAGATCGGCCCGCTGCATGCACTGGCACCGAGCGTGCCGCCGAGCGAACCGCCATTCGCGGCCCTCCAGGGTATCGTGCTGCTGCTGTTCCTGTTTGCGATCTTCAAGGCCGTGCGGCGTTACCATCCGGCGTGAGCCTCGGCTTTGGCCGGGAGCGCTTGCCCGGGACCGCTGCCGAAGCGGCGGTCCGGGTATCTTCCCATCAATTCGCCGCAAAGCTGAAGGCGTTTTGATGCGAGGAATTTGGCCGGGGTGATTTGCTTTGGGCGCCGTTCGCCCTATACCCTTGGCCTTGAAGGGTGGGCACCAATATGGATCGCATTCGCATCATCGGCGGCAACGCACTCAACGGCACCATTCCGATTTCCGGCGCCAAGAATGCCGCACTGCCCTTGATGATCGCCGCTCTCTTGACCGATGAAACGCTGATTCTCGACAACGTGCCGCGGCTCGCAGACGTCGCCCAGTTGCAGCGGATTCTCGGCAACCATGGCGTCGACATCATGTCGGCGGGAAAGCGGCCCGGTGATCGCGAATATCAGGGGCAGACCCTGCATATTTCCGCGGCCAACATCATCGATACCACCGCGCCTTACGAGCTGGTGTCGCGCATGCGCGCCAGTTTCTGGGTGATCGCGCCGCTGGTGGCGCGGATGGGCGAGGCCAAGGTGTCGTTGCCGGGCGGCTGCGCCATCGGCACGCGCCCGGTCGATCTCCTGATCATGGCGCTGGAAAAGCTCGGCGCCGAGATCACCATCGACGGCGGCTACGTCATTGCGAAGGCGCCGTCCGGCCTGAACGGCGGCGAGATCGACTTTCCGAAGGTGACGGTCTCCGGCACCCATGTCGCGCTGATGGCGGCAACGCTGGCGCAAGGTACCACCGTCATCACCAACGCCGCCTGCGAGCCCGAAATCCGCGACGTCGCCGATTGCCTGAACAAGATGGGCGCGCGCATCACAGGCGCCGGAACGCCGCAGATCACGGTCGAGGGCGTCAGCAAGCTGCACGGTGCGCGGCACACGGTTTTGCCGGATCGGATCGAGACCGGCACCTATGCCATGGCGGTCGCGATGACCGGCGGCGACGTCCAGCTCAGCGGCGCGCGTCCTGAATTGCTGCAGGCCGCGCTCGATGTGTTGACCGAAGCCGGCGCGGTCGTGACCGCGACCAACGAGGGCATTCGCGTGACCCGCAACGGTGCGGGCATCAATCCGGTGACGGTATCGACCGCGCCATTTCCGGGCTTTCCAACCGATCTTCAGGCGCAATTGATGGCGCTGATGACCCGCGCCAAGGGTGCCTCGCGCATCACCGAGACGATTTTCGAAAACCGCTTCATGCATGTGCAGGAGCTGGCGCGGTTCGGCGCCCGCATTCAGCTCGATGGCGAGACCGCGACCGTCCACGGCATCGGAGAACTGCGTGGCGCGCCTGTCATGGCGACCGACCTGCGGGCATCCGTGTCGCTGGTCATTGCCGGCCTTGCGGCCGAAGGCGAAACCATGGTCAACCGCGTCTATCACCTCGATCGTGGCTTCGAACGGCTGGAGGAAAAGCTCTCCGCCTGTGGCGCCCGCATCGAGCGCATCAGCGATTAAGTTGCTGCCAACTGCAACGGCGGTGGGCTCCCTCTCCCATTCGGAGAGGGTCGGGGTGAGGGGTTACGGTCCCTCGCGAGAGCTATAGCCCTTCGCCCGATTTGCTGCGCAAATCGACCTTTCCCCGTCGGGGAGAGGTGAAGCGAGTCCGCCGACAAATTGTTCCAAGGGTTGACGGCGATTTGGCCTCGCGCCATGGAGCAGAAGCCTTTACGTTGAGACTTCAAGACCGTTCGGAAAGCCCCATGCCCGTTCTGCTCGATACCTCCAGCCCCGATTTCGCGCACCAGTTCGGCGCGTTCCTGGCGATGAAGCGCGAGGTGGCGGCGGACGTCGAAGCCGCCTGCCGCCGCATCGTCGAGGACGTCGCCGGGCGCGGCGACGCGGCGCTGATCGAGGCGACTCGAAAGTTCGACCGACTCGACCTCGATGCCTCCCGGCTTCGCATCGGCGCCGACGAGATCGCAACGGCGGTGAAGGCCTGCGACCGCGAGACGCTGGCGGCGCTGGAACTGGCGCGTGACCGGATCGAGAGTTTCCACCGCCGGCAAATACCCAAGGATGAGCGCTTCACCGACCCGCTCGGCGTCGAACTCGGCTGGCGCTGGAGCGCGATCCAATCGGTCGGGCTCTACGTGCCGGGCGGCACCGCCGCCTATCCGTCATCGGTGCTGATGAATGCGGTGCCGGCGAAGGTCGCCGGCGTCGATCGCATTGTCATGGTGGTGCCGTCGCCCGACGGAAAGCTCAACCCGCTGGTGTTGGCGGCCGCACATCTGGCCGGGGTATCGGAAATCTACCGCGTCGGCGGCGCGCAGGCGATTGCGGCGCTGGCCTACGGGACAGCGACGATTGCGCCGGTTGCCAAGGTCGTCGGTCCTGGCAATGCCTATGTGGCCGCGGCCAAGCGGCTCGTGTTCGGCAAGGTCGGGATCGACATGATCGCGGGTCCCTCGGAGGTCCTTGTCATCGCCGACCGCTCCGCCAACCCGGGATGGATCGCGGCCGATCTTCTGGCGCAGGCCGAGCATGACGCCAACGCGCAATCGATCCTGATCACCGACGACGCGGCCCTGGCCGATGATGTCGCGCGCGCGGTCGAGACGCAGCTCTCGACGCTGCCACGCGCAGACATCGCGCGTGCCTCGTGGCAGGAATTCGGCGGCATCATCAAGGTCAAGACGATCGAGCAATCGGTCGCGCTTGCGGATGCGCTCGCGGCCGAGCACCTCGAAATCATGACCACCGATCCGGAAGGCCTTGCCGCGAAAATCCGCAATGCCGGCGCGGTGTTCCTAGGTTCGCATACGCCGGAGGCGATCGGCGACTATGTCGGCGGCTCCAACCACGTGCTGCCGACGGCGCGTTCGGCGCGGTTCTCCTCGGGGCTCGGCGTGCTCGACTTCATGAAGCGAACGTCGCTGCTCAAATGCGGGCCCGATCAGTTGCGCCAGCTCGGCCCGGCGGCGATGACCCTGGGTAAAGCCGAGGGCCTCGACGCACACTCACGCTCCGTCGGGATTCGCCTCAATTTGTCATGACCAATCAGCCATCAGGAGACGACTCGCAGAATCGCATCGTCGCGGTCACGCTCGACGAGGAATCGATCGGCCGTTCCGGCCCGGATATCGAGCATGAGCGCGCAATTGCGATCTACGACCTGATCGAGCAGAACCTGTTCGCGCCGGAAGGCGTTCAGGGCGGTCCTTTCACGCTGCACCTCAGCATCACCGGCAATCGTCTGGCCTTCGACATTCGCCGCGAGGATGGCACGCCGGTGGTGGCGCACCTGTTGTCGCTGACGCCGTTCCGGCGCATCGTGAAAGACTATTTCATGATCTGCGACAGCTACTATCAGGCGATCCGGACTGCGACGCCGGACCGGATTGAGGCCATCGACATGGGACGGCGCGGCATCCACGACGAAGGCTCGCGCACGTTGCAGGAGCGGCTGAAGGGCAAGGTGCGCGTCGACTTCGAAACCGCCCGTCGCCTGTTCACGCTGATCTGCGTCCTGCACTGGAAGGGGTAGCGCATGACCCTCACCACGATCGGCACGCTCACGTTTCAGCGGTTTGAAAAGTATCATCAAGATGTTGCCGCAACGGAAGATTGCTCCCTCTCCTTTTGCGAGAGGGGTGGGGTGAGCGGTTACGGTCTTTCGATAGTCCGTCACCCCTCACCCGGCGCTTCGCGCCGACCTCTCCCAATGGGAGAGGTGGCCGAACCCTCGCATTCCATGCGCCAGACGAAGAAAGACTGATGGCGTCGCCGCCGACGCGCGCTCCGCAAGCCGTGCTGTTTGCCTGTGGCTTCAACAGCGTGCGCTCGCCGATGGCCGAAAGCCTCTTGCAACAGATGTTTCCGCACGCGCTCTATGTGCGATCCGCCGGCGTCAAGAAAGGCGAACTCGATCCCTTTGCAGTCGCCGTGATGGCCGAACTCGGCCAGGACATCTCCCAGCACAAGCCGATGACCTTCGAGGAACTCGATGACTGGGAAGGCCTCAACTTCGATCTCATCATCACGCTGTCGCCGGAGGCGCATCACAAGGCGCTGGAGCTGACGCGCACGCTCGCCGCCGAAGTGGAATACTGGCCGACGCCGGACCCGACCGGCACCGACGGCAGCCGCGACCAGAAACTGGAGGCCTATCGCGAGGTCTGCGATGGCTTGTTGCTGCGCATCCGCAAGCGGTTTTCGAAGGTCGGCGCGGCGTCGGGCTGAACCGGCCGGGTTCCGCGAGGCAAGGGCGGAACACAGCCGCAGCCACCTTGCAGCTTCGTGACGGGCGGATGTCAGCGCGGCTGGCCGATTTTCTCCAGGCCTCGCCGGCAGTTGCCAAGCCCGTTCTTTGTCATGATGCACGGTTGTCTCGGCGATGGCGTTCCGATAGGTTCCGCGCGCATTCACTCAAGCTGGACGAATCTTCCCCGCCGAATAATCCGAAATGCTTGGCCGTCCCAAACTGGTTCTCGCTTCAGGTTCGCCGCGACGCCTTGGCCTGCTCAACCAGGCCGGCATCGAGCCCGACGCGTTGCGTCCCGCCGACGTCGATGAGACGCCCAAGCGCGGTGAGCTGCCGCGCGCCTGCGCCAACCGCCTCGCCCGGGCGAAAGCGGATGCGGCGCTCAAATCGGTGCAGCTCGATGACGAGTTGCGGGGCGCCTATATTCTCGCCGCCGACACCGTGGTCGCGGTCGGCCGCCGCATCCTGCCCAAAGCCAATCTGGTGGACGAGGCCGCGCAATGCTTGCGGCTGCTGTCGGGACGCAACCATCGCGTCTACACCGCGATTTGCCTTGTGACGCCGAAGGAGGCGTTTCGCCAGCGACTGATCGAGACCCGCGTGCGCTTCAAGCGGCTCTCGGAGGAAGACATTCAGGCCTATATCGGCTCCGGCGAGTGGCGCGGCAAAGCCGGCGGCTACGCCGTGCAGGGCATTGCCGGATCCTTCGTGGTCAAGATGGTCGGGTCCTACTCCAACATCGTCGGCCTGCCGCTCTACGAATCGATCTCGCTGCTCGGCGGCGAGGGGTTTCCGGTCCGCTTTGGCTGGTTGAATGCCAGCTAAACCGCGTGGCGAAGGCGCTTCCGGCGCCACAGGGGCGAAGCCATGCCCGATCTGCGGCAAGCCGGCCAGCCAGGAAAACAACCCGTTCTGTTCACAGCGTTGCCGCGATGTCGATCTCAATCGTTGGCTCTCGGGCTCCTACGTGATCCCCGGCCGGCCCGACGAGGATGACGACAACGACTAGCGGAATTTGAAAATCGTCATTGTTTTCATCGGCTTGTTGGATGGTCCGGCTTCGCGCGCCGAGCTGCGCCGGACATGCTTCGCTGTCGGCTTTTTGCACGGCGGTGCCATGCGAAGCCGCCAGGCGAAGCACGGTGGACAGGACAGATTGTCCTGACTATAAACCGCCGCTCCCTCACGCCGTTCATGCGGCTCCGGGAACGCCCAGGTAGCTCAGTTGGTAGAGCATGCGACTGAAAATCGCAGTGTCGGTGGTTCGATCCCGCCCCTGGGCACCATTTTGGTCCGGCCAGTTTGCGATCGTCTGACGGATCGATTTTCGTGATGGCGGATTTCGCCCGTTGGACGCTCACATCGAAGACAGCGTCGTTTGCATCTGAGCTTCGGATTCTTGCTGCGCCTCATCAGTTGGCCGCTCGGTCCGGATCACCGAGGCGGCGAACCGGAACATCCCCCACCACGTCAGCTCCAGCACCACTTCGTGATGCTTCAGGCCCTTGCCGCCCTTGACCGGTCCGAGGTCTCGAATGACGCGCAAACGTCCGTCGCTCATTCGAGCTAATCTACAATTCGCGAAGCGACTCATCTTTGGGGGCATGCATCAGATGGCGTGCCCGTCAATTCTTGACAGCGCGGCGATCGGCGGCGCGGTTTTGAAGAATCAATTTAGGCGAAAGGAAAGGCCGCGCAGCCGTCGGGGTCGATCGATATCCCAACCTCGGTTCCGGGCGGCAGGTGGATCATCGCCCGATCGCCGCTCGAGCGCACCAATAGCAGATCGTCGCCGCAGGCGCTGCAGGCGATCTGAAGATCGACATGCCCTCCGTGATAGGTCTGCGCCACGATCCGGCCTGTCATCGTGGCGGTCTCGTCCGGTGCGACGATGCGAAGACGCTCGGGGCGGACGAACAAGTCGATCGAGGTCGAAGGAGTTGCTGCGCCGATACGCCCCGCCGGCACCGTGATCTGAATGCCGCCAAGCGTGATCACGGCCTCAAGTCCCGCAACACTGACGAGTTCGCCCCGCAGGCGGTTGGCGTCGCCGACAAACGATGCGACGAACCGGTCGGCCGGCTCGCGGTAGATATCGAGCGGCGTACCGAGCTGGCGGATTTTTCCTTCCGACATCACCGCAACGCGGTCCGACAGGCTGAGCGCCTCGCTCTGGTCATGGGTGACGAAGATCGTGGTCAGCCCAAGCTTGCGCTGGATGTCGCGAAGCTCGATCTGCATCGAGCCGCGCAGGTTCTTGTCGAGCGCCGAAAACGGTTCGTCCAGCAACAGCACCGTCGGATTGATCACGAGCGCGCGCGCCAGCGCGACGCGCTGCTGCTGGCCGCCTGACAACTGCTTCGGCTTGCGCTCGTCCATGCCTGAGAGCTTGACCAGCGCCAGCGCCTCGGCGACGCGCTTGCGTATGTCGGCCCTCGCGACGCGGCGCGTCTTCAGGCCATAGGCGATATTGTCCGCAACGCTCATGTGCGGAAACAGCGCGTAGTTCTGAAACATCATGCCGATTTCGCGCTTGTAGGTCGGCACCTCGTTGACGCAATTACCGTCGATGTTGACCGAGCCGCCATCCGGCCCGAGGAAGCCGGCGGCGAGTTTCAAAAGCGTGGTCTTGCCGCAGCCGGAGGGGCCGAGCAGCGTCATGAACTCGCCGCGGCCAACCGCCAGCGATACGTTGTCGAGCGCTTTCACCTCGCCAAAGGTTTTTGTCACGCCGTCGAAGCTGACTGCCGCGTCCGTTATCGCCGGGGCCGGTATCGTCATGATGCTCAATGGCTCTGTTCGATGTTGAGGACCTTGCCGAGGCCAAGAAAGCGGTTGGCGAAGGCGATCAGGGCTGCGGTGCCCGCGATATACATCACCGACAATGCCGCCATCGAAGGATCGGCGAATTCTCGCACATAGTTGTACATCGCGACCGGAAGGGTCTGCGTGCGCTGCGAGGTCACAAACAGCGACGCCGTGAATTCGTTGAACGAGAGGATGGCGGCGAACAGCCAGCCGCTGACGAGACCGGGCAACAGCAGCGGTATCGTGACGGTGAGCAGCACGCGCAGCGGCGTGGCGCCGAGGCTTGCGGCGGCCAGTTCGTAGCTGGGATCGAGATTGCGCAATGACACGTAGACGCTGCGCAGCACGAACGGCAGTACGAGAATGACATGACAGATGACGACGACGGCAAAGCCGCGGCTCCATCCGATTTGCGCGGCGAGGATCAAAAAGCCAAGACCGACGGTGAAATGCGGGATCACCAGCGGCGACACCAGAATGCCCTCGATGGTCGCTTTCAACGCAAACCGGTAGCGATCGATCACGAAGGCAAACATCGAGCCTATGACCAGCGCGATCGACGAACTCCAGGCAGTGACGATCAGGCCGTTGTGGAATCCGGCGCGGAAATCAGGATAGGCCAGCGCGCGTTCGAACCATCGCCACGACCAGGCTTGTGGCGGAAACGACAGAATAGCCTTGTCGTTGAACGCTGCGATGGTCACGACGGCAGCGGGAAGGATCAGGAAGCCAAGGATCAGGACGACGACGAGCCAGCCGGCATAGCCGAGCAGACGCTGATAGGTCGATCGCGGCACCATCTTAATGCGCCCCGATATTCTTGAATGGCCGCGAGGCGAGGTTAAGGAGCGACAACACCGCGATCGTCAGGGCGAGGCCTGCGACGCAGAGCGCGGCGGCGAACGGAAAGTTGAAGCTCGAGAGGCCGAGCTGATAGACCAGGTTCGAGACCATGTTGACGCGGCCGCCGCCGATCATCTGCGGCGTGGCGAACGCCGAAAATGTCCAGGCAAAGGCGGTGGTGACGCCGGCGATCACGCCCGGCATCGACAGCGGCAAGGTCACGGTCAGAAACGCACGGATCGGGCCGGCGCCAAGGCTTTCAGCCGCGCGCTGATAGTCGCGGTCGATATGCGACAGCCCTGCCGCCAGCATGATCACCATCACCGGCAGCGTGACATGCACCAGCGCAACCACGACGCCAAAGGTCGTAAACATGAACTGGATCGGTTGATCGATCAGGCCAAGCCCACGTAATGCGGCATTGATGAAGCCGTTATTACCGAGCACGATGATCCAGGAATAGGTCCGCACCACCTCGCCGAGAAACAGCGGCGTGACGACGATGATGAGCAGCGCCGATTTGATCCAGGGCCGCTCGATCTGCACCAGCGCGTAGGCGAGGGGATAGCCGACCAAGAGCGTGACGGTCGCCGTCAACGCGCAGATCAAGACGGTATCGAGGAAGACACGCGCATAAAGCGGCTTCAGCAGGTCGAAGAAATTGGCGAGGGTGAAACCGCCGGGATCGAGCGAGCCGGGAATATAGGCACGAAGGCTGTATTGCAGCACGGCGGCCATGGCCGCGACGAAGCCAAGCGCGCAAAGCGCGGCTGGCATCGTGAAGATGCGGGAAAAAGGCCGCTGGTTCATGACAGCTTGGATGGGTGGTTTGTTAGTTCATGATGTTTTCGGCAAACCACTTGCGCCATTCGGCGGTTTTCTCGGAGCGCAGCTTGGCGTCGATATTGATCTGCTGTTTCCATTGTTCGGCGGTGGTGAAGACGCCGGGCAATTTCGCGATCTCGGGATCGAGCTTGGCGTTGAGCACCGCCGGGCTGCCTTTTTTCAGCTTGGCGATGTCGGCCTGGATCTCCGGGTCGTACAGCGTGTTGATGAACTTGTAGGCGAGGTCGGCCTTTTTCGAACCCTTCATGATGGCGACGGTGTCGATGCCGAGCACTGCGCCTTCCTTCGGGATGGCCAGCGTGATCGGCACGCCCTGTCCGATCATGTAATAAGCGTTCATCGACAGCACGATCTGTAGCGGCGTCTCGCCGCTGGCGAGCAATTGCTGGCTGTTGGCGTCATTGGTGTAGAACGCCTTGAAGTTCGGCTTCAGCGCTTTCAGCTTGTCCTCGCCTTTTTCCCAATGCGCGGCGTCGGCGCCGGACAGCATGGCGGAAACGACGATGATATGGCTGGGGTCGAAATCGGGCGCCGCGAGCTTGGCTTTCAGTTCCGGTTTCCAGAGATCGTTCCAGCTCTCGAACTTGATGTCCTTCAACAGATCGGCGCGGTAGCCGATGGTGTAGACATAGGCCCAGGCGCCGAGGTGATAGGGGCTGATCCGCGCTTCCTCCGCGAGGTTCTTGGCGTTCGGAATTTTCGATGTGTCGAGCGTTTCGAACAAGCCATCATTGGCGTAGAGCCAGCCGACATGCGAGGTGGTGAAGGTGATGTCGCTCTCGGGATTGCCCTTGGCGAGCTTCTCCTTGTTGAGCCGGTCGATGGTGCCGCCGGTGACGAAATCGACCGGCACGCCGGTCTCGGCGGTGAATTTTTTCGCCACCGTCTCGGCGATCAAGTCGCGCCAGCTGCCGCCCCAGATTGAGACCACGAGCTTGTCCTGCGCGTGGGCCGGAACAGAAACAAGCAAAACAACGAAAGCTAGCCAGAAGCGACGCATGTCAAATTCCCCTCGCGATGCGTTCTTTCGCATCGTCAAATACTTCCCGGCCCGACAATTCTGCACCATTGTGCGGCAACCGACAACGGCGAGAAGCGGCCTTGTTATCGACAAGCAAGACGCGCGCCGTTAAGTTCGCCGCAAGCGCGGCCGATTCAGCCGCCAGTGGAGCGGATTTGACATTCGCCAAGCGTTGGCCGCGCATTCCACAGTGCGAATCGGGCCACTAGAGCGGGTGGGAGGAATGGTTTGAGCGGTGTGCTTGCAAAAGAGGGCGATGCGCATCGGCCGTCGGATGTGCTGAACACGCTCAAGCGGCTCGGCTTCGGCGCGGTGGTGTCGGTGCCGGACGGTTGGCTCGGCAAGATCCTGGTCCGCATCGAGCATGAACCGTCGATGCGGCTGGTGCGCGCGACCCATGAAGAGGAGGCGCTTGCGATCGCTTGCGGCCTGCGGCTTGGCGGGGTCCGCACCGCACTGCTCGTGCAAAATGCCGGCGTGCTCAGCATGGGCGCGGGCATGGTTTCGCTGGCGCAGCGCTACCAGTTTCCGCTCCTGATGCTGGTGTCTTATCGCGGCACACCGGATGACCCGGTGTTTTACCACGTGCCCAAGGGCCGGGCGACAGAACCGGTGTTCCGCGGCGTCGGCCTGAGCTATGCCTGCGTCGACCGCCATCGGCCGATCGGCCCCCAGGTCGAGCATGCCGCGACCTTTGCCGAAGAGGCGTCGTGTCCGTTTGCGCTTCTGCTGTCCCGGGAAGACATCCAATGGTGAACGTTGCCACCGCGCGCCCGACCCGCGCCGACTATTACCGCGCCCTGGCCGAACACCTGCCGCAGCAGGCGCTGGTCGTGACCTCGCTCGGCAACGCCTCCTATCTCTGGGCAAAGCTGCACGAGGCGCCGGAAAACTTCTATTTCGAAGACGCGATGGGCCTGGCACTGCCGTTGTCGCTCGGGCTTGCGATCGCCCAGCCGAACCGCCCGGTGATCGTGGTCGAGGGCGACGGCGGGCTGTTGATGCATATGGGCGCGCTGGTCACGGTGGGCGCGGTCAATCCGGCCAATCTCACGGTGCTCATCATCCAAAACGGGGTCCACGCCGCTTCCGGCGGTCAAGCCTTGACCAATGCGGCGCTGGATCTGGCGCAACTTGCGCGCGCCTCGGGTATTGCCTCCAGTGAGAATATCGACAAGCCGGAGGGGCTCGCCGACAGATTGCGTGGCAGGGCAAGCCGTAACGGCACCGAATGCCTGGTGCTTGCGACGGAACCCGATCTCGATGTGGTCCGCCCGCCCGTTACTTTCGATCCGCTGCTGAGCAAGCACCGCTTGCAAACCGCGATCGGGGCCCCGCGTTACGTTCATGCCGTATTCGGCGGCGGCAAGCTCGAAGGCGGTTAGACGGCTGGCGGCTTAACTGATGCCGTACTTCTCGAACAGGTCGGGCGCGAATTTCAATCCGAGCCCGGCGCCTGGCGGCACCGCTATTTCGCCGTTGACCGGGATCGGCGGATTCTCGAACAGACGCCAGGTCCACGGCATGTATTCGACCACCAGCCCGTTCGGGATTGCGGCGATCAGGTGCACATGAATCTCGGGCAACAGGTGGCTGGCGACGGGCTTGTTGAAGGCCTCCGCCATGCCGGCGACCTTCATCCATTGCGTCACCCCGCCGACCCGCAAGAGATCGATCATGGTGATATCGCTGGCGTGGTGCGCCAGGGCCTGGCGGTGCGGCTCGATGCCCCAGAGATATTCGCCGGCGCAGACCGGCGTCGAGAGCGCGTCGGCAATCTTCGCGTGACCCTGATGATCGTCGCAGGTGGTCGGGTCCTCCAGCCATCCGAGCCTGAGGTCTTCGATCTGGTGGCCGATCGAAATCACCTCGGCGACGCTCCAGCGCTGGTTGATGTCGACCATCAGGTTGACTTCGGGTCCGACGGCCTCGCGGACCAGCCGGATGCGCTCGATCTCCTGCTTCGGCGAAAGTCCGGCGACCGCCATCTGGGTCTTGATCTGCCGGTAGCCTTTCTCAACCAGTGCAGATGCGGCGCGCTGCAGCTTGTCGGTCGGTGTGGTGCGCGACAGCGCGCCGCTGGCATAGGCCGGCACCTTGTCGCGTGTACCGCCGAGCAGCCGCGCCAGGGACACGTTGAACGCCTTGCCGCGAAGGTCCCACAACGCGGTATCGATGGCGGAAATCGCCAGCATTGCGATGCCTGAGCCGCAGGACGCCGATGCGACGCGCATCTTGGCGTTCACCTGTTCGACGCGCAGCGGATCCTCGCCCTTGATCACCTCGCCGAGCTCTTCGAGGGCGGCGCGCAGCGAGCGGACCAGCTTGCCGGCGAAAGCCGTGACGCCGATGCCTTCGAGCCCCTCGTCGGTTTGCACCTGCACGGTGAAGAATTCACGCATCATGCCGATCATGAAGGGCGCGCCGACCAGAGGCTCTTCCTCCGGCAGGCGGACGAAGTCGACCTTGATGTGTTCAATTTTCATTCTTGTTCCTCCGCTCCTGTATCGGTCGTTGTTGTTCAAGTGCGCCACGCTGCCTATCATAAGCCAGCGAAAGCCCAGCGGCCGTTAAAACGATAAGAGCCGCGGGCCAATCGGGAGGTCAAGATGCCCCAGAGCAAGGGTGGTCCGCGCAATAGCGACCGGCGCTTGAACAGGCGGAGCGCCATTGCGGCGATAGCGGGCGGTGCAAGTTTAATGGCCGCGCCCGCGATCGTTCGTGCGCAAACGCCGCTCGCCGTCAGTTTCGTCCAGCAGCGCGGCCTGCTCTATCTGCCCGTCGATATGATGGTCACAGGCGGCGTGCTCCAGCAGGAAGCAACCAAGCTCGGGCTCGGCAAGGTTGAGGCATCGGCAAGAAGATTGAGCGGTCCTGCCGCCGTCACCGATGCATTGCTATCGGGCTCAGCCGACTATGGCGCTGCCGCGCTGCCCTCCTTGTTGACGTTGTGGGACAAGACCCATGGCACGGCCAACGAGGTCAGGGCTGTCGGAACCATGTCGAACGGCGCCATGGTGCTTTACACCATCAACCCCAACGTCAAGACGATCGCCGATTTCACCGAGAAGGACCGCATCGCGGTGCCCTCGGTGCGGATCTCGTTCAATGCGATGATGCTGGAAATGGCGGCGGAGAAAGTATGGAACGATCCGCATCGCCTCGACCATCTCACCGTCGGTCTCGGCCATGCGGATGCTGTCGCGGCGCTGTCGGCAGGCTATGGCAAGGCTACCTTGACGGCGCATATCGCCGTGCAGCCATTCACCGAGCGCGGGTTGAGGTTGCCGGGCGCGCATGTCGTGGCCGACAGCCGCGAGGTGTTTGGCGGACCGCTGACGCAAGTCTGTTTGCTCGCGGGCAAGCAGACGCGGGACAAGAACCCGACCTTGTTCAAGGCGGTCGGCCACGCGCTGGAAGCTTCCATCAAGCTGTGCAATGCCGACAAGCCTGCCGGCGCGGTGCTTTGGAAGAAGGCCCAGAATGCGTCCGAAAGCATCGACGAGCTGCGCGCGTTGCTCGACGATCCCGGCTTCGAGTTCACCTCGCAGCCGCATCGCATTGCTTATTTCGCGGCATTCCTCAAGCGCATCGGCTCCATGAAGGCCGAGGTCGGCGATTGGAAACAACTATTCTGGGAAACCGCCTACGCTCAGCAGGGCGATTGAGCCGCGCTCCTAGTGCGCAACGCCCTCGCGGCCGGTGATCGCCATCAGCGTGCCGGTCATCGTCGCGACGAGCTTTTCCTTACTTCCTTCCAGCGCCAGCGCGCGCGCTTCGCAGATCGTCAGCGTCCGGCCGGGCTTGATGACATGGCCGCGGAAGATGAAGCGCTCGCCCTTTGCCGGCGCCAGGAGGTTGGTCTTGAACTCGACGGTCAGCACGGCGGCCTCAGCCGGCATCAGCGAAAACGCCGCGTAGCCGCAGGCGCTGTCCAGCGCCGTGGTGATGATGCCCGCATGCATGAAGCCGTGCTGCTGGGTGTAGGCGGGATTGGGCGGCATCGCCAGATGAACCTCGCCGGGCGCGAGATGGATCATTTCGATCCCGAGCGTCGCCATCGCCTGTTGCCGCGCAAAGCTTGCGCGCACGCGTTCCCTGAAATTTGCGTCCTGCGCCTGAAACATCCTGCCGTCCTGCCCGACCGTTGCATGCCGATAGCAAGGCTAACGCGAGGCACCGACAACATCAAACCGCCCGCTTGACGGCGGAGCGCGCTCGTGGCCACCAATTCAGTTGATCGAAACGGCATTGTCGCCGAAGCTGACGCAAATGCCGAGGCGGTGGCGCCGCGGATCGAAGGAGGGGCTCGTGCGCTTGGT
The DNA here is from genome assembly GCF_035701725.1 of Bradyrhizobium sp. Classification (GTDB taxonomy): domain Bacteria; phylum Pseudomonadota; class Alphaproteobacteria; order Rhizobiales; family Xanthobacteraceae; genus Bradyrhizobium. The sequence goes on from NZ_DASSRP010000108.1 coordinate 14,326, forward strand.
AACTGTCGCGGCCGGTCAATTGGGGCCGATCGCCAGAAATGAGACGCGGACGCAGGTGGTCGAACGTCTGTCGGCCCTGATGCGCCAGGCGCACGAAAGCGGATGCGACTTGATCGTTTATCCCGAACTGGCGCTGACGACGTTCTTTCCGCGCTGGTACATGCAGGATCAATCCGAGATCGACCGCTTCTTCGAGCGCGAGATGCCGGGGCCTGAAACCCGAGCCCTGTTTGATCTCGCCCGCGAGCTCGGCATCGGCTTTTATCTCGGCTATGGCGAACTGGCGGTGGAGGGTGGCGTCACCCATCGCTACAATTCGTCCATTCTCGTCGACAAAAGCGGTGCGATCGTCGCAAAGTACCGCAAGGTCCATCTGCCCGGTCATGCCGAGCACGAGCCCTGGCGCAAGTTCCAGCATCTCGAAAAGCGCTATTTCGAACCCGGCGATCGTTTCGGCGTGGTCGAGGCGTTCGGCGGCGTGATGGGAATGGCGATCTGCAACGATCGGCGCTGGCCCGAGACCTATCGCATCATGGGCCTTCAAGGCGTCGAGATGGTGATGATCGGCTACAACACGCCGGTGCACAATCCGCCGGCGCCCGAGCACGACGATCTCTCGCTGTTCCACAACCAGCTTGTGATGCAGTCCGGCGCCTATCAGAACGGCACCTGGGTTGTTGGTGTCGCCAAGGCCGGGATCGAGGAAGGTGTCGATCAGATCGGCGGCAGTTGCATCATCGCTCCGTCAGGCGAAATCGCGGCCGCCTGCACCACCAAGGGCGACGAGATCGCGCTGGCGCGCTGCGACCTCGATCTCTGCAATTCCTACAAGCGCACGACGTTCAATTTCGACGTTCATCGCCAGCCGCAGGCATATCGGATGATCGTCGAGCGAAAGGGGCGAAACCTGATGGCCGACGGAACGCCGGTCGGATCGGCCTCGCGCTAGGCGCGCCCCTCGCTAGCTCAAACCTTCATCAGCGGGCGGCCTAAGTTC
>NZ_DASSRP010000109.1:0-13759 GCF_035701725.1 Bradyrhizobium sp.
GACGCGGCGGTCGAGGTTGCGCGGCATCATGTCGGCTGACGAGATATACACAGCCGCTTTCGTGCTCGGCAGGCCTTGTCCCATGCCGAAGCAATAGATTCGCCCATGTTCGAGGAAGCGGCCGATCACCGACTTGACGCGGATATTCTCCGACAGACCCGGGATGCCCGGACGCAGACAGCAGATGCCGCGCACGACGAGTTCGATCGAAACGCCAGCCTGCGACGCCTCGTAGAGCGAATCGATGATCTCGGGATCGACCAGCGAGTTCATTTTCAGCCAGACCGCTGCGGGCTTGCCGTGCCGGGCGAAATTGGTCTCGGCGCGAATGTGCTCGATCATCCGCTTGCGCAGGGTCAGCGGTGATACCGCCATCTTCTCGATGTCGCTCGGCTCGGCATAGCCCGTGATGTAGTTGAACACGCGCGCGGCATCGCGTCCGATGATCGGATCCGACGTGAAGTAGGAGAGGTCGGTGTAGATGCGGGCGGTGACCGGGTGGTAATTGCCGGTACCGGTGTGGACGTAGGTGGTGAGATTGCCGCCTTCGCGGCGCACCACCATCGATAGTTTGGCGTGGGTCTTGAGTTCGATGAACCCATAGACGACCTGCACGCCCGCGCGTTCGAGATCGCGCGCCCAGCGGATGTTGGCCTCTTCGTCGAAACGCGCTTTCAGCTCGATCAGTGCGGTCACCGACTTTCCGGCTTCGGCGGCTTCCGCCAGCGCCCGCACGATCGGCGAGTTGTTCGACGTGCGGTAGAGCGTCTGCTTGATGGCGACGACGTCGGGATCGCGCGCCGCCTGTTGCAGGAACTGGACGACAACATCGAAAGACTCGTAAGGGTGGTGGACGATCAGATCTTTTTGCCGGATCGCGGCAAAGATGTCGCCGCCATGGTCGCGCACGCGTTCGGGATAGCGCGGCACGTAGGGCGTGAATTCGAGATCGGGGCGATCGAGGCGCGTCAATTGCGACAGCTCGTTCATCGCGAGCACGCCGTCGACCAGGAGCACTTCGTCGTCGGCGGTCGAAAGCGCGCGCTGCACGAAGGCGCGCAGCTCTTCGGGCATCTTGGCTTCCATTTCGAGATGGATCACCGATCCGCGGCGGCGCCGCTTCAGCGCAGTCTCGAACAAACGCACGAGGTCTTCGGCTTCTTCCTCGATTTCGAGTTCGGAGTCGCGGATGATGCGGAAGGCGCCCTGGCCCTTGACGGTGTAGCCGGGGAAGAGCCGGCCAATGAAAAGACCGGTGGCCTGCTCGAGCGTGATCAGGCGCACGGTGCCGTCCTTGCCCGCAGGTAGACGGATAAATCGGTCGATCTTGCCGGGCATGCGGATCAGCGCATTCATCGCCTTGCCGTCGGCAGTCCGTGCGAGCTGAAGCGCAACGGTGAAGCCGAGGCTCGGAATGAACGGGAAGGGATGGGCCGGGTCGATCGCCAGCGGCGTCAGCAGCGGAAAGATGTTGTGGAGGAAGTGATCCTCGATCCAGGTGCGCTCAGACTTGGTGACGTCGCGGCCTTCGACGAGCACGATGCCGACATCGGCGAGGATCTTGTGCAGATCGCGCCAGATCGCCTGCTGGTCCTTCGCAAGCTGGGAGACGGCCGCGTTGATCAGGGCGAGTTGCTCGGACGGCGTCAGGCCATCCGGACTGCGCTCGGTGATGCCCTCGCGCACCTGGGCCTTGAGGCCGGCGACGCGCACCATGAAGAACTCGTCAAGGTTATTGGCCGAAATCGACAGGAACCGCACCCGCTCCAGGGCCGGGTGGTGCGGATTGACGGATTCCTCGAGCACCCGGCGATTGAAATGAAGCCAGGAAAGTTCCCGGTTGATGAAGCGCTCAGGGCTGCTCCCGATCGTCGGCTGGCTGCCGGATTCGTTGGTTTCGTCTTTTGTTGCAACAGCTTGGGCGGATTCCATGAAGTTCCGATCCATTTCATGTCGAACCGCGGCGGAATGGCACAAACCATGGGATTTCGCGGTGACGTTTCAATGACATTGATGTTCCCGCGGCAGGTTCCGTCAAGATGCCGGCGGCGTGTTTAGGCGCCGCCACGCAACAACTCTGCGGCAAGCGCACGGGTCACCGGCCGTCCCAGACGCAAGGCTTCGGTGTCCAGAAGCTCCACCGCCCGCCGAACGGCGGCATAGGAACGTTCCAGGCGCGTGGCGAGGTAACTGACCACAGCCTCGTCGACGACAAGCTGTCGATCGGCGCAGAACTTGACGATCAGCGCCCGGAATAGATGATCGTCGGGCGGCAGCAATTGCACCGTCGGCACCGCCCGCAGTCGCGAGCGCAAGTCGCGAAGTTCCACCTCAGTCGGCAGCTCGCGCGCCGTCATCAGGACAAATGCGCCGTCTTCGCGCGCCAGGTTCAGCAAGTGGAAGAGGGCGCGTTCGTCGATATCGCCCGATCGCAAATCCTCGATCACGAGCGCACCCGTCGCCAGCGCGCCGGGAACCTCCGTCGCGGTCAAGGCGTGCGTTGCGATCGAGCGCGCTCCGGATTCCTCTGCCCATATAGCGGCCAGATGGCTCTTGCCGGCGCCTTCGGGGCCGAGCAGAAGCATCACGCGGTTCGGCCAGTCCGGCCAGCGATCGATCAGTGCCAGACCGGCTGCGTTGGCCGGCCCCTCCAGAAAGTTGTCGCGCGTCAGGCTCTCGGCGTGCGAAAGCGCAAATGCCAGCTGACGCGGGTGGACGCGGCCCGCCACCTAACTTGCCTCGATCGTGCTCATGTGCCGGACCCACTCGACGAGATAGAGCGACACGGAAACCAGCGTAAAGACGGTTACCAGTCCCATCAGCACGACGTCATAGGGCATCGGCTTGAAACCGAAACCGAGCGAGGCCAGGATCAATGCGGCGAGCGCGACCTGGGCTGCGGTATTCAGCTTGGAGACCATTAGCGGCTTCATCGCGACCGGCTTATCGAACAGCCACGACACGATCACTGCCGAGACGATCATGATATCGCGCGACACGACGAGAATCACGATCCAGCGCGGCATCGCGCCCCAGATACCGAGCGCGACATAGATCGAGACCAGCAGCGCCTTGTCGGCAAGTGGATCGAGCAGGGCGCCCAGTTCGCTCGCCATGTTGAAACGCTTTGCCAGAAATCCGTCGACGGCGTCGCTGACGCCCGCGATCACGAAGATCGCAAACGCGATCTCCATCTCATTGGAGGCTATCGCCCAGATGATAACCGGCACCAGGATAATGCGCGCCAGCGTAATGATATTCGGAATACTCAACTCGTTCGTTTCCCGGGGAGCGGATGCCACCGCCACTCCATTAGTTTCCCAAAGTTATCCCCTTTTTGCGGGGTGGTCCGGCTGTTGTCTACATAGTAAGCGCCTGTCACCATTGCACACAGGTGAAATCCGACGTAACCAGCCCGCTAGCGTGGCGGTTCGGAAGTCCGCATCCCCGTCCTGGTGGAGTGAATCGGACCGCTCGCGGCATTTTGGAACAGGTCATGAGCGAGCGCAAAAACGGGCTCACTTACGCGGATTCGGGCGTCGACATCGACGCGGGCAACCGCCTGGTGGACCTGATCAAGCCGATGGTCCGCGCGACGGCCCGCCCCGGCACCGAGGCTGAAATCGGGGGATTCGGCGGCCTGTTCGATCTGAAGGCTGCGGGCTTCAAGGACCCGGTTCTGGTGGCTGCCACGGACGGGGTCGGCACCAAGGTCAAGATCGCCATCGACACCGGTCTGCATGGCGGGATCGGAATCGATCTCGTCGCGATGTCGGTCAACGATCTCGTGGTGCAGGGCGCAGAACCGCTTTTCTTCCTCGACTATTTTGCCTGCGGCAGACTTGAGCCGGAGGCCACCGCCGCGATCGTCGCCGGCATTGCCGAAGGCTGCCGCGAATCCGGCTGCGCGCTGATCGGCGGCGAGACCGCCGAAATGCCGGGACTCTACAAGGCCGGTGATTACGATCTCGCGGGATTTGCGGTCGGGGCCGCCGAACGCGGTACGCTGCTGCCGCGCGCGGATATTCGCGCCGGCGATGCCGTCATCGGCCTCGCCTCGTCAGGCGTTCATTCCAACGGCTTCTCGTTGGTGCGACGGATCGTCGGAGCTTCCGGCCTTGCCTTCGACGCACCGGCGCCGTTTTCGCCGGTCATGACGCTCGGCGGCGCGCTGCTGGCCCCGACCAAACTCTATGTCCGATCGTGCTTGCGCGCGATCCGTGAGACGGGTGCGGTCAAAGCGCTCGCCCATATCACCGGCGGCGGTTTCACCGACAACGTTCCCCGCGTGCTGCCGAAGCAGTTGGGTGTCGGGATCGATCTGGCACGCCTGCCGGTTTTGCCCGTCTTCAAATGGCTCGCCGAGCAGGGCAACATCGCCGAACTCGAGTTGCTGCGAACCTTCAACTGCGGGATCGGCATGATCGCCGTCGTCGAGGCTGGCGCGGTGGAAGCCGTTACCGCTGTCCTTAGCGAAGCCGGTGAGAGCGTCTCGTTGCTGGGAGAAGTGATCCCGGCTGAGGGTGAGCACCGCGTCGTCTATAACGGTCACCTCGACCTTTCATGGTGAAGGCTGATCCCCACCACGGGGGCAACAAGCCCCGCGTCGCGATCCTGATTTCCGGGCGCGGCTCCAACATGGCCGCGCTGATCGAGGCCGCGAAGGCAGATGGTTTCCCGGCCGAGATCGCAGTCGTGATTTCAAACCGCGCCGATGCCGGCGGCCTTGCGCTGGCACAAGCGCAGGCTGTCCCGACGGTGACGATTGAAAGCAAGCCCTTCGGAAAAGATCGCGCCGCTTTCGAGGCGAAGCTGCAGTCGGCGCTCGAAGATCACCGGATCGAGCTGATTTGCCTCGGCGGTTTCATGCGGCTGTTCACGGCTGAGTTCGTGCAGCGCTGGTACGGCAGAATGCTCAATATTCATCCCTCGCTGCTGCCGTCGTTCCCGGGACTTGATCCGCATGCGCAGGCGATCGCCGCCGGCGTGAAAGTGTCCGGGGCGACCGTGCATTTCGTCACGCCGGAAACCGACGCCGGCCCGATCGTCATGCAGGGGGTGGTAACGGTTTGCGATGACGACACGCCGGAGGTGTTGTCGGCACGGATTCTCGAAATCGAGCACCAGATCTACCCGGAAGCCTTGCGCTTGCTGGCAAGCGGCAAGCTTCGCCTCGACGGAGAGATTTGCCGGCTCGTCGGCAAGGCGAGTGCCCGCGGCGCGCTGATATCGCCGCACCTGCCGGCAAAGGCATAGATCAAAAACAATCCCCCGGCGAGGCCGGGGGGACATCAGGATTGCTTGCGCGGATCGTGACGAGGTTTAGGAAACCTTGAGATTCTCTGCGGAGGTCTTGCCGCGATTCTCGACAAGGTCGTATTCGATAACCTGATTCTCGTTAAGGGTGGTGAGCCCAGCGCGCTCAACGGCAGAGATATGGACGAAGACGTCCTTATCGCCGACCATCGGCTTGATGAACCCATAACCCTTCGTCGGGTTGAACCACTTGACGGTGCCTTTTTGCATCGCCTGTCTCCTGGTCTAGACGTAAAGAAGACGCGGCCACGCATTGATTGCGTGCCACGCCACAAGCGGGCTTTGAGGATGTCTGCTGAATTTCCTAGTCGCGAAACGCACAGCCGATCGGCCTAATTCCGATTGTGACAAGGATTGCAACACGAAATTTGCCTGTTAGCAAGCCTCTGGAGGGCTTGGCAAATCTGAGGGTGCATCGAAGCCGCACCAGGGCACCCTGTGGCAGGGGAACAACAAGGGTCGTCAATTGCCCTCAGAGCTTGGCCATGAGCGATTGACGGCGCTGGAGAACCGCGACCAAATCCCTCAATTATAGGCAATTTGGTATTTTCGGGCTGACAGGCCCATCGCGCGGAACAGTTCAGATGGGCTTTTGGCCGACAAGGTTTCTTTTCGCCGGTTTGACGCTCGTCCTTGCAGCTTCCGCCGGGCCAGGGGCTCTGGCGGCCCGGTTGCCTCCGCCTCCACCTGTGCCAACGCCATCGGAGACCACATCCGACTTTTCCGCGGGTGAGGGGATCGCAAATCTCGGCAGCAATTTCCTGGAGCGGCTCGGTGACCAGGCGACGGGCGGCTTCGGCCGTGCCTCGCGCAGCAATCCGGGGGGCGGGGGCGCATCGGAAGCCTTCGAGGGGCAGGCGTTCCGAAGCTGGGGCGAAGTGTATGGCATCTCCAGCACCACCGGTCCGCAGGGGCCCTTCTTCGGCGACAAACGCAGCACGACGGGCGGCGTCGCCGGGTTTGGCGCGAGGGTCGCACCGGGGGTGAATGTCGGATTTTCGATCGACCAAAGCCGGACCAGCATCGACGTGCCGCTGGCGATGCAGTCGGCAAATCTAGACCTGACGCAGCTCGGCTTCAACGCCTCCATCGACAGGGGACCGTGGAGTTGGGCGATGGCGCTGGTTCACGGTTTTGGCAAGATCGACTCCAGCCGCGACACCGGCTTCGGCGCTGCGACCGCCGCCTACCACGGCCAGGTCGACGGCGCGCTGACGGAGTTGAGCTACTACTGGACCGCGGAGCAAAGCCGGTTGGTTCCGAAAGTGGCGCTCGAATATGTTCGCGCCTCGACCGGATCGTTCCAGGAGGTGGGCGGCCTCGATCCGATTTCGGCGAGCGGCGCGACGCTTGAGCGATCGCGTATGCTGCTGGGCGCCGAAATCGGTCATTACTGGATCATTGATCGGAAGATCGTCGACGTCTCGGCCTACGGCAAGTTCGTCGATAACTTCGAGCAAAGGCTCAGCCAGGTCGCCGTCACCCTGGGGCCCGAGAGCATCATGGTGCAGGGGATCGGTGAAAGCAGATATGGCGCTGACACCGGCGCTGCGCTTTCGCTCAGTCTGAGCAATGCGGTGCGCGTGTATCTCAACTATGACGGTAAGTTTCGCGCCGCCCTGCAATCTCATCAGGCAACAGCCGGTATCGAGGTGAAGTGGTAACCTTGCGATGTGCATCGCATCCATGCTGACCGTCGAAAAAAGTTGAAAAAACAGCATTACACCCGCTAAAGTAGTCACTGCGTCATGGGGTGACTTCAATGTGGGATTGGGCTGGTGCGCAACGCCGGTCGTTCGGCGGATCGTCGCGGCTTGTGAAGCTGGCTGCGGCTGGGGCGGGCTTTTCGCGCGGCAGCCGGTTGTGGCTCGCTCATCTTTCGCGAACCGGACACGGGGCGGAGGTGGCTTATTTCGCCAGCCGCTCGGCGAGTTCGATCAAAATGCGCCGGTCGGCGGGGTCCTTGATTTTTCGGAAGGCGACCACCAGTCGCAATCCTTCAACCACGTTCAGGTCGATCTCGTTCTCGCGGAGCAGTTGCAGCAATTTGTCCCCGGGGTGATCGGGATCGTCGATGTTCACCGTACGCGCTCCGGAAGAAGACCTTTAAAATGGCGAGTCCTAAAAATGACCTCGACGAACTGGCTAACATGATCTCGGCCGCGATCGAGAAAGCACGCCAGCTTAACATGCATACCAGCGCTTATATTCTATCGATGGCGCTCGCGGAAGTATCGAAGGCCGCCAAAGCAGCGCCCAACAAGCCCAATGGCGGTAAAACGGATTGAGCGCTCGCGGGATTGCTCAGTTCCGGTCCACTTTTACGACCCTGCCTTTTTCGATCGCGAGTGCGAGCTGGCCGTGCTTGAGCGCCAGTGCGGCCTCGCCGAACAATTCGCGCCGCCAGCCGTGCAATGCGCCGACATCGGCATTGTCGTCGGCGGCGATCTGTTCGAGATCATCGACGGTCGCGATCACCTTGCTTGCAACCGCATGACGTTCCGACGTCATGCGCAGCAGCACCTTGAGCAGTTCGACGGTCGCCGCCCCGTTGCTGTTGCCGCGCGGTTTTTCGATTTTGGGTAGGGTTGCGAAATCGCGCGCAAGCCCGCGCTGCACGGCGGCCACGATATCGGAGCCCCATTTCGACCGATCGAAGCCCTTCGGCAGCGAGCGCAGATTGGCGAGCTTCTCCAGACTGGTCGGCGCGTGAGTCGCGATATCGCCGACCGCGTCGTCCTTGAGAACGCGGCCGCGCGGCACGTCGCGGCTTTGCGCCTCCTGTTCGCGCCAGGCCGCGACCTCGATCAGCACCGCCAACTCCTTGGGCTTGCGCACGCGGGTCTTCAGACGCTCCCAAGCGCGCTCGGGGTGGAAATCGTAGGTGCGCGGGCTGGTCAGGACTTCCATTTCCTCGCTGACCCAGTCACTGCGGCCGCGTTTCTTGAGATCGGCATCGAGCGCTGCGAACACGTCGCGCAGATGGGTCACGTCGGACAGCGCGTAGTGCATCTGCTCTTCCGTCAACGGCCGGCGCGACCAGTCGGTGAAGCGATGCGTCTTGTCGGGCCGGTGGCCGGTGACGCGCTCGACGAGTTGGTCGTAGGCGATCGAGTCGCCATAACCGAGCGCCATCGCCGCGACCTGGGTGTCGAAAATCGGGTGCGGAACGATGCCAGCGCGATGCCAGACGATTTCGATGTCCTGGCGCGCCGCATGGAAGACCTTCAGCACCTTTTCGTTGGCCATTAATTCGAAGAAGGGCTTGAGATCGATGCCTTCGGCGAGCGCATCGACCACGGCGGCTTCGTCGGCGCTAGCCATCTGCACCACGCACAACAGCGGGTAATAGGTGGTCTCGCGCAGGAACTCGGTATCGACGGTGATGACCCAGTGCCTGGCGAGGCGGTCGCAGAAGGCGGCGAGTTCCGCGGTAGTGGTAATCAGATCCATGAACGGTCCATGACGCTTTTACCGAAGGGCGTTCGGCCGAAAGCGCTGACATGTCAAGGGCCTTGCGGCGACTTCGAGACCCGAATCTGCGCTTTGGCCGTCATTTAAGGCCAACAAACGCGTTCTAGGCAACGGCTGCCGCCGTGGCCGCTCGCCGCGCGTCGTTTCTTGACGGCAAAGGCCGGATCAGGCGTCTCGCGCGTGCCGCTCCGACGGCCGCCGGGCGCAGGAGGGCACCATCAGCACAATGACACACAGCCCGATGATGGCGAGGCCCATGAATTCGAAAACCAGAGCGTCCACGACAAAATCCCCCAAACAAACCGGCAGGTTTGCTGGGAAGCGATTGAACGCTTCTTAATTTCGGGCGGTTCCGGCCGCTCGCGCCGTGCAATGTGCGGCGGAGGGTTAACGATTTATGTCCCGCAGAAGGTTTGCAGCACGCGCTGATCGGGCGCAGGCGGGTTCGCATAGTCGGCAAACGCCACCTGATCTTCGTAGGGTTTGGCCAGCACCGCGATCAACTCCTCGAACGGCGCATAGTCGTTGCGGCCGACTGCCGCCTGGATCACGGCTTCGATCCGATGATTGCGGGGGATGAAAGCGGGATTGACGCTCCGCATCTTGCGGGCGCGCTCAGCCGGCGTTTGCGGTTCGTCACCGAGGCGCTGCCGCCAGCGCGCGGCCCATTCGTCATAGGCAGAGGGATCGATGAACTGCGCACGCACGTCGTCATGGGTTTCATCTGCCGCAGCATCGGCGAGCCGGCGGAAGGTCAACGTGAAGTCGGCCTGGTTCTTCGCCATCGCGTCGAGCAGGTCCTGCACCAGCGTCTCGTCGCCGTCACGCGCGGTGAGCAGGCCGATCTTGGCCCGCAGGCCGGTTTGATAGGCCGCGGTGAATTTGCTCGGAAACTCGCCGAGGATGGCTTGCGCCTGCTCGATCGCCTTGTCCTTGTCGTCGGAAAACAGCGGCAGCAAGCATTCGGCGAGCCGCGTCAGATTCCACAGCGCGATCCGCGGCTGGTTGGCGTAGGCGTAGCGGCCTTGCTCGTCGATCGAGGAAAACACGGCCGCTGGATCGTAGTGATCGAGGAAGGCGCAGGGGCCGTAGTCGATCGTCTCGCCCGAGATCGAGGTGTTGTCGGTGTTCATGACGCCGTGGATGAATCCGACCAGAAGCCAGCGCGCGACCAATTCTGCCTGGCGCGCGATAACGCCCTCCAGCAGGGCGTGATAGGGGTGCTCCGCGGTGGCGACATCGGGATAGTGCCGGGCGATGGCGTGGTCGGCGAGGCGCCTGACGCCTTCAGTATCGCCGCGGGCGGCAAAATACTGGAACGTGCCCACGCGAATATGGCTTGAAGCCACCCGTGTCAGCACGGCGCCGGGCAGCACGGTCTCGCGCATGACGCTTTCGCCGGTGATGGTCGCCGCCAGCGATCGGGTGGTCGGAATTCCGAGGGCGGCCATCGCCTCGCTGACGATATATTCGCGCAACACCGGTCCCAGTGCCGCGCGTCCATCGCCTCGGCGGGAAAACGGCGTCGGGCCGGAACCCTTGAGCTGGATGTCGCGGCGGACGCCATCGAGATCGATGACCTCGCCGAGCAGGATGGCCCGGCCGTCTCCTAGCTGGGGAACGAAATAGCCGAACTGGTGGCCGGCATAGGCCATGGCGATCGGCTCGGCGCCGTCGGGCAGACATTTGCCGGCGAGGATTTCGGCGCCCTCAGGCGTCTCCAGGAGGTCGGGATCGAGACCCAGGCGGACCGCAAGCGGTCGATTTAATTTGATCAGCCGGGGGGCGACCACCGGCGTCGGCGATACCCTGGCGAAAAAGCCGTCAGGGAGGGCCGTATAGGTGTTCTGGAAGGGGAAATGCACCGTCATGCGATCAAGATAGGCATATGCGGCCAATAGACAATCCGGCTGCCTGGAAAGGGTGACTTTCCGCCCTTTCGTGGCTCTGGAACAGGCCTTGGTCGGTTGCCGCCCCTCGCGGCCTCGGGTAAACCCTCAGCCTCTTCAGGCAGGCCTTCTTGGCCTGCCCGATTCGACCCTCCGACATTTGATTGATGGAAACTCGATGCATCGTTACCGGTCCCATACCTGCGGCGCGCTCCGGGAGAGCGATATCGGCCAGAACGTTCGTTTGTCCGGCTGGTGCCATCGCATTCGCGACCATGGCGGTGTTCTGTTCATCGATCTGCGCGACCATTACGGCCTGACGCAATGTGTGGCTGACCCGGATTCGCCGGCCTTCAAGGTGGCGGAAAAACTGCGTTCGGAATGGGTGGTCCGGATCGACGGCAAGGTGCGGCGGCGGCCCGAGGGCACCGACAACCTGGAATTGGCGACCGGCCTCGTTGAGGTCTACGCCACCGAGATCGAGGTGCTGGGCCCTGCGGCGGAACTGCCGATGCCTGTGTTCGGCGAGCAGGAATATCCTGAAGACATCAGGCTTAAGTACCGTTTCCTCGACCTGCGCCGCGACAAGCTGCATCAGAACATCATCAAGCGTGGCCAGATCATCGATTCCATCCGCAAGCGGATGAAAGAGCAGGGGTTCTTTGAATTCCAGACCCCGATCTTGACCGCGTCCTCGCCGGAAGGCGCGCGCGACTTCCTGGTGCCGTCGCGGCTGCATCCCGGCAAGTTCTACGCGCTGCCGCAGGCGCCGCAGCAGTTCAAGCAGCTGACGATGGTCGCGGGCTTCGACCGCTATTTCCAGATCGCGCCGTGTTTCCGCGACGAGGACGCGCGCGCCGATCGCTCGCCCGGCGAATTCTATCAGCTCGATATCGAAATGAGCTTCGTCACGCAGGACGACGTGTTCAACGCGGTCGAGCCTGTCATGCGCGGCGTGTTCGAGGAGTTTGCCGACGGAAAGCCCGTCACGCAGAAATTCCCGATGATTCCGTACGCCACCGCAGTGAGCAAATACGGCACCGACAAGCCCGACCTGCGCAACCCGATCGAGATGCAGGTCGTCTCGGATCATTTCCGCGGCTCGGGCTTCAAGGTGTTCGCACGCTTGCTCGAAGATCCAAAGAACCAGGTGTGGGCGATTCCGGGTAAAGGTGGCGGCTCGCGCGCCTTCTGCGACCGCATGAACTCATGGGCGCAAGGCGAAGGCCAGCCCGGCCTCGGCTACATCATGTGGCGCGAAGGCGGTGAGGGCGCCGGACCTCTGGCGAACAATATCGGCCCGGAGCGGACCGAAGCGATCCGTGCGCAGCTCGGATTGAAGGAAGGCGATGCGGCTTTCTTCGTCGCCGGCGATCCTGAGAAGTTCTGGAAGTTTGCCGGATCGGCGCGCACGAGGCTCGGCGAAGAGCTGAACCTGATCGAAAAGGGTCAGTTCAAGTTCTGCTGGATCGTCGACTTCCCGATGTTCGAATGGAACGAGGAAGAAAAGAAGATCGACTTCTCGCATAACCCGTTCTCGATGCCGAACATCGAGCCGGAAGAGTTCTTGAAGCTTGATCCGAATGATCATGAAAAGCTCCTGAGCCTGAAGGCCATTCAATACGACATCGTCTGCAACGGCACCGAATTGTCGTCGGGCGCGATCCGTAATCACCGGCCCGACGTCATGAAAAAGGCGTTTGCGATTGCGGGCTATCCGGAGGACGTCCTGGAGGCGAAGTTCGGCGGCATGCTCCGCGCGCTCTCGCTCGGCGCTCCGCCGCACGGCGGCATTGCGCCCGGCATCGACCGGATTGTCATGCTGTTGTGCGGCGAAGAGAACCTGCGCGAGGTGGTTCTATTCCCGATGAACCAGCGGGCCGAAGACCTGATGATGGGGGCGCCCTCGGAGGTCACGCCGAAACAGTTGCGCGAGCTTCACATCCGGCTCAATCTGCCGCAAAACTAAACCAATACCTCAGGGTCGATTGTTTGGGGGCAGCGAAGCCCCCTCGTGGGGAAGCGAATGTCCTATTCCGATGACCTTCACGCCGCAGCGCTGGCCTATCACAGGCTGCCGCGGCCCGGCAAACTCGAGATCCAGGCGACCAAGCCGCTCGCCAACCAGCGCGACCTCGCTTTGGCCTATTCGCCGGGCGTTGCGTCTGCCTGCACCGAGATCGCCAAAAATCCGGCAGAAGCAGCCTCGCTGACCTCGCGCGCCAATCTGGTGGCGGTCGTCAGCAACGGCACAGCCGTGCTCGGTCTCGGCAATATCGGGCCGCTGGCCTCCAAGCCCGTCATGGAAGGCAAGGCGGTGCTGTTCAAGAAGTTTGCCGGCATCGACGTCTTCGATATCGAAATCGCTGCCGACACCATCGAGCGCGTGGTTGAGACCGTATCCGCGCTCGAGCCGACCTTCGGCGGCATCAATCTCGAAGATATCAAGGGACCGGACTGCTTCGAGATCGAAGCCCAGCTCAAGGCCCGGATGAAGATCCCGGTGTTTCACGACGACCAGCATGGCACGGCCATCATCGTCGGCGCGGCGATCACCAATGCGCTGTTCCTGAACGGCAAGAAGCTGTCGGACGTCAAGATCGTTTGCTCGGGTGCAGGCGCCGCAGCGCTCGCCTGTCTTAATCTTCTGGTGTCGATGGGCGCACGGCGCGAGAACATCTTTGTCTGCGACATCGAAGGCCTCGTTTATGAAGGCCGCGAGAAGCTGATGGACCGCTGGAAATCGGTCTACGCGCAGAAGACCGACAAGCGCGTGCTGGCCGACGTGATTCCGGGCGCCGATATTTTCCTCGGCCTGTCCGCGCCGAACGTGCTGAAGCCGGAAATGGTCAAGCAGATGGCGGACCAGCCGCTGGTGATGGCGCTCGCCAACCCAAACCCGGAGATTATGCCGGACGAGGCGCGCAAGGCCCGTCCCGATGCGATGATTTGCACCGGCCGGTCGGACTTCCCCAACCAGGTCAATAACGTCCTGTGTTTCCCGTTCATCTTCCGCGGTGCGCTCGATGTTGGCGCGACCGCGATCAATGAGGAGATGAAGAAGGCGGCGGTCGATGCCA
>NZ_DASSRP010000110.1:0-2695 GCF_035701725.1 Bradyrhizobium sp.
AACGTCGGTGTGGCCGGCGAAGCAAAGATGCGGCGCTGAGTTGCCGATGCGCGCGTAGAGATTGTCGACGTCGGCAGTGCCGGCTTCGCTGAAGGTGACCCGATGAACGTCGAACCCGGCAGCTGTGAGGAGCTTTTCCAGCACGCCAAGCGCGCCGGCATCGGCGGGGGTTACGGACGGGCAGCGGACGAGATCGCGGGTGATCGAAAGGGCATCAGTCATGCCCCCCGCTTAACATGCATGTTGGCTGGAGAGCCAGCACTATGCGGAACAAGTTCGATCGAGCTTGTTTGGTCCCAGCCGGCACTGCTGGAGCGGCTGCTGCGTGGGCGCGTCTGCTCCTTGGGCAGCGGATTGGGTCCGAACTGGTTGGTCCAACGCGTGCCCTTCAGGCAATAGATCTCGACAAAGCCCCAGATCATCAAAGCGAATATCGTCAGTGCGAGCGGAAACATCAGGGTGGAATCCGGCAGCCGATCCGCAAATTGAGCGTAGAGTCCCGGCGCGACGAAAAAGGGAACGACCCACCAGCCGCTCCTGTTGCGGTCGTGCAACCGCTTGACGGAGGTTGCGAGGTAAACCCAGGCAAACAGCAGCGTGCCGGCGGTGTGGAAGAATGTCACGACGAGGTGGGCCGGAGACGCCTCCTTGCCCTCGCGCAGACGTGCGATCGCCACATGCAGAACGGCGGGATCGACGAATGCGAAGACGTCATTGAGGTTGAAATGGACTGACTTCACAGGATTGCCGAACATTCCGTCGATGAAAAGCAGGATCCCGGCGATGAAAATCATCCAGCACAGGATGACCAGCAAAGCGAGCCATGCCTTGGCGCGGTTGATGCGGCCGTCAAATGCAAACAGGAACCAGACCCAGTCCATCGCAAGTCCCTCGGTGTTGCAGGTTAGTCGCGAGAAAAGCGGGTCAGGTTCGAGCCGGTGGTCGGTCGGCTGGGAATTAACGGCGAGATATCAGAAAATCCGGAACGCTCGCCGCTGGCTGAACGAGGCCGATCGGAGAACTGGGTGTAGCGGTCGGGTCCCGTCCAAATCGGTTGGCACCCTCGGTGCCAGGCAGGAAGAACAACTCGATGATCGCCCAGGTTTGCAGAAGCGAAAGAGCAAGTGCAGCAGTCACCAGCAGGAGTTCGGCGGCCATCGAAATATCGACGCCAAAAGCGAGGCCGAAGAAAAGGCCGTAATACAGATAGGACAGGCGGTTGACGGCGAAGACCGCCACCGCCCACCAGCCGCTGCGGTCGCGATCATGCAGCCGCTTGGCCGTCACCGCGAGGTTGATCCAGATCAGCGCGATCGCGGCCAACCAGTGCTCCCACGGGGACGACAGGTACTCCGGCTGCTTCAGCCAAAGCGTCAGCCAGAATGTGAGCAGGGCAAGCTCGACGACGAGATATCGGGCGCGGCCGGTACGACCCCTGAAGCTGAACAACAGCCAAATCCAAGCCATATCGCGAGCCTCCGCGCCGCGGGCAGGCGTCGCGGCCGAAAGCTTAGTCTCGGCAGACCGGGCTCAGGTTCGACCGGGGCGGACGCTAGTCGCGCAGCAAGATGCTAGTCGCGCAGCAATTCGTTGATGCTGGTCTTGGCGCGCGTGCGCTCGTCGACCCGCTTGACGATGACCGCGCAGGCGGTCGCCGGGCCCGGCTGGCCGTTCTTGAGCGGTTTCGCCGGCAGGGTGCCGGGTACCACCACCGCATATTCCGGAACCTCGCCGACAAAGATCTCGCCGGTCTCCCGGTCGACGATCTTGGTCGAGGCGCCGAGGAAAACGCCCATCGACAGCACCGCGCCCTTGCGCACGATCACGCCCTCGGCGACCTCCGAGCGGGCGCCGATGAAGCAATCGTCCTCGACGATCACAGGCTCGGCCTGCAGCGGCTCCAGCACGCCGCCGATACCGACGCCGCCCGAAATGTGGACGCGCTTGCCGATCTGGGCGCAGGAGCCGACGGTGGACCAGGTATCGATCATGGTCGCTTCATCGACATAGGCACCGAGATTGACGAAGGACGGCATCAGCACGACATTGCGCGCAATGAAGGCCGAGCGGCGGACGATGGCGCCAGGCACGGCGCGGAAGCCGGCGTCGCGAAAGCGGTTCTCGCCCCAGCCGTCGAATTTCGACGGCACCTTGTCCCACCAGGACGCCTTGCCGGGGCCGCCGGCGATCGCCGCCATGTCGTTGAGGCGGAAAGAGAGCAGCACGGCCTTCTTCAGCCACTGATGCACTTTCCATTTGCCGTCGGCCTCGCGCGTCGCCACCCGCGCCTCGCCCTTGTCGAGCAGATCGAGTGCATGATCGACGGCGTCACGAACCTCGCCCTTGGTCGAGGCGGAAATGCCCTCACGGGCGTCGAACGCGGCGTTGATGGTGGATTCGAGGGCGGCAGCGGACATTGTTGTTCCTTGGATAGGCGATCGGAAGCGGCTTTTTCGGAATTTGAGGCGGGGGAGTCAAGGCGGGCTGCTACCCTCTCCCACAAGGGGAGAGGGTGAGCGAGAACGCGGTCCTAACCGCTCACCAACCCCTGCAAAAACCTCGTCAGGTCGTCGGTGACGTAGTCGACGTAAGGGTCGTCGCGGCCCTCCAGCTCCCAGTCCTCGCGCACCACCTCCTGCGTGCCGTCGGGCACCACCAGCACGGTGGTCATGCCGAGCTGGTGCGGGACCACGAG
>NZ_DASSRP010000111.1:0-23141 GCF_035701725.1 Bradyrhizobium sp.
GGCCTCGGCCGGCGAGCCTTCGCTGGAGGCGATCGCGCGTTCTTCCGGCACGCCGGACATTCCGGGCCTGAAGGTGGTCTGGCTCGCACCGTGGGGCGATGTCGAGAAGGCGCACCCGTGGGCGAACATCATCGTGCATCAAACCGAGGGGCCGGCCGGCTCGGCGCGCGGTGGGGCGACGCTGCAATCGAAAAATCCGACCCGCCGCGGCGTCATGGTGTGGGTGGAGACCGACGGCACGGTGTATTGGGCGGTTGCCGAGCATCTCGTGCCGACGCATACCGACGGCGCCGACCGCAACGACAACAAGTACATCGACAACGCGAAGACCTATCACCGGGTCAACAAGGACACCTCGATCGGCGTCGAATTCGCCGGCAACTATCCTGATGTGACGAAGCCCGCCACGGAAGCGCAGATCGAAGCCTGGCGAATATTGGTGAAGGTGTTGCGCGCGCGTTACCGCATCCCGCTGGACCACGTCTACGCGCACAACTGGATCGATTACAAGGATGCGCGCTATTGCGAGGGATGCGCGCTCGCCACCATGGCGCGGGAGTGGGGGGAATAATTCTCCGTCGTCCCGGCCAAGCGGAGCGCGAGCCGGCGGAATCCGTCGATGGCGTATGCCGGAGGACCGTATTCCAAGTACTTGTGCCTGTGGTTATGGGTCCCGGCGTTCGCCGGGACAACACCTGCTTATGCCGCAGGAGCAAACATGACGGTGATGACGCCCTCTCACACCGATTGCGCCATCCAGTTCAGGAAGCGGCGAACCGGACCCGGACGGGGTTCTCGACGCAACTTGGGCAGCGAGCGATCTTCTTCCTCGGCGGTGCAGAGTTTGACGAAGTAATCCAGGAACACCATGTCGTTCGGCTCGGTGAGGGTGAAGCTCTCGCCGTCGACGAACACCGTGTAGTCATAGAAGAACGGCCCGACGAACGGCACCACTGAAGATGGCGTGGCGCGATCCTTGGAAATCACGAAGCCGGACGGATCGAGCCCATGTGCGATCATCGTCTGCTCAAGCTTCGGCAGCTTGCGCATGAATTCGCCGGAGAAGTCGACGGTGGATTGCAGGACGATCGGCATGGCTCGCTCGGCTGATCAATCGGGAGGACGGCATCGGATACCGTCTGTCTTCGATTTGGTCGGCGGTGGAGGCTCGCCGGTTCATGGGGCGCGGCGGCCCGCGTCCCGGATGCTGCGCAGCGTGAAACGGTGCGCTGCTGATCCGGGGTCCATGCGGTCCCAGGCCGAGCTCGGCACCCTAGCGCGTCCAAGACGCGCGTACACGCGCTTGTGGCGCCGGGCTGCGTCCGGGACACGAATGCGGGCCAACAAAAAAGCCGGCGTTGCCGCCGGCTTTCCGATCTTTGCGCTGTCTGTCGCGATCAGGCGGCGTGCGCGGCCTCGAGCGCCGCGGCTTCCTGGCGTGCGATCGTGCCCTTGACGGCCGACTGCACTTTCTCGAAAGCGCGAACCTCGATCTGCCGCACGCGTTCGCGCGACACGCCAAACTCGGCGGCGAGGTCTTCCAGCGTCATCGGCTCTTCCGCCAGACGCCGCGCCTCGAAGATTCGGCGTTCGCGCGGGTTGAGCACGCCGATCGCGCCGGTCAGCGCTTCATGGCGATGATCGAACTCTTCGTGCTCGGCCATCATGGCTTCCTGGTTGGGCGAGTTGTCGACCAGCCAGTCCTGCCATTCGCCGGCTTCGCCGTCGTCGCGGATCGGCGCGTTCAGCGAGGCATCGCCGCCGAGGCGGCGGTTCATGTCGATGACGTCCTGATCGGTGACGCCGAGACGCTTGGCGATCAGCTTGACCTGATCGGGACGCAGATCGCCTTCGTCGAGCGCGGAGATCTTGCTCTTCGCCTTGCGCAGGTTGAAGAACAGCTTCTTCTGGTTCGCGGTGGTGCCCATCTTCACGAGCGACCAGGAACGCAGGATGTACTCTTGAATTGAGGCCTTGATCCACCACATGGCGTATGTAGCGAGCCGGAACCCCTTTTCGGGTTCGAACCGCTTCACCGCCTGCATCAGGCCGACATTGCCTTCCGAGACGACCTCGGAAATCGGCAATCCGTAGCCGCGATAGCCCATGGCTATCTTGGCCACGAGCCGGAGATGGCTGGTGACAAGTTGATGGGCCGCGTCGCGATCGTCGTGCTCGCGCAGACGCTTGGCGAGCATGTATTCCTGCTGGGGTTCCAGCATCGGAAACTTGCGGATCTCGGCGAGGTATCGGGACAGGCCGGATTCTCCGTTGAGAACCGGCAGGGTAGCTGTGCGGGCCATTCGTGCGCCCTCCAGAGGTTCAGGCCCCCGATAGCGGCGGGCCAGGCAGGCGGCTCCTTTTGTTAAAGCCAGTCGCTCTGCGATGTTCCGCGTTGGATATTCAACGCAGGCGCAACATACACCAAACGGGACCGGTTTTGAAAGTTAAACCCCCGTCACGTTACGGTGTGGCAGCCATAACCTATTGGCATATTAAGACTTTTTACACGCCTGCGTCATAGCGCCGCTTGGAGCGTTTGCTCCAAAAATCGCAATTCCGCGGGCAAATCCGAGCTCCACTCCAGAATCGCCCCGGTTTTCGGATGCTCCAGCGCCAAGAGGTATGCGTGTAGCGCTTGGCGGCCGAGGGCCTCCAGCGCCGCCTGGCTCTGGGGGCCGAGGTGGGTCGCCTTGGTCTTGAAGTGGGGACCGTAGACCATGTCCCCCATCAGGGGATGGCCGATATGGGCCAGATGCACCCGGATCTGATGGGTGCGGCCGGTCTCCAACTCGCAGGCAAGCAGCGAGGCCACCGGCTTGCCGTCCGGCCCCGCAAAACTTTTGACGACCTCCCAATGCGTCACGGCGTGGCGGCCGCCTTCGCGCACCGCCATCTTTTCCCGCGCGTGCGGGTGACGGTCGATCGGCGCATCGACCGTGCCGCGGACGCGGTTCGGCACGCCCCAGACAAAAGCGAGATAGCCGCGCCGCATCTCGCCGGTCTTGCCGTGGTCGGCGAACTGTGCCGACAGCGAGGCATGGGCGGCATCGTTCTTGGCAACCACCAGCAGGCCCGAAGTGTCCTTGTCCAGCCGGTGCACGATGCCGGGCCGCTTCACGCCGCCTATGCCGGAAAGGCTATCGCCGCAATGGGCGATCAGCGCATTGACCAGTGTGCCGGTCTCGTGGCCCGCGCCCGGATGCACCACAAGGCCGGCCGGCTTGTCGATGACGATGAGGTCGTCGTCCTCGTAGACGATATCGAGCGCAATATCTTCGCCCAGGGGTTCCGCGGCCACCGGCTCAGGCACGTCGATTGTGATCGTATCGCCCGCGGCGACATGGTAAGCGGGGTCGCGGACAAGCGCGTTCCTGACCGCGACCTTGCCATCGAGGATCAACGCCTTCAGCCGCGACCGCGACAGTTCGGCAATGTGCGCCGCCAGCACGCGGTCGAGCCGGGTCGAGCCCTCGCTGCCGGCGACGGTGACGTGAAGTCTCTCGCTTTTGTCCGTGCCCTGTTCCAAAACAACCAATCGCAAACGTTCGAACTTTCAAGAGCTGACGCAATGACTGATGCCGCGATTCCCGAGCCGACCCCGGAGCAGGCCGCGCTGTTCGCGCGGGTGCGGCGCATGATGCTGATCGCGGGCCTCACCACCGGGCTGGCGGTTGCGGCGGTCTTGATCGCCATCGGCTACCGTCTTTTCAAGGCGGAGGGAAGCGTTAACACCGCCGAGATGACGGCCGTGCTGCCCAAGGGGGCGAAGATCGTCTCCACCAGCCTTGCCGGCGACCGGATCGTGATGACGCTCGATGTGGCCGGGGTGACCGAAATCCGCACCTTCGATGTCCACACGCTCAAGGCCGTGGGCCGGCTGCGGTTCGTCAACGAGCCGTAGCTTCTTATTCCTCTCCAGGCGGGGAGACGGCCTTCACCTTGTCTTGTGGCGCCAGCAAACTCGCCTTGCGGTGGCCCCGTTTCAAGGCTATTCGTCTGGCCTCACGCTCCCTTCGTCTAGCGGTTAGGACGCGGCCCTCTCAAGGCTGAAACAGGGGTTCGATTCCCCTAGGGAGCGCCACGCCATAATTGGCCCAGCCCCGGATGCTACCGGCGCGGAGCCACTCGGGGGCGCCGCGACGGAACTGGCGTGACATTGCAGCTCTTGTTTGTTGCAGCTCTTATTTGAAGGCTCGGCGCACCGTGCTCGCGACCAGGCTCGTTGCAACGCCCGAGCTGATCAGGTTGACGCCGACGATGACCCCCAACGCCCAACTGGCCGAGCTTGGCCATCCGGCAATGAGCAGGGCCGCCAGAACGAGATCCACGACGCCGCTGAAAAGCATCCAGCTCCATGATTCCGGAAACACCGAGCGATAGCTGATCGCAGCTGCGATCTGGAAGACGCCTTCGGCGATGAAGAACGCGACCAGCAGCAACGTGAGCGAGACCACGCCTTGGACCGGATGCCACAACAACAAGACGCCCGCAAACAGCGACAACGCGGCGGTCAAAAGCGTCCAAAGAAAGCCGCTTGCATTCGGGGCAAAGAACATCACACCGAGCCCCATCACGCCGCTGAATAAAAGAAGCCAGCCAACATACAGCTCGACGGCGAGGCTTGAAATCTGTGGCCACATCAATGCCGCTACACCGAGCAAGGTCATTATGATCCCCTGCGCAAGAAACAGTCCGGAATGGAGGCGGACCGTGTCCCTGATCGCCCGGTGCAAGTTCTGCGTGGTGTCAGTCATGACTCTCTCCTCAAATTTCTCGGCGAAATTTCCTGTAATTACTGCTCCCTATGAATGCTCCTTCTTGGAGCGCATTCCCTTGAGGATCGACAAGACCGCGGGGACGAGGAGCTTCTGCGCGGCGACATCGAACGGATTGTGAACCACCGCTGCAACATTTTGCTTCACGTTCCTCACTTCCTGGGAAATCGCGTCGACACTGATCTTCAGTTCGCGCGCATTCTCCTGCATCGAGTCGAGCGCCATTCGCCGCATTTCAAAGGCCATATCGATTTCCGGCCCGGGCCGCGAGCTACTGCCGATCAGCAGCACGACGGCCGCGATCACGACGTCGGCGACTGCAACCACAGTGGCGGCCCAGATCAAGCCGATCGGCTGCAGCAAAGCATTGTAGGCGGCGAGATTGGCCATTCCGAGCCCGAACACTGCGATCAGCCCAGCGAACGCAAAAAGGCTCAAGCGCCGCGCGAAAACGCCGAGCCAGATCTTTCCGATCAGCAAGTCGGCTTTCCGCAGTACCTGCAGGTCGCGAAGAACGTTGTCGATCATGTTCTGCCTCACCGTCGCCCGAGCAGCCAGCCGATCACGATTCCGGCCGCGAGAGCGCCGATGACGCTCTGCGCCGGATGCGCGGCAATGTCCTTTTCGGCCTCCTCAAGGAAGCCCGTCACTGCATTCGCAAGCTCGCCGAGCTGATCGCGCCATTCGCGCTCATCCGCGCTCTCCGAAGCCGGTTCGGATGAGGACGGCTGCGTCGGGGGCGACATTGTGGCCGCCGCCCGTTCGCGCTGCGCGGCAGATAGCTCCGCTTGCAACGATTTCAGTTCCTGTGAGATGACATGATCGGTAGCCATCGTACACCCCTTCCCAAAGACCGATTCTCTTTACTGTTTTGGGTGGGTGGCTTGCTTGAGAGCGTCCCAGGCTTGCTGGTTGGCGCGGTCGAACGCTTTGCGCGACTCCGTCAAGGCTGCGCTCATCGCCGCCCATGACTCGCTTCCCGCCTGCTTCAATTTCTGGAAGTGAGCTTCGGCTTCCGCCGCGCCGGCCTTCATCTGCTTGAGGGCGGCGTCGAGATCGGCTCGCTTGGTCGAGGCGAGCTTCATCGCCAAATCCTGAAGTTCGTCCGCAGCCGCCTTCCAGGTATTGATCTGGGCGGCAGCGATATCGCGGAACGCCGCTTGCTGCTGTTCAGCGTGCTTGCCGACAGTCTCGAAATAGGTTTTTACCTGCGCCTCGAAGCCCGGCCATTGCGACTGAAGCTGCGCGATATTGGCCCGCATCGTGGCTTCGGCGGCCTCGAGCTGGGTCTTGACGGTGGCCTGAAATTCGTCGCGCCGCTTTTTCATTTCGGCGACAAGCTGGTCGGCCTTCACCTTGGAATCGGCCTTGAACTGATCGGCTTTTTGTTCGACCGCCGCCAGCGTGGCGTCCATCTCGTCGATGCGCTGCTTGGTCCAGTTCAAATAAGCATGCATGCTGCTTTGCTCAGCCATGGCGACCTCCTCGTTGAGACGCGCGCATTGAAACCAGAGCAATCCGGTGGCGTATTGATTTGTGTCAAAGCCCCGGCGAGATTTGCCGATGTCTGCCGCTGGCCCTTGCGAGCGCGACTGCTATCAGATTTCGGCGGCGTCGCTTGAGACGGCAACGGTGCTTGCTATTGGTGTCACCGCCCTCAATTCACCCGCGTCCAGGTTTGTCGGCGACAGAGCAGGCCGGCCAGGCTGCAAACCTCCATCTTGATGTTATTTGGTCCGTCCATCGAAAAGCTGGCGTCGATGGTTTTGCCCTCGTTGGGAGAGTAGACCTTTGCGGTCCATTCGCCGACCGTGCGGCCCGGCTTCAGATCGCTGATGATCTGCAGGCCGAGGATCGGCCTGCTTCGATTGGCCGGATCGGGATTGTTCCTGTCGGTCAGCGGCTCGCCGGTTTGCGGATTACTCGCAGACTTCAGCCAGACGATGCTGCCGCACAACGCGGGGCCACACGGGCTGATGCGCACCTTCGTGGTGGCGTTCGGATTGAGCCAGACGCCGACGACTTCTGCCGACTGTGCGGCGTAGGTACCAAATGCTTCCAGCGCCATGACGGCCACGATGCAAAAGATCGCAACGGCGCTTCGGGTCATTGCAGCTTCTCCTCGGTATGCGTGATGAGTGTGGGCTTTCGCTCCGACCACTATTGCCGCCTGCATGTTTCCCGAATGTGTCCTGGAGTTCGCTGACGTGTTGCCGGATGCGACCGGGGCTTCACTGCGGCCGTACCGACGTTTTTGTGAGGCTCTTGAGGGTTTCGCGCAGCGCCGCCTGGCACCGCTGCAACATCCGGTTACAAATCACCGGCTTTGGCGCGCGATGAAGCAAGCGGGCTCATCGAACGGAACTGAACCGGAGCCCATGCCGGAAACAGCCGATGCTGCGGCCCGAGGCGGAATTCAGAGCGGCTCGTCGTCGGCGGTTGAGGGCTCCGACTGCAAGGAGACAAAATCGCCGCCCCCATAGTCTTCCTCCGGCGGAGGATAGCTGATCTTGGAGAGCTGATCCTCCACGCGCTTGACGCCGCGGATATTCTCCACGGCAACGAGCGCGGCACTGCGGGCGTTGTCGCTCTTGACCGTTCCGCGCACGGTGGCGACGCCATCCCGAACGGTGACGTTCAGCGCGCAAGGGCGCCATGACGCATGCGAGAGCGCGGCAATGGCCGAGCTGCGAATCTGATCATCACTGTCCGAATACCCGGCCGCACCAGGCGGCAGATGCGCGATCGCCGTCAGAAAATCGCTGCGGGTAATCATCCCAACGATCTCTTCGCCACGCATGACGGGAAATCGGTGAACGTTGCGGGATTCCATCAGCCTGACGATCTGCTCGAGCGCGGTTTCTTCGCCAACCGTGATCGGGCTCGGCGACATGATCTGGCTGACCTTGCGGCCGTGCTGGCGGGTAAAATCGACGGCGACCTGGTCGGGACCGGCGAGCAGGGATAGCCAACGGCTTCGCCTTTTGTCCGTGCCAAGTTCGGTGCGGCGGACGAAATCGCCTTCCGAGACGATCCCGACGAGTTTCCCGGCCGCGTCGACAACCGGCAAGCCGCTGATGTGATGAGTCAGCATCGACTCGATCGCCTCTTGCAGCGAGGCGTCGCTATCGATTGTGATCACGTTTCGCGACATGATTTGATGGGCGCGCAATGGACGATGCTCCGATCCGAAATCTGACGAAGCATGATCGGGAATCGTTGTCCGGTCCTTGATCTCCGTCAAGCCGATGTTCGCGCGCCTTGGGCCCTAACGGGCACTTTGGGCCTGGAGCGCAAACCGTTTTGCGACCTCCGCGGCCAGGAGATAGGCGAGGGTGATGGCCGCCAGCACTGTCAGCACAGGGATTGAAAGCCCGGTAAATCCGAACAAGCCGCCCCACGGCCCGAGGGCAACGACGATGGCGCCGATCAGCGCGCCGATGGACGTGACCAGCAGGATGGCGTTCGGGCGATTGGCGCGCCAGGGCAGACGGCGCGAGCGGATCAGGAAGATCACGAGGATCTGCGTCGCGATCGATTCGACGAACCAGCCGGTCTGAAATAGCGCCGCGTCGGCGTTCAGCACCTTCAGGAGAACCGTGAAAGTAACCGCGTCGAACAACGACGAGACCGCTCCCATGATGATGGTGAAGCGCAGGATGTTTCGCATGTCCCAGACTTCCGGCTGCGCGACGTCTTCGTCGTCGACCTCATCGAACGGAATGCCGATCTCGGAGAGATCGTACAGAAGGTTGTTCAGGAGGATCTGTAACGGCAGCAGCGGCAGGAACGGCAATACGATCGAGGACAGCGCCATCGACAGCATGTTGCCGAAATTCGAGCTGGTTCCCATCCGGACGTATTTGAGAATATTGGCAAACGTCCGCCTTCCTTCACGCACGCCCGCCGCGAGCACCGAGAGATCGGTCGCCAAGAGGATGATGTCGGCGGCGGCGCGCGCGACTTCGGTGGCGCCGGTGACGGACATGCCGACGTGGGCCGCGTGGATCGCCGGCGCGTCGTTGACGCCGTCGCCCAAGAAGCCGACGACATGCTTGCGGCGGCGAAAGGCCGCGATGATCCGCCGTTTCTGGTCGGGATCGATACGGGCAAACAGGTCGACATCATCCACGCGCGCGGCGAGCGCGGCGTCGGTGAGATCGGCTATTTCGGCGCCGGTCATCACCCGGTGACTGGAGAGACCGACCGCGCCTGCCACATGTGACACGACCGCGGCATGATCGCCGGAAATCACCTTGACCGTAATGCCCAGCGACGTGAGTTCACCGACTGCCGCGGCAGCATCCTGTTTCGGAGGGTCCGCGAAAACGCAGAAGCCGACCAGCGTGAGGTCGGCTTCGTCCTGGACACGAACGCTGTCCTGCCCCGGCGGAAGCGACTTGGTGGCCAGCGCCAGCAGGCGAAAGCCGTCCTGCGAATAACGATCTTCCAGGCGCGCCAGACGCTCGCGCCAGCCGTCATCGAGCGGATGGCCGAGACCGTCGACTTCTGTCGCGACGCAGCGTGAGATGACCGATTCCGGCGCGCCTTTGGTGATCATCAGACACTCGCCGCCGCGGGTGATGAGCACCGAGAGACGGCGGCGCTCGAAATCGAAGGGCACCTCGGACACCCGCCGCCACTGGCCTGCGCTTTCACCGCCGGCTGCCAGGATGGCGTCATCGAGCGGACTTCTTACGCCGGTCTGGAAAGTGCTGTTCAGCGTTGCAAGGTTCAGGACATGCGCGCTGCGTTTGCCGTTGCAATCGACATTATCTGTCAGCGTAATTCTGGCTTCCGTCAGGGTCCCCGTCTTGTCGACGCACAGCGTGTCCATGGCGCCGAGATCGTGAATGGCCGACAGCCGCTTGACGATCACCTTGCGGGCCGCCATGCGCTGCGCACCTCTTGCCAGCGTCACGGTCATTACCATCGGCAGCAGTTCCGGTGTGAGGCCGACCGCCAATGCAAGCGCGAACAGAAACGATTCCATCGCCGGCCGGTGGCCTGCGAGCTGCACGGCCAGCACGAACAAAGTGAGGAACAGCGTCAGCCGAAGGATCAGGTATCCGAGCCGCGTCACACCTTGTTCGAGGGCCGTCGGCGGGGTGTTGGCGGCCAAGGCGGCGGCGATCGCGCCAAAGCGGGTGCGGCGGCCGGTTGCGACGACGAGCATGGTGCCACTGCCGCCGACCGCACTGGTGCCGGCGAATAGCGCATTGGTGGCTTCAGCCGGTGAGGTCGCGCAGCATGGCGTGCTGGTCTTGATGGCGGGGAACGGCTCGCCGGTCATCAGCGCTTCGTTGACGTGCAGTTCGTGGGCTTCCAGAACGATCCCATCGGCGGGAACGAGATCACCGGTACGCAGCTTGACCACGTCGCCTGGAACCAGCGCGGTCACCGGCACGGATGACGTCGATCCGTCGCGTACGACGTCGGCCTCGATGGCAACCGACTGTCTCAGCGCTTCAGCCGTCAACTCGGCACGGTGTTCCTGCACGACGTCGAGCGTCAGCGAAAGGGCGATAACCGTTACGATGATGACAAAGCTGCCGAGATCGCCGCTTGCTCCCGAGATGGCGGCGGCGACGAGCAAGATTGCGACCAGGGGATTAACGAGACGGTGAGCGACTTTCTGAAGGATCGACCGGGTCTGCGATGCCTCCATCCGGTTGGGACCAACAACCGAAAGCCGTTTCGCCGCTTCGGACTGCGACAGCCCGTTGGGGCTGCTGGCGAGCTTCGCCAACAAGGCATCGCCCGCCATCAGCCAGAAATTGCCGCTGCCGAGTTCCGGGAGGCCTAATGGATCGTCGCTTTCGGCGCACGCTGAACGCGTCGTGGGCTGAAAGATCCTGCTCCGGTCGGACAGCCGTTCCAGCATCAACCTGCTTTCGCCCATGCGTCGTCTTCGGGAGATTCCAGGTGATTTCCGGTCACAAAATCCATCCAGAACAGATGGTCGTGAACTTTGACGACGCCCTGGACGTTCTCCGCGGCAACGATTGCGGCTTGTCGGTAACGTTCATTGGCGATGACGCCGGTCAGGTGGACGATGCCATCGCGGACGACGACGCTTAGCCCAAGTGGGCACCAGTCCTGCTTTTGCAGCTCCGCGACAATCCGCTCCCGGATATGGTCGTCGTCGGCCGTCGGGTCGGGTATGTCGCGTGCGAGGCTCGCTACGGCCTGGAGCAAATCGGACCGCGAGATGATTCCGACCAGCTTGCCGTTCTCCACGACGGGAACGCGCTTGATGTTGTTTCGCGCCAAGAGATCGACGATCTCGGACAGCGGCGTCGTTTCGCCGACGGTGATCGGAGAGGTCGTCATAACCTCGGAAATCTTGCGTCCGTGTTCGCGGACGTAATCCTCGGCCTCTGCGCCATGTCCGAAAATGAAACCGAGCAGGCGATTGCGTTTCCGCGATGTGCCGATCTCGGCGCGGCGCAGGAAGTCGCCTTCCGATACCATGCCCACGACGGCGCCGGCCTGGTCGAGCACGGGGAGGCCGCTGACGTGATATCGGAGCATCAGATTGACGGCCTCCAGGACCGTATGCTCCGGGGTCACCGAAATCACATTCCTGGCCATGATTTGACGGGCGTGCATGCTGGCCTCCTTCTCGGTCTTTACCGCTAAGGGGCCCGGATCGAGCCGTCCTTGATGCTGATCAAGGCTTTCCTCAAATGGAGAGCCCCGAAGCATTTGATTTAAAGCAACCTTGGCCGGTGCCCGGCGGTCAAAATGGCGTTTTCGAGTTCGAGGACGCAAATGGAAAAGCCGCCGACGCCGGTACAGAAGGGATCGCTCGCTTTACTGGCTCTTGCCCTGGTAGGATTTGGCCTGCTGTTTCTGCAGTCGCTCATCACTGCTCACCAGAGCATCGAAACGATTCCCTACAGCAAGTTCGAAGAGCTCGTGTCGCAAGGGGTGGTGTCTGATGTCATCGTCGGCAAGGATGCGATTTCGGGCAACCTGAAAGACAAGGTTCTGAACGGAAAGTCCGCATTCACCACGGCGCGCGTCGACACCGCATTGATGGACAGGCTGGAGTCCAAGGGCATCACCGTAACGGGCGCGCCGTCCGATGGGCTCCTGGGCAGCCTGTTGGCGTGGGTTGTGCCTTTGATCCTGATCTACGGCTTCTGGTTCTTTATGGCTGGGCGTCTCGGCGGCCGCCAAGGGGGCGGAAGCCTGATGGCGATCGGAAAATCCCGAGCCAAGGTTTACGTCGAGCAGGACACCAAGGTCACCTTCGCGGACGTCGCCGGCGTCGACGAGGCCAAGTTCGAATTGCAGGAGGTGGTCTCGTTCTTGAAGGACCCCCAGAGCTATGGGCGGCTGGGCGCGCACGTGCCCAAGGGAATCCTGCTGGTCGGTCCGCCCGGCACCGGCAAGACATTGCTGGCGCGGGCCGTTGCCGGCGAGGCGGGCGTGCCATTCTTTTCGATATCCGGATCGGAGTTCGTGGAGCTTTTTGTCGGCGTCGGGGCTGCGCGGGTCAGGGACCTGTTTGAGCAGGCCAGGAAAGCCGCCCCCTGCATCATCTTCATCGATGAACTCGATGCGCTCGGAAGAAGCCGCACGGCGAGCGCCTTCGCCGGTTACGACGAGAAGGAGCAGACCCTCAACCAGTTGCTTGCCGAACTTGACGGCTTCGATCCCCGCGCCGGGGTCATCCTTCTGGCCGCGACCAATCGACCCGAGATCCTGGATTCGGCCTTGCTGCGGGCCGGCCGGTTTGACCGGCAGGTGCTGGTCGATCGTCCCGACAAGAGCGGGCGGCTGGCCATTCTCAAGGTTCACATTCGCAAGATAACGATCGGCCAGGGGGTTGATCTCGATACCATCGCCGGCCTGACCGCCGGCTTTACCGGCGCCGACCTTGCCAATCTGATCAATGAGGCGGCGATCGCGGCGACCAGGCGCAATGCTAACGAGGTGAGCTTCGACGATTTCACGGTCGCGATCGAACGCATCGTTGCCGGCGTTGAAAAGAAGAGCCGAACCTTGAGCAAAGGCGAACGCAGGCGGACCGCCTACCACGAGATGGGGCACGCACTGGTCGCGGCAAGTCTGCCGGGCGTCGATCCCGTACAGAAGGTGTCGATCATTCCGCGGGGCGTCGGCGCGCTCGGTTACACCATGCAGCGGCCGACGGAGGACCGCTTCCTGCTCACGGTCAGTGAGCTCAAGAACCGGATCGCGGTCCTGATGGGCGGTCGCGCCGCCGAGCGATTGATTTTCGATGGCGATGTCTCCACCGGCGCGGCTGACGATCTGCAGCGAGCCACCGAAATCGCCATCGAGATGGTGACCAAGTACGGGATGGACGCCGGCGTCGGACAACGCACCTACGCGCCAAAGCCGCAAACGTATCTTCCGACCATGCAGGACGCAGTCGTCAGTGCCGCCGAAGCGACCGGGCGGGAGATTGATCTGGCCGTGCGGCAATTGATCGAGGCGGGCGATGCGTGCGCGCGCGAGATACTTGCGCGAAGGCGGAACGAATTGGAAGACGGCGTCAAACTCCTGATTGACAGGGAGACGCTGACGGCCGAGCAGTTTGCCCCGCTCCGTTCGTCCGGGATGGATGGCGGCGTGCAGGCGGTTGCCTGAAGCCGGCTTGGCCGGGCTTTACGTGGCGGGGCGCCCGTTTACGTGCGGAATCCCGCGACATCCAGTCGGTTCGGTCGTCGGATCACTTGGTCTGTCGGATCACTTGGACTGCAGCGACACCCACGCGTCATCGATCTTCGTGTAGCTTTGCTTCACCGCGGCCCAGGCGATGCGGTGCGCGATCTCCTCCTGGCGTGAATCCGCTGCATGCGAGGCGAATGAATGGTTAAAGGCCTCGCGGTAGATATCCTGCGCATGCCGCGGCAAGCGGTGACGAACGGCAGCGGGAAGATCCTCGTTCGAGGAATAGGGCATGGATCCCCCTCAAGCTCGCTAGAGCGGCCTCTCAAACTCTTCCACCGAATGCCCGAACTGCGTCAGCGCCTCCTCAAGCTGGTCGCCGAGAAGGGGCATGCCGAGAAGGTATTGGGCGGTTCGCCGATTGTGAGCGCGCGCAGCTTCGGCGCGAAGATCGTTCCAATCGTCAAGCCCCCCGTCGCCGCGCCCGAGCCAGGCCAGCGCGACGAGGTCAACTTGCTCGTCTTCGTTAAGGCCGCGGATCATGGCGGCCAGTTCGGTCCGAACGGGATCATCGCGGTGATCTTCGAGCACCGACAGCATGCCCTCATCGCTGGCATTCGAGCCGGAGTCCGGATCGGTGACCACGTCCTTGACGTCGAATTGCCTCGCCTTGGCAATGATGGCCGCAACCTTTTCGGCTGAAATCGAAAGATCGGGAATTTCGCTCATTTCCTGGGTCTCGAATATGCGGTTGAACTGTCAGCAGCGTAGCTGACCGATCGACCGTAGCCTTGACCAAGGTCAAGGCGGGCCGGCGCGCCGGCGAACGTCACGGGCAGGGTGGTCAAATCCGCCGCGTCGATGTCTGCGTCGCAATGGCTTCCTGTCCGGTAAAACCCGGGCCGCGCAGCTCGCTCGCTTCCACCGCCGCGGGTGCCGCAATGATCGAACTGACGCGGGCGGACAGCGAAAAGGCCGTGAGGGCAATGCTGCAAACCAGCGCGACAACGACGATGCGCAGATGCGTGGCACGGTCGGCGCTATAGATCGAGGAGTTCATGTTCTGCCTCCAAAAGCCGGAAAAAAGAACAGGCCAGCTTTTTGTATCGAGGCAGAGCGGGTGGCGAAATTCGGTTCCTTAACTTAGGTGGAAATACGGAACCCTCGATGTCAATGCGACATCAGGGTGGGAACGGTCATCGACTCGAGCATCTCGCGCGTGACGCCGCCCAGAACGCTCTCCCGAAATTGGGAGTGGCCATAGGCCCCCATCACCAGCATGTCGACGTTCTCATCGGCGGCGAGCGACAGGATCGAAGGTTGGATCTCCGATCGGTTCTGTTGATAGCTGAGAAGTTTGACGGGCCGGCCGTAGCGCTTCAGGCGTTTGACAACCTGTTCGGGCGCCGCATCGGAGGACGCTACCCGCTCCGAATTGGCCGAAATGACCGCGAAGGATTCGGCTTTTGCCAGTAACGGATCGGCATCCCGCAAGGCACGCGCCGCGAGCCGGCTTCCGTCCCAGCAGACGCCGATACGTTTCGGCCGGAGCTTGCCGCGGAAGATGTACGGCACGAACAAGACGGGCCCACCCGATTGAAGCAGGATTTTGGTCGGGATCGTGCTGTCAAAGGCGTGCTGGCCGGGCTCCGGCTGTAGGACGATCGACAGGTCACACAATCTGGACGCGGCGCTGATCGAGGCTGCAGCTTCTTCGGGCAGGTCGACAATGGGACGGCAGTGGTAGGATATGCCCGCAGTGCGCGCCTCGGTCTCAAAAATCGTCAGAGCCGCCATGGCGCGATCGGTAGCTCGCTGCTGTCCGATTTCGAAGACTGCGGCAACCGCCGCAGCCGAGCTTCCCTCGATCGCATAGGTATTGGCCGTGATGTCACCGGCGGCGAAGGCCTCGATATGCGCGTCGAAAAACGAAGCGAGCGAGACCGATGCATCGATGACGGGTTTTATCGCTCGGTCGGTGGGAAGGTGTACCAGAATATCCTTGATCATGCGCTGCAGCCTCCGGCGGAGGGCTGCAATAATCACCTGGCTGCCGCCGGTCGATTTTGACTTACCTCAAGGGCGATCGAGAGCGCCGTGTTTGATCTCGCGCAATTCCGCCCTCCGGCATCAGCTTATCTTTATAAGAATGTATGAGATGACACTTGCGCGAAAATGGGGCCGATGGTCGTGGAGCGTTTGCGATTCCACCGGCAAGGTTATTGTGGCCGGCCGGGAAAAATCGCGCACCGCGGCAAGGTACAAGGCGGCGCGTGCGCTGTTCGAGCTGCTGCTGACGATTGGGCTTTGCGACTTCCAGGATACGAAGCGCAGCGAGCGCCGCTAGGGCGGCTGAGAAAATCGGCGAGCACCGGGTCGCGAACGGCGCCGTCGTCGCCAGTTTTCGATTTTCGGAAATCGCAATCTAGTAGAGATAAACAGGTTCCCTGACCAGATGGTCATTGACGGCCATCACGCCTGGCGTGGATTCCGCGGCGACCCTGATCGCCTGTCGCTCCGGATCGGATTCGGCAATCCCCCAGAGGTCGACGACGCCGTTGGTGACCGTGACGTTCAGCTTGTGGAGATGCGACCAGGAATACTTCTTCAGCTCGGCGATCAACCGCTCTCTGATCATTGCGTCGGACGCGCTGATCTCGAGTTGCGGACGGGCGCTCGCGATCGCCTGAACGATGTTGGCGCGGCTGATGATGCCAACAAGCTCGCCTGCCGCGTTCACGATCGGAACACGCCTGATTTGTCTTTCCTCGAGAATGTCGGCGACTTCATGCAGCGGCGTATCGGGATGCGCCGTTTGCACGGTCTTCGACATCACGTCCTTTACTTTTCTCGCGTGCGCCTTCGTGTAATCTTCGGCAAGCGCCCGCTCTCCTGAAATAAGTGAGAGCCACCACGAGGCGGGGCGTTCCGTGCCGGCTTCGACGCGGTGAATCAGGTCGGCTTCGCTGACGATCCCGACGATGCTGCCGGATTGGTCGAGCACCGGAACAGCGCTGATGTGCTTCTCGACCAGAAGCTTCGCCACGTCGCGAATGGTGTCGTTCTCGCAGGCGGTGATAACCGGTGAGACCATCACATCGCGCGCTTTCATGGCTGTCTCCTTTGGACGCTCGGCATTCAGTCCAGGGTCAACAAGGTCAAGAAGGCCCGGAAGATCATCCAACCCGCGGTCGCTCCCAGCATCATGCCCGCGAGAATCCAGCTTACTCGGTTTGAGATGGATCGTTCCTTGTGGCCGCGTCTTGCCGGAAGCTCGGTCGTATCCGGCCCGAAACAATCGCGATCGTCGGGCAGAGGACGGCGCCCGGGATGTTGGCCGTGATGTGCAATTGCCATCGCGCGAGACCTCCGGTTCAAAACAAGTGTCATGTCCGTGCTCGCCTCTGCCATTGACCTAAATCAATCCTGTCACGCGCATTTTCGTGTGGTCTCAAGTCAGTCAGTTCGAACGTTTTTCCGTGAAAGATCTTTGCATGGCGTTGTCGGATCTGAAGGAAGCCGACCGCAACGAGACCGAGGCGTTTCGCGCCCGCAGGTTTGAGATGGTCGAGCAGAGCATCGCCAGGCGCGGCGTTCGCGACGAGCTGGTGCTGGAGGCAATGCGCAAGGTGCCGCGCGAGCGTTTCTTGCCCGCCAAACTCCGCGAGTTTGCTTACGATGACACGCCGCTGCCTATTGAGGACGCGCAAACCATTTCGCAGCCCTACATCGTCGCCTTCATGGCTGAAGCCCTGCGCCTGAAGGGCGGCGAAAAGCTGCTCGAGATCGGCGCCGGATCGGGCTATGCGGCCGCCGTGCTCTCCGAAATCGCCGCCGACGTCTATACGGTTGAACGCATCGGGCGTCTGGCGGAGACGGCGGCGCAAAGACTGACCGAAATGGGCTACGACAACGTGCACGTCCGGCATGGCGACGGAACCATGGGTTGGCCGGAGCATGCGCCCTATGATGCGATTATCGCCGCGGCGGGCGGCCCGCAAGTGCCCGAATCATTGAAATCGCAGTTGAAGGTCGGAGGTCGGCTGGTGATGCCGGTGGGTTCGGATCAGCAGGTGCAGGAACTGGTTCGGGTCACGCGCATCACGGAAGACGAATATCGGACCGAAAACATCGCCGACGTGCGGTTCGTTCCGCTGATTGGCAAGGAAGGATGGACTGGCGAGACGCCTAAACCGGGCTCGGCCGGAAGTGATCGAACAATCGGGAGCACAGCATGAGCAAACTGAAAATTCCGCATAACGCCTTTGTTTTCGTGGGAGACGGCCGGAAGGCGCTGTTCCTCAGGAATGAGGGCGATGAGAAATATCCCAACCTGAAGACCGAACAGGTGTTCGAAGACGTCAATCCCCTGACGCACGAGCAGGGAAGCGACCGTCCAGGGCACATCAGCAAGGCATTCGATTCCAGCCAGCGCAGCGCGGTCGAACCGGTCGACTGGCACCAGATCGAGGAGCATCGCTTTGCCAGGAAAGTGGCGGCAGCGATGGAAGAGGTCGTTCGATCGCGGAAGGTACCTGCATTGGTCGTCGTCGCGCCGCCGCGGACGATGGCGGACCTGCGAAGCGCATTTCATGCAGACATTCGCGAGCGCATCATCGCCGAGATCAACAAGGATCTGACCAAGCATCCGGTCGGCGATATCGAGAAGCATCTGACAGCAGCCTGACGGACTTTCCTTGCAGCAAAAGGGGCCGCCTTCGGCTGCCCCTTTTTGGGTCGTCACTTTCAATTCATCACATCGCCAGGTCCGGCTCCGGGCTCCGCTCGCGTTTCGGCTCCGGAATCTCCGTCATCGTCGCCTCGGTCAGCAGCAGGATGCC
This sequence comes from Bradyrhizobium sp., assembly GCF_035701725.1. Lineage (GTDB taxonomy): Bacteria > Pseudomonadota > Alphaproteobacteria > Rhizobiales > Xanthobacteraceae > Bradyrhizobium. Next base: position 18,263 of record NZ_DASSRP010000111.1, read on the forward strand.
GGCCACGGAAATCGCATTTTCCAGCGCGGTTCTGACGACTTTGGCCGGATCGACGATGCCCGCCTCGACCAAGTCGACATATTGCTTGCGGGCAGCGTCGAAGCCGAAGTTGCCTTCGCCGCCGAGCATGCGCGCGACGACCACGCCGCCGTCGGTCGCCGAGTTTTCCGCGATTTGGCGGGCGGGGGCTTCCAGCGCGCGCTTCAGGATCTGGATTCCGGTTCTTTCGTCGCCTTCGCAGGCGGCCTCCTCTTTGCCGACGGCCTCAATGCATTTGAGAAGCGCGAGACCTCCGCCGGCGACCATGCCCTCCGCCACCGCCGCCTTGGTTGAACTGATGGCGTCGTCGAGCGCCTCCTTCTTCGCCTTCATCTCGGCCTCAGTGGGCGCGCCGACGCGGATCACGGCAACTCCGCCGGAAAGCTTTGCAAGCCGTTCCTCGAGCTTTTCCTTGTCATACTGGCTGGTTGTCTTTTCGATCTCGCGCCTGATTTGTTGCATGCGGCCATCGATATGGCTGCGATCGCCCTTGCTCCCGATCAGGGTGGTGTTCTCCTTGTCGCAGACCACCCGTGCGGCATGTCCAAGCTGCGTCACGGTGACATTCTCGAGCTTGAGGCCAACTTCTCCCGATATCACCTGGCCACCGGTCAGGATTGCGATGTCTTCCAGCATGGCCTTGCGCCGATCGCCGAAGCCGGGCGCCTTCACGGCGCAGATCTTCAGCACGCCGCGCAACCGGTTCACGATCAGCGTAGCCAAGGCGTCGCCCTCGATATCCTCGGCGATGATCAGAAGCGGCCGGCCGGATTTCGCGACCTGTTCGAGGAGCGGCACCAGATCGTTCAGCGCGCTGATCTTCTGGTCGCACAGCAGAATGAACGGATCTTCGAGCACGGCCTCCATGCGTTCGGCGTCGCTGACGAAATAGGGCGAGAGGAAGCCGCGGTCGAATTTCATACCCTCGACGACGTCGAGCGAGGTTTCGGTGGTCTTGGATTCCTCCACCGAAATCACACCTTCGCCGCCGACCTTTTCCAGCGCGTTGGCGACAAGTTCTCCGATCGCCGGATCGTTGTGAGCTGAAATCGTGGCGACCTGGGCCTTTTCCGCCTTGGTCTTGACCGGCCGCGCCATGGCATGCAGCGCCGCGGTTGCGGCCTGACAGCCGCGATCCAGTCCGCGCTTGAGGTCGATTGCGCTGGCGCCGGCGACCACATTTCTCACCCCGTCGGCGAGAATGGCGTGCGCCAGGATGGTCGAGGTGCTGGTTCCGTCACCGACGACGTCGCCGGTCTTCTCTGCCGCCTGCCGGAGCACCTGGGCCCCGAGATTTTCTTCCGGATCCTTGAGGTCGAATTCCTTGGCGATCGTCACGCCGTCGTTGCAGACGATCGGCGTGCCCCAGCTCTTCTGGATCAGCACCGATTTGGACTTGGGACCGAGCGTGACCCGCACGGCATCTGCGAGCAAGGAGGCGCCGCGAAGAACCTTTTCGCGAGCGGCCGAGTGAAACAGCACCTGCTTATGCGGCATATGTCGGTCTCCAAAATGTTAAAGAAGCGGCCCCGCCATCGGCGATGACGGGACCGGCGTTTGCCTACTTGGTGGCGATCGGAATCACGGTCTGCTTCTTCTGGGCTTCCGCGGATTTGGGAAGCGTGACGGCGAGAACGCCGCTCTTGAAGCTCGCGTCGATCTTGGCAGCATCCACACTGGACGGCAGCCGGAGCGAGCGGCGGAACGAACCGTAGCGACGCTCTGAGACGTAGCGGTCCTTGGTCTTTTCCTCTTTCTCTTCGTTCTTCTCGCCCTTGATGGTCAGAATGTCGTCGGAGAGGCTGAGTTCGATGTTCTTGGCGTCGAGACCTGGAAGTTCGGCGGTGATTTCGAACGCATTGTCCTTTTCGACGACGTCGATTGCCGGCGTCACCGGAAATGCCAAATCGCGGCGCCAGAAGTTTTCAACGTCGCGGTAGAGCGGCGATTGCAGGAAGCCGGCCTCAAAATCGTGAAACAGCCGGTCGACCTGGGTGCGCAGGTTCTCGAACGGACGCCATTCAAGAACGCTCGGCGGGGCCGCCGGTTTTTCGGTTTTTACAGGTAGCTTGGTTGCTGCTTCTGCCATGGGATTACTCCTTTGCTTGTTAACTGGCGGGGTCAGGTTAGGAGGGCGAAAACAGCAAGGTTTGATCCTGGTCAATCCGGTCTCACGTGGTGCCGGCGCGCCGCTCGGCGGTTGACCTGAATCAAGTGCATCGTGCCCCTGGCCGCTACGGTTGAGCGGCCATTGAAAGGGAGGCGGACAATGACGACGCTTGATCGGCGCGAAAATGCCCTCGAGACCGAGTTTGCGCATCAGCAAGAACTCAAGTTCCGGGCGCGGGAAAAGGCGGTCAAGGGCCTGGCGGTCTGGGCAGCAGGCCGAATGGGAAAAGCGGGCGATGCGCTGGAAGCCTACGCGCGCGAGGTCGTCGCCGCCGACGTCTCAAGCCCTGAGGCGACGATCGACCGGCTTGCTGAGGCTCTCGCGTCAAAGGGAATCGGCAAGAGTGAGATAAGCCAAATGATGGACCGATTGCTTGCTGCGGCCGATGCCGCGATGCGGACCTCGCAGCCCTGACAGGGAGCCGGGCGATGCTTGCGACAAAGGTGATGCGGCGTTCGTTCGAAACGATCAAACCGGCGACGCCCCTCGTCGAGGCCGCGCGTGTGCTGTTGCAGACGAACCAGCGCGGGCTGCCGGTTCTCGACGATGATGGCGATCTGATCGGCATCCTTTCGGAAGGAGATCTTTTGCACCGCGACGAGCTGGGCGTGAAGTCGCCAGCCGGAAATTGGCTCGAAGAGGTTCTGGGGATCGAGGAAGACACACCTGCCCGCAGACGCATGCGCGCACTGAGCGTCGCCGCCATCATGACCAGACATCCGGCTTGCGTGGATGAACACGCCACCGTCGACGACGTGGTTGCGCTGATGGACCGGCGCAAGGTGGCCCAGGTTCCGGTCGTACGTGCAGAAAAGGTGATCGGAATGATCAGCCGTTTCGAATTGCTGGAAGCCCTGGAGCGCAAGCTGAGACCATTTGGAGAAAGGCGGTCCGGCTAGCCGGGCTGGTCGGGGGCGGGCTTTGCCGGCATTTGGAAGCGCCGGCGAAACACGATGGCGTTGTCTGCAAAGCTCGCCACGCATTGGTGGCTCCTTGCAAAGTTGCGTAGCCGCCCCAACGCGGCGCTGTTGGTGCCGAACAGCCGCTCGTAATCGCCGCGCAGTATCTGGTGCATGGCGCCTTCCGCCAAGGCCTCGAGCTTTTGCTCCAGTTCAGGGAGCGTGAATTCGCGACGTCTCATGCCGTTGTCTCCATGGCGGCCAGAACTCCGTTTTTATAAGGCTAGTCCTGCACCGGATCGGCTGATTTGACCGGAATCAATCGGCTGAACGACGCGGGATCCGTGCTGCGCGAACCGGCCCGAACAGGCCGAAGATGCGACCGGCGAAAACGCCAGCGGTTGCGGCAAATCAATGGCTGCCGCTTCGAATCCAGGATGATCAAAAAGTGATCGGACGCATTATCCTTGGCATCTTCTTTGGCGAAGGCGCGGAAATTGACGGATCAGGACGCAATTTGGCAGGAAATCTCAACGGCTCCGTTCAACCGTGACCTCGAGCTCGCGGTGATCGAGGGCGATCACGTGTATACGGTGGTCTTTGCCTGCCGGCGCACCGTCAGCGGTTGGATCAAGGCGCTTTCGTCGGAGCGCATTGCACTCAGTCCGACCCATTGGCGCCTCTGGACAAAATAAAATGCAGCTGGGCCTCGTCCCGAGGACTCCCCTCCGTGATTGTACTTAGGGGCACGACCTGAATTTCGACTTTCGTGGAAAACGGCGAGGTTCCGGACCTCAACGATCGGAACCGGAGATTCGCCATGCTCACCGCCGCAACCGCCAAGTCCTCGATCCACGCTGGTCCGCTCGCGCCAGTGTCCTCGAACGAGGGCCAGCTCGGCTTGATGGGAGCCCCGATTCGATTTGGCCGTAACAACGAGATCTACGGCGAGGACGAGCCGGCCGAGTATCTTTACCAGGTGATCTCCGGCGCCGTGCGTACTTACCGGATGCTGGACGACGGCCGTCGTCAGATCAGCGCGTTCTATCTCCCCGGCGATATCTTTGGTGTCGAGGCCGGTGACGTTCATCTGTCTTCGGCGGAGGCGATCTGCGACGCCCAGGTTCTGGTTGCCAAGCGGAGTGCCGTGATGGCACGGGCGGAACACGAAAAGAGCCTCGCCCGGCAGCTTTGGATGCTGACCGTGCGCGAACTTCAGCGCGTGCAGCAGCACTCGCTGGCTTTGATCAGGAGCGCGGAAGAACGCGTGGCCGGTTTCCTGCTCGAAATGGCCGGCCGCAATACCAATGGCACGACGGTGGAGCTGCCGATGTCGCGTCAGGACATCGCCGACTATCTTGGACTGACAATCGAAACGGTGTCGCGGACCATCACCCATTTCGCCCATTCCGGCACCATTGCGCTGGAGACTTCGCGCCGAATCCAGCTCCGCAATCGTCCGGCGCTCACCCGGCTGAACGCTTGAGCCGGTCTATCACGGATCAAGAAATGCTTGTCGGGATCGCCATCGGCTGAACCGATCGACTTCCGGCTTGCAAGGCGCGGCGCTATGACGGCGCCGCGAGCGTCGAGCGAAACCGCATCAGCGAAAAGACCAGGAACAACAGGCCTATTCCCGCGACCGCGATGAATTGCGGCCACACCACGTCAAGGCCCGCGCCGCGATAGAGAATGGCCTGCGCGAACGACACAAAGTGGGTGGAGGGCGAAGCCTGCATCGCGGTGGCGAGCCAGCGCGGCATGCTTTCCA